>NZ_JAMYPX010000018.1:0-131271 GCF_040320585.1 Mesorhizobium sp. M0663
CCCCCCGCCCGGCACTTTATTCCGGGTCCTGCTACAAAATTATGCCCGGGGCGGGCCCTGCGCGGCCCCCCCCCCGCGAAAGGCAGCTGCGCGCCTGCTTGCCGCCGTCATTGACGCGAAAACGCCGCTCGACGGGCTGACCGACCATGAAAACGGCCATCCACAATACAAGGCGCTCGACCTGCGCGACCGCGCCTTGGTGCGCGCCATTCTGGTCACCGCCCTGCGCTACCGCATGACCATATCAGGCCTTTTGGCCCGTCGCCTGGAAAAGCCGCTGCCGCCCAACGCCACGGCGCTTTCGCACATTTTGCATGTGGCGGCAGCGCAGATCCTGTTCCTCGATGTTCCCGACAGCGCCGCCGTCGACCTCGCCGTGACACACGCCAAGTCCGATCCGCGCACGGCGCGCTTTTCCGGCCTCGTCAACGGCGTGCTGCGCACGCTGGCGCGGGCCAAGCAGGACGAGCTCGCGGCAGCACTTGCCGCTACCGACGAGGCGCCAAAATGGTTTTCCGACCGTTTGAAAACGGTCTACGGCCTCGACAAGGCCAGGCAGATACTGCTCGCCCATCGCCATGAGGCACCGGTCGATTTCTCGGTCAAGTCGGACCCGGCGCTGTGGGCCGAACGGCTCGGCGGCTTTGTCTTGCCGACCGGCACGGTGCGGGTGGAAAAGCTCAGCGCTTCCGTGACCGAACTGCCCGGCTTTGGGGAAGGCGCCTGGTGGGTTCAGGATGCAGCGGCCAGCCTGCCGGCCCGGCTGTTCGGCGACATCAATGGTTTGCGAATCGCCGACCTCTGTGCCGCGCCGGGCGGCAAGACCGCCCAGCTGATCCTCGCCGGCGCCCACGTCACCGCGCTCGACATGTCCAAAACGCGGCTGGCACGGCTGACGCAGAACCTCGAACGGCTCGGTCTGGCCGCCGAGATCGTCCAGGCCGATCTGCTCAAATACGAGCCGAAGGACCTCTTCGACGCCGTCCTCCTCGACCCACCATGCTCTTCGACCGGCACGGTGCGGCGGCATCCCGACGTTCCCTGGACGAAGACGGCGGCCGACGTCGAAAAACTGGCCGACCTGCAACGCCGGCTGCTTGCCCGCGCCGTCACCCTGGTCAAGCCTGGTGGACGCATCGTCTTTTCCAACTGTTCGCTCGATCCGCTGGAAGGCGAAGAGCTCTATCGCGACTTTCTCGCCGGCAATGCGGAGATTGTCGACGACCCGCTTCGGCCGGGTGAGATCGCCGGCATCGACCCGTTTCTGACGCCGCAAGGCACGTTGCGCACCACGCCTGCCGATCTGGAGCTAGGCTCGCCGGGCCGCTCCGGGCTGGACGGCTTCTTCGCCGCCCGCATGCGCAGAGCCGGCTAAGGGCCGATCTTGAAGCGCCGTCCGGCTTCATGGGGCGAGGAGGCATGGAAAACAGGCTGAACGGCCCCACTGCCGCGGAATTCGCCTTCGCACAAGTTCTTGAATCATATAAACTTGTGCTTGGGTGAGGACGATCAGGAGGGGTTTTGGCAATCGCTGCCGGTAACACGACGCGTCTTTGGACGCTTGTCGCGAGGGAGTTCTGGCGCAAGACGCGCCGGCGCTTGCGCGCCGGGCCACTCTATCGCTGGCGCTACTCAGGCCGCACGCCGGAGCGCGTCCTGATCGCCCCACCGGACCTGCGGCTCGCCGATCCTCAGATCGCGCTCGAGATCTATTACGGCCGCTATCCGCTTTCGGGGCATCTGGTCGAGACCGGCGGCAAATCGCCCTTCCAGATCGACGTGCCCAATCCCGGCTGGCAAAAAACGCTGCATGGCTTTCGCTGGCTGCGCCATATGCGTGCCGCCGGTACCGAGCTCGCCGCCGCCAACGCGCGGGCGTTGGTTTCCGACTGGATTGCAATCCATGGCAGCCATATTTCCGGCGTCGCCTGGGAGCCCGGCACGACGGCCAAGCGTGTCATTGCCTGGCTGCAGCATTCCTCGATCGTGTTGCAGGGCGCCGAATTTCCGTTCTACCGCGCGTTCTTGAAATCGCTCGCCGTCCAGATCCGCTATCTGCGCGCCATGGTGCGCGAGATGCCGGACGGCAAGGACAGGCTGCGCGCCCGCATTGCGCTGGCCTTTGCCGCTTTGTCGCTGCCGGCGCCGGCCTCGGCGCTACGCGGTGCTACCCGCAATCTCGCCGAGGAGCTCGACCGCCAGATCCTGCCTGACGGCGGCCATATCTCGCGTAATCCGATGACCGTGCTTGAAATCCTCGCCGACCTTCTGCCGTTGCGCCAGACATACGCCAATCAGGCCGAGACGCCGCCGGCCGCCCTGATCGGCGCCATCGACCGGATGCTGCCGGCACTGCGCTTCTTTCGCCATCAGGACGGCAGCCTTGCCCGCTTCAACGGCATGGGCGCCACCATTCACGACCGTATCGCCAGCATCCTGCATCACGACGACACCGCCGGCGCACCGTTGCTGCACGCGCCGCATTCGGGTTATGAGCGCCTGTCGATGGGCGGTGTCACTGTGATCGCCGATACCGGCCCGCCGCCCCCCGTCGACGTATCCAATGCCGCTCACGCCGGATGCCTCGCCTTCGAATTGTCGTCGGGCCGCCAGCACTATATCGTCAACGCCGGAATAGATACTTATGGCGCCGCCGAGTTCCGGCCGCTTGCCCGCGCCACCGCCGCCCACTCGACCGCCACCATCAACGACACGTCGTCGGCGCGCTTCAATCACTCCTTGCGCGTCAACGACCTGCTCGGCACGCCTTTGATCGGCGGACCGCAGCATGTACCTTGCAAGCGCACCGACCAGAAGGGCAGCCAGGGCTTCATCGCCCGCCATGACGGCTATGTGGCGCGCTTCGGCTTCCTGCATGAGCGCGAGCTGAAATTATCGACCGAAGGCAATGTGTTTGCCGGCAGGGACCGTTTCCTGCGCCCGGGCGGCGCTTCTATCCGCAACAATGGACGTGACTTCGTCACGGTGCGTTTCCATGTCCATCCCGATATAAGCCTGCTCCAGGATGAGCATGACCGTCTGGTGCTGGCCGCCGACCATGCCGACACCTGGGTGTTTACCTCTACCGAAGTGGTGCCAGAGGTCGAGGAATCGATCTATTTCGCAGGGCTTGGCGGCCCGCGCCGCAGCCGCCAGATCGTGCTTGCGTTCAAGGCCTCGGAAATTGCCGAGGTCCACTGGCAATTGACGCGCACCATCATCGCCGGCCGTCCGGAAAAAGCTGAAGCCGGTGGCAACGGCAGACACTGATCAAGTCTTGCGGCTTGATTTCCGGGCCTCATATGCTACGGCCCGCGGACGCTCTCCAACCAGAACTGGAAAGGCCGCCAGCCCATGGCCGTCGCCGCCAAGAACATTCCCGCGCCCGACCTTGTACCCATCCGTCGCGCGCTCCTTTCCGTCTTTGATAAGACCGGCCTGATCGATTTCGCCAGGGCGCTGGCTTCGGCCGGCGTCGAGCTAGTCTCGACCGGCGGCACCGCAAGGGCCCTTGCCGAGGCGGGCATGGCGGTGCGCGACGTGTCCGAGCTCACCGGCTTTCCCGAGATCATGGACGGCCGCGTTAAGACGCTGCACCCGTCGGTGCATGGCGCACTGCTTGGCGTGCGCGACGATCCCGAGCACGCCGCAGCGATGCGCGACCACGGCATCGAGCCGATCGATCTCGTCGTCTCCAATCTCTATCCGTTCGAAGAGGTGCGTCGCTCCGGCGCCGACTACGCGGCGATCGTCGAGAACATCGACATCGGCGGCCCGGCGATGATCCGTGCCTCGGCCAAGAACCACGCCTATGTCGGCATCGTCACCGATCCCGATGACTATGCCTCGGTGCTCAACGCGCTGGAGATGAATTTCGGGTCGTTGTCGCTGGATTTCCGCAAGAAGCTGGCAGCCAAGGCCTTTGCCCGCACCGCCACCTACGATGCGGCGATCTCGGGATGGTTCGCCGAGGCGCTTGAGATCGAGCATCCGACATGGCGCGCCTTCGGCGGCAAGCTGCAGTCGGTGATGCGCTATGGCGAAAACCCGCATCAGGGCGCCGGCTTCTATGTCAACGGCGACAGGCGGCCGGGCGTCGCCACGGCGCGCCAGCTTCAGGGCAAGCAGCTTTCCTACAACAACATCAACGACACCGACGCTGCCTTCGAGCTGGTCGGCGAGTTCGACCCGTCGCGCTCCGCAGCAATTGCCATCATCAAGCACGCCAACCCGTGCGGCGTCGCTGAGGACGCTTCGCTGCAGGCGGCCTATGCCAAGGCGCTGGCCTGCGACCCGGTCTCGGCCTTCGGCGGCATCGTCGCCATGAACCGCATCCTCGATGCCGGAACCGCCGAAGAGATCGTCAAGACCTTTACCGAAGTGATCATCGCACCGGAGGCGTCCGAAGAAGCAGTCCGCATCATTGCCGCCAAGAAGAACCTACGCCTGCTGGTCACCGGCGGCCTGCCCGACCCGCGCGCGGCGGGCCTTGGCTTGAAATCGGTTGCCGGCGGTTTGCTGGTCCAGGGCCGCGACAACGCGGTGGTGGATGACCTCGAGCTGAAAGTGGTGACCAGGCGCGCTCCGACGCCGGCCGAATTGGCCGATCTGAAATTCGCTTTTCGCGTGGCAAAGCACGTCAAGTCGAACGCCATCGTCTATGCCAGGGATGGCGCTACAGTCGGCATCGGCGCCGGCCAGATGAGCCGGGTCGATTCCTCGCGCATCGCGGCGCGCAAGGCGCTCGACGCGGCCGAGGCTGCCGGCCTGACGGAGCCTTTGACCAGGGGCTCGGTCGTCGCCTCGGATGCCTTTTTCCCGTTCGCGGACGGGCTTTTGTCGGCAATCGAAGCCGGCGCCACCGCCGTCATCCAGCCCGGCGGCTCGATGCGCGACGACGATGTCATCGCCGCCGCCGACGCTCACGGCATTGCCATGGTCTTCACCGGAGTGAGGCATTTCCGGCATTGAACGCGTTACCCTCCCGCTGTGGGAGAAGGCAAGAGCAGCTCACTCCGCCGGCCGATCTGCCGGATAGGGCGTGCCGATCAGGATCGCCATGCCGGCGCCAAGGAACAGCACGATCGCCGCCATGCCGAGCCGCGCCGAGCCGCTGGCCAGGGTGATCGTGGCCACCATGAAGGGTGCGGCAAAACTGGTTGCCCGGCCGGCCAGCGCATAGATGCCGAAATAGCGGCCCGATTC
The DNA here is from genome assembly GCF_040320585.1 of Mesorhizobium sp. M0663. Classification (NCBI taxonomy): domain Bacteria; kingdom Pseudomonadati; phylum Pseudomonadota; class Alphaproteobacteria; order Hyphomicrobiales; family Phyllobacteriaceae; genus Mesorhizobium; species Mesorhizobium sp. M0663. Next base: position 5,206 of record NZ_JAMYPX010000018.1, read on the forward strand.
GGCAGCGGAGACGCTGCGCGCCATGTAGGAGCGCGACGATGCCTGCACCGGGCCGAAAGCAAGCCCGATCAGCAGGCCGTAGAAAATGTAGGCTTTTTCCGCCGCCGTGCCGAACAATCCGCCACCATCCAGTCCGGGCATCACCCAGGCGCCGAACAGCGTATAGCCCGGTCCGGTCGAAACGATGCCGATCGTGGCAATGCTCAGCATGACCAGCGAAATCATCACTATGGTCTTGGAACCCAGCGCTGTGTCGAGGCGTGCGGCAACCAGGCAGCCGACGATGGCAACGACGTTGAGGATGATGCCGAACAGGCCGATCTCGGTAATCGACCAATGGAACATTGCCGCCGCAAACGTTCCGCCCAGCGCCAGCAGTGCATTGACGCCGTCCTGATAGATCATACGGGCGACGAGAAAGCGAAAAATGCCGCTGCGCTTGCGCACTTCGGCCAGCGTCGACTTCAGTTCCGACAGGCCTTCGCGCACCGCCGGCCCGATTGGAATGCCTTTGATCGCATCAGGCGTGAAGAAGAACATCGGCAGGATGAACAGGAAATACCAGCCCGCCGACAACGGCCCGGTAGCGCGCGCGTCCTCGCCGAGCCTGGGGTCGAGGCCGAAGATCGGGTCGAGCCCAACGACGGTCTTGCCGGTTTCAGGCGAGCCGGCCATGACGGTAACGACGAAGATCAGTGCGATCATGCCGCCGAGATAGCCGAGTCCCCAGGCCATGTTCGAGATCCTGCCGATGTCGCTCTTCGGCACCAGGCGGGGCATCATCGAATCATTGAACACGGTCGAGAATTCCGCCGCGACCGACGCCAGCGAGAACAACGCCACGACCAGAAAAAGATCAGAGCCGGGCGCGGCAAACCACAGCAGGGTGAGGCAGGTGATCTTGACCGCGGCGAAGAAGGCTATCCACGGTTTGCGTGGTCCGGTCTGATCGGCGATCGAGCCGAGGACCGGCGACAAAACGGCAATGACGAGGCCGGCGGCGGCAATGCCGTAGCCCCAGGCCGCTTGCCCGGTCTCCGGATTGCTGGCCATACGCGAGACGAAATAAGGACCGAAGATGAAGGTGGTAACGACCGTGAAAAACGGCTGTGCCGCCCAGTCGAACAGCATCCATCCCCAGATGCCGCGTCCCGATGCCCGCTGCACTGCCATCTCAGCCATGTCCCTCCGCTGGAGCTTGCTCCATGCCGATCGAATCGGAATGATGCTCCGTCTTCTTGTTGAGCACGATCTTGTCCAAAAGCCGATCGTCACTTTTTGGGATCATGGTCCGGCGCCCCCCAAAGCAGCGCGCCGTTTGCTCTATAGCGCGGTTCTTGCCGGCAATCCCGCGCGATATGGAAGACGTCTCACAGCTGCGTCAGATCACTCATCAGGCCGGATGCCACCGACAGCCGCGACACGGTGATGTCGCCGCCCTCGGTCAGAGCCTGCAACCGCTCGCGGATGCGTCCGACCCGTTCGCCGCCGGCCTCCAACCATGCCGTCACCGGATCCGCCGCCTCGGCATGGCCGGTCAGCGCCGCCACCGCGATGCCGCGCCTGGCCGCGCCGATCGTGTCGGTGGCGCGGGAAAGCGCCAGTTGATCGTAATAATCCGAGGGCGTGATCGAGCGCGCCGCATCTTCGACGCGCGGGATGCGGAAGACATCGCTGACTGCAAAAAACGCCTTGGCGGCAGCGACGATGCCGGCATTTGCCGTCCGCGCCGTCAGCGCTATGTCGGGGATGAGTTCCGCCACATCGGTCAACGCCAGTTGCTCGGCAAGGCTCTCGGGCGCGCCGCCCTTCGACAGGCTGTGCCGCCGCTCCTCGATCCGCTCGCGCGAGAAGGCCGGCAGCAGCGAAACGAGCTTCGGCTCCAGCGCCTTGCGCGCATCCTGCAACTCGGCAATCCGCTGCCCGAGCAGTGCAGTGTCGGCATCGTTCTTCAGGTACCAGCCGCTGGTCACATAGATCAGCCGGCTGACCGCCTGATAGAGGTCGAGCTGGATCTGTCCGTCGATCTGGTTGTCGAGCGCGTCGATCTGGCGATAGAGCGCCGGCAGTGCAAAGCCATCCCGCACCACGGCGAAGGTGCGCACGACATCGGCGGCACTGCGCCCGGTCGCTTCCTGCAGCCTGTTGACGAAGGACGGGCCGCCGCGATTGACCAGATCATTGGCGACGACACGGGCGATGATCTCGCGGCGCAGGCGATGGCCGTGGATTTCCGCCGCATATTTCTTTGCCATGCCGTCGGGAAAGTAACCCATCAGGTCGCGGTCGAAATGCGGATCGTCCGGCACGTCGCTGGCGACGATATCGGAAAACAGCACGATCTTGGCATAGGCAAGCAGCACGCCGAGCTCGGCCCGGGTGAGCGGCTCGCCGCGCGCTTCGCGCTCGGCAACAGCCGCCGGCGACGGCAGCGTCTCGACGGCACGGTCGAGCAGCCCGCGCGCCTCGAGCGCCTCCATGAAGCGGCTCTGATGGGCAATGTCGGCAAGGCCGCGCTTGCGAGCAAGGGACAGCGCCAGCGTCTGCTGGTAATTGTTGGACAGCACCAGGGCGCTGACCTCGTCGGTCATCTCGGCCAGCAATTTGTTGCGCGACGGCCGCGTCAGCGATCCCTTTCGCATGGCGGAAGCCAGCGCGATCTTGATGTTGACCTCGACGTCTGAGCAGTTCACGCCGCCCGAATTGTCGATCGCATCTGAGTTGCAGCGGCCGCCATTCAATCCGAATTCGATGCGCGCCCGCTGCGTGACGCCGAGATTGGCGCCTTCACCGATGACCTTGGCACGCAGGTCGAGCGCGGTGATGCGGATCGCGTCATTGGCACGGTCGCCGACGTCCTGGTTGGTCTCGCCCGATGCCCTGACATAGGTGCCGATGCCGCCGAACCACAAAAGATCTGCCGGCGCCTTGAGGATGGCACTCATGATCTCGACCGGCGTGGCCGTTGTCTTGCCGAGGCCGATAGCTGCAGCCGCGGCGGCCGGCAAGGTGATCGACTTCTGGCTGCGCGAGACGATGATGCCGCCTTCGGACAGCTTCGTCTTGTCGTAATCCTGCCAGCTTGAGCGGGCGAGAGCGAACATACGCCGGCGCTCGGCCATCGAAGCCGCCATGTCGGGATCGGGATCGATGAAGATGTCGCGATGATCGAAGGCGGCGATCAGCCGGGTCTGCTCCGACAGCAGCATGCCGTTGCCGAACACGTCACCTGACATGTCGCCAACGCCGATGGCGGTGAACGGCGTGGTTTGGATGTCGCGGTTCATCTCGCGGAAATGCCGCTTGACCGCTTCCCAGGCGCCCTTGGCGGTGATGCCCATCTTCTTGTGGTCGTAGCCGGCCGAACCGCCGCTGGCGAAAGCGTCGTCGAGCCAGAAGCCGTGCCTTTCGCTGATGGCGTTGGCGATGTCCGAGAAGGTCGCCGTGCCCTTGTCCGCGGCGACGACGAAATACGGATCATCCTGATCGCGCCGCACGACGCCGGCTGGCGGGATGACGCCGTCCAGCCCGATATTGTCGGTGATCGACAACAGGCTGGAAACGTAATTCTTGTAGGCGGCCGTGCCGGCCTCGAAAATTGCGTCGCGCCCGGCGCTCATCGGCAGCTTTTTCGGGTAGAAGCCGCCCTTGGCGCCAACCGGCACGATCACCGCATTCTTGACCTGCTGTGCCTTGACCAGGCCGAGCACCTCGGTGCGATAGTCCTGCGCACGGTCCGACCAGCGCAGGCCGCCACGCGCGACCGGGCCGAAGCGCAGATGCACACCCTCGACCTCGGAGCCGTAGACGAAGATCTCCCGCCATGGCCGCGGCGCCGGCAGCCCGTCGACCGATTGCGAATCGAGCTTGATCGCCAGCGATTGGCCTTTCTGTTTCGTATCGGAAACGAAATGATTGGTGCGCAGCGAGGCTTCGATCAGGTTCAGATAACGGCGGATGATGGTGTCGTCGTCAATGTTGGGAACGTCTTCCAGCGCATCCGTGATCTTGGCTTTCAGATGTTTGGCCTGAACGACGCCTTCCGTCTCGGCCGTCGGGCTGAGGCGGGCGACAAACAGCGCATGCAGGCCGCGGGCGATCTCGGGATAACGGTTGAGTGCGGCGGCGATGAAATCCTGGCTCTGCGGGATGCCGGCCTGCTGCAGATAGCGGCCATAGGCGCGCAGGACGGTGATCTCGCCCGACCACAGGCCGGCGGTCTGGGCAAGGCCGTTATAGCCGTCATTGTCGACATCGCCGCGCCAGACGGAAAGGAACGCATCCTCGAACAGCGCGCCGCCATTGCCGAGGTCGATCGGCCTGCCGTAGCTGTTCTCGAGTTCCATGTCGTGGATGAAGACCATGCCGGATTGAATGTCGCCGACCTCGAAAGTGCGCTCGCTGATGACGCGGAAACCGATGTTTTCCAGCACGGGCACGCGCCGCGACAGCGCCACCGGGCTGCCATGGTGATAGATCTTCAGCGCCGCCTGATGCGGCTTCTGGACGGTGTGACGGTAATAGTCGATGGCGATCGGATTTGACGCATCGAGCTTGGCGATGCGCCTGGCGTCGGCAAGCGCCACGGCCGGCGGAAAACTGTCGCGATAACTTTCCGAAAAACGCGAGGCGATGGCCGTGAGTCTCGCATCGGCGCCGGTCTCTGTCGCGGTCTCGCGCAGTGCATCGTCCCAGGTCCGTACGATGTCGCGGATCGCCGCCTCGATCGTCGCCTGCTCGACCTTCGGCGTCTTGCCGCCGGAGCGGCCGATGATGAAATGGACGCGCGCCAGCCCGCCTTCCGGGAAGGCCGGATAATAGGCCGACAGCCGGCCTTCGAAGACGGTCTTCAGATAGGTGCCGATCTTCTCGCGCACGACGCTGTCGTAGCGGTCGCGCGGCACGAAGACGAGCACGGAGACGAAGCGGTCGAACTGGTCGACACGCACCAATGCCCTGACGCGCGGTCGCTCGATCAAGCCCAGTATGGCTTCGGCATGCTTGCGCAGGATCGGCACCGGAACCTGGAACAGCTCGTCGCGCGGATAGCTCTCCAGCACGTTGATCAAAGCTTTGCCGGAATGGTCGCTTGGATTGAAGCCGGATTTGGCAATGACGGTTTCCGCCTTCGAGCGCAGGTAGGGGATCTTCATCACCGAGCGCGTATAGGCAGTCGAGGTGAACAGGCCGACGATACGGAGCTCGCCTGAAAGCACGCCTTTGCCGGTGTAGGTCTTGACGCCAATGTAGTCGAGGTAGATGCGGCGGTGCACCGATGACTTGGCGTTGGCCTTGGTGACGATCAGCGGTTCCGGCCCATGCAGGAAGGCACGGATTTCCGGCGTCGTGCTCACCGCTTCGGTGCCGCGCCTGAGCACCAGCACGTCGGGATCGGAAAGGATGCCGAGGCCGGGCTTTTCGGCGCGCTCGAGCATGCCGCTCGTCTCGCCGCCGGTGTAGTTGAATTCGCGCATGCCGAGAAAGGTGAAATTGTCGTCGCGCAGCCATTCGAGGAAGGCGATCGCCTCGGTGACATGGGCCTTGTCGAGCGGCACTGGCGAGTAGCGGAATTCCGAGATCGCCTGGTCGAGGCGGGCAAGCATCGGCTTCCAGTCGGTGACGGCGGCTCGCACCTGGCCGAGCAGCTTCGTCAGGCGTGCGGCCAGGCCTTCGGCCTGCTCGGCCGAAAGGCGGCCGATATGGACATGGATGACGCTCAGTCGGTCATGGCTGTGGTCGCCCTTGGCATAACCGCCATCGCCGAGGATTTCCTCGACGCCGTTCTTGCCGTGCCTGACGACTATGACCGGATGGGTAACCAGCAGCGGCTCGCCGGCGCTTTCTGTAATCTCGCCGAGGACGGAATCGAACAGGAACGGCATGTTGTCGTTGACGACGGTGATCACCGTCATCGGCCGGCGCTGGCGGACGACACCGGAATCAACGTCTATAGCAACGACGCAGTCGTCCTTCTTGTGCCTGGCCACTGCGCGGCCGGCGAGTTCGGCAGCGCGTTCGAGATCGATGACGTCGTAGGCGGCGACATCTTCGGCCGGAGCTCGGGCCAGCAAGTAGTCGGCAAGCCTGCCGGGCTTTTCGCCACCCGCGGCTTCACCCCTCGTCACGCCGGCTTTTTTCAACCGGCTCGCTGACTTTACGCTGGCCATGAGTCCCTCCCGTCACATGTTTTTGCGGCTATGCTAACAGATGACGGGTATTTGGCGACAAAGGTTTGACGGCTTGCGACGAAATGTCGAAATTCACCGGCAGCCTGGCGAAAACGAGGAGAAATCCGCCATGACGGAGAAAATTACCGCGCTTGACCTGGCACCGGCGGAGCTGAGCGACGCGACCAAGGCCTATTTCGCCAAGTGCCGGGAGAAGCTCGGCCTCGTTCCCAATGTGCTGCTCGCCTATGCCTTCGACGAGAAGAAGCTGCGCGCTTTCACCGACATGTACAATGATTTGATGCTGGGTGAATCCGGCCTGTCGAAACTCGAGCGCGAGATGATCGCGGTGGCCGTCTCGTCGATCAACCATTGCTACTATTGCCTGGTCGCGCATGGCGCGGCGGTGCGCCAGCTTTCCGGCGACCCGGCCTTCGGCGAGATGATGGTGATGAATTTTCGCGCCGCCGAGCTGTCGGACAGGCAACGCGCCATGCTCGAATTCGCGGTGAAGCTGACCGGGCAGCCGGCAAAGATCGTCGAAGCGGACCGGGCGGCGCTGCGGCAAGTCGGCTTTTCCGACCGCGACATCTGGGACGTCGCCTCGACCGCGGCGTTCTTCAACATGTCGAACCGGCTGGCATCGGCAATCGACATGCGGCCGAACGATGAATACCATGCGATGGCGCGATAGGCACCGCCGTTGCGAGCCAACCACACATTATATTAGCTACTTCGCATTCTCGTTGCTTGTTTGCCGGTTTGGTCCGATGATCGGCATGCGGCATGACCGCATGCCGGTTCGATGCCGCCGATCAAAGGAGGAGAACATGGCGAAATTTCTCTACGTCTATCACGGCTCGGGCAAGATGCCGACCGAGGAGGCCGAACGGAAGGCAGCGATGGATGCCTGGAACGGCTGGTACGGCAAGCTTGGCTCAGCCGTGGTCGACGGTGGCAATCCAGTCGGCATGTCGAAGACCCTGCTGCCCGGCGGCAAGGTCGAGAACAATGGCGGTAGCAATCCGACCGCCGGTTACACCATCATCGAAGCGAAAGACATCGACGATGCCGTCGGCAAAGCCAAGGATTGTCCTATCCTGACGGACCCGGGTTTCAGCGTCGAGATTGCGCCGATAATCGAAATGGGTTGACGCGCCGGCTCAGGACCGCGCCGCGATAGCCGCCGCAGCGCCGGCCATGGTTCCGGCGCTGACGCGGTTGGCGATCTTCATCGCCCGCTTGCTTTTGAGCAGCTTGCGCGCCTGTGATGCGGCGAGCACCCAGGTCAAATCGATAGCGACCAGGACAACGGCCATGGTCGCGGTCAGCTCGACCCAGCCGATCATGCTGACCGAACCGAGGTCGATGATGGTCGGCAGCAGCGCCAGGTAGAACATCATGATCTTCGGGTTGCCGAGCGTCACCGCCATGCCGGCAAAGAACAGCTTGACGGGCGAATCTTCGCGCGGCAGCGAACCTTCTTTTGCCTCGACCGGCGCCGTCCACATCTTCCAGGCCAGCCAGGCGAGATAAGCAACGCCAACCCATTTCACGACGACAAAGGCAAAATGGAACGTCTGCGCCACCACGGCGAGGCCAAACACCGCCAGGGACAGCCAGATCGCTTCGCCGATCCACATCGCAAGCAGGAACGGAAACACGTCGCGAAACCCTTTCGAGATGACCCGCGCCACAAGAGCGGCGATCGATGGGCCGGGCGAGCCGGCTGCAACAAGCAGGGCGCCGGCAAAAATCAGCAGCGACGTGAAATGCATGACGCGGTCTCGTTTGACATGTTTGGGTCGTTCAACATAACCCAACTGTTCCGGCGACGGTAGCGTCTACCGAAAGAAGGCTTGTCGGCCAGGCACCTCACGGCTAGAGATGTCGTTCCGAAATCCTTTCCGAGCTTCACTTTGCCTACGTAACCGCCGGTCTCGTCAACTCCCCCAACACAGAGCAGGGCGTCGCAGTCGCGATGCCTGTTTTCACATCATGTGTTCCTCGGGTGGCGGTTCGAGACCGGTTTGGCACTGCTGAACCGCTGTCGCGCATAACCACCCGCGACACCTGATTTCCAACTGCCGCAGTCTCTCGCCACGCCGTGCCCGCAAGGGTTCTCGATATCGCCGATCTGACGAACTTCCCGACGGGAAGGGCTTTTCGGCATGCCTTCGATATTGCGTATCCGCTGGGCGATCACATCCAAGACCGCACCTCGACCTCACCTCAACTGCAATCGCTGCGGCGGCCTGAAAGCCTATCGCTGCAGCGGCAAATTCCGGGTCAATGCCAACGGCAAGCGCATTGACGCCTGGTTGATCTACCGCTGCATCGACTGCGACAATTCCTGGAATTTCGGCATTCTGGAGCGCTCAAGCCGCCGCGATATCGAACCGGCAATATTGCAGGCGCTCGAAAGCAATGATCCGGTCCTGGCGCGGCGCCATGCTTTCGATGTTGCCGCATTGCGAAGCAGGATCGGGCGCGTCGAGGCGTTTCCTGAAGCCATCGTTCATAAGCAGGTGCTCGGGGACAGGCCGGAAAATACCAGCGCTCTCGAACTTCAGCTCTGGCTCGAAATGCCGACAACGCTGCGGCTCGACCGGTTGCTCGCCAACGAACTCGGTGTCTCGCGATCGCGGCTACAGGTTTGGGAAGAGAAGCGATTGCTGGTCATTGGTCCGGACGGGGGCAAAGCCTTGCGCAAGCCGGCTCGAACGGGAACGACGATCCGCGTCTATCTCGTCGGCGAGCCCGACCGGGAAGCCATCATCTCGGCTGCCGGCGGATGAAACAACGAGGGAAGGGAGCACACGAGTGCTCCCTTCCCTCGTTGTTGTAGACTACAAGAAAGAAACTTGCGCCGCGCCGACCACTTTCGCCGATTTCCCGAAACGCAATCCTAAGCTGTTTCCAAATCCTTGGCATTTTTCCTTCGCTGAAACGCGCCAAGGAATCGCAAGGGAAGAGTAAGCATCGATAGATTGGGATGTGCCTTGCGCATCATTTTCCATGCGTAACGGTCTGCCTGCCGTTCCTGATCAGGATCCTGTCCAGATTCGACATGCTGCAGCGCGTGGTGTCCTACCTCATGATAGAGCGTTTTCTCGATCATGAATCTCCGAACTACGTTCCCAATCCTGTGCTCGGACGGGCGTCGCCAGACAATCTCGATGACCGATACCGCCTGGAGGTAGGTACCGGCGAATTCGGGCTCGGGAGGTTCCGGGATTATGTAGATTCGCGAAATGCCAACCAGATCGGCTTCAGGTACATTTGCGAGCCAGCGGCCAACGTGCCGAGAGGCTTCAAAGCGACTGTCGAGCTTGCCATGCTCCAGAACAATGATGCCGCCGACCGAAGACCGCCGCCAGTCGTCCATTGTAAAGCGGACGATGCTGCGGAGCGCAGCTCGCATGAGGGGAGTTATCGGTCTTGCGAGCGAAGCCGACATATATCGTCGGGATGCGTCTTCGTTGATATCGTGCAGAGCAGTAGCGAGGCCCGCCACAAGCGTTGTGATTTCGTGATGAGAAACCTTGCCTAGATCGATCCTTGCAAGTTCGTGCTCGATCGCTGGCAATACTGCATTGCCAAATCCAACAAGATTCTTGTGAGCAACGAGCCTTCGCCGCATGTCATCTTGCATAAGGCTCCGGACGAAAGCCAGAACGGCATTTCCCACACCCGTTTCCCCGCCTTTACCCACAGCTAAACTACCGTGACAAAGAAGGAGAGAGCGAAAATATCATGGTATTGCGACGACTCCGCTGTAGCCTCTGAAGAGACACTGAGCGGCCGGCGCCACATTCCTTCTGGCGACAAGCCGTGTCCGCTCAGCGGGAAGGAACGCGTGTTTCGCCCCTCCATTCCGCCCAGAATAAAAGCTCTTACGCCGCGCCGACCACTTTCGCCGACTTCTCAAAACGCTTGCGCTCGTTCGGATCGAGATAGAGCTTGCGCAGGCGGATGGTCTTCGGCGTCACTTCGACCAGCTCGTCGTCCTGGATCCAGGCCAGCGCGCGTTCCAGCGTCATGCGGATCGGCGGTGTCAGCTTCACCGCCTCGTCCTTGCCGGCGGCGCGGATGTTGGTCAGCTTCTTGCCCTTGAGCACGTTGACTTCGAGGTCGTTGTCCCTGGAATGGATGCCGATGATCATGCCCTGATAGACCTTGACGCCGGGGTCGATGACCATCGGGCCGCGGTCTTCCAGGTTCCACATGGCGTACGCCACCGATTCACCCTGTTCGTTGGAGATCAGCACGCCGTTGGTACGGCCCGGCAGCTCACCCTTGTAAGGTTCATAGGCATGGAACAGCCGGTTCATCACAGCGGTGCCGCGCGTGTCGGTCAACAGTTCCGACTGGTAGCCGATCAATCCGCGCGTCGGTGCGTGAAAGACGATGCGCTGGCGATTGCCGCCCGAAGGGCGAAGCTCGACCATCTCGGCCTTGCGCTCCGACATCTTCTGCACGACGACGCCGGCATGCTCCTCGTCGACGTCGATGACGACTTCCTCGACCGGCTCCAGTAATTCGCCGCTGTCGCCCTTCTGCATGACAACGCGCGGCCGCGACACGGCGATCTCAAAACCTTCGCGGCGCATCGTCTCGATCAGCACGGCCAGCTGCAATTCGCCGCGGCCGGAGACGAAGAACGAATCCTTATCCGGCGATTCCTCGATCTTCAGCGCGACATTGCCTTCGGCCTCGCGCAGCAGGCGGTCGCGGATGACGCGGCTGGTCACCTTGTCGCCTTCGGTGCCGGCCAGCGGCGAATCATTGACCAGGAACGACATCGTCACGGTCGGCGGATCGATCGGCTGCGCATGCAGCGGTTCCGTCACCGACGGGTCGCAGAAGGTGTCGGCGACGGTGCCCTTCGACAGGCCGGCAATAGCGACGATGTCGCCCGCCTGCGCCTCGTCGATGGGCTGGCGCTCGAGCCCGCGGAAAGCGAGGATCTTCGAAATGCGGCCGGTTTCGACCTGGGTGCCGTCATGGTGCAGCACCTTGACAGCCTGGTTGGATTTCAGCGTGCCGGATTCGATACGGCCGGTGATGATGCGGCCGAGGAACGGATTGGCTTCCAGGATGGTGCCGATCATGCGGAACGGGCCGGGATGAACGGTCGGCGCCGGCACGTGCTTGATGACGAGGTCGAACAGCGGCGCCAGAGCCTGGTCCTTCGGACCTTCGGGGTTTTCCGAGACCCAGCCGTCGCGGCCTGAACCATAAAGGATAGGGAAGTCGAGCTGCTCGTCGGTGGCGTCAAGTGCTGCAAAAAGATCGAACACCTCGTTGACCACTTCGACGTGACGGGCATCGGGCCGGTCGATCTTGTTGATGACGACGATCGGCTTCAGTCCAACCTTGAGCGCCTTGCCGACGACGAATTTGGTCTGCGGCATCGGCCCCTCGGCGGCGTCGACCAGCACGATGGCCGAATCCACCATCGACAGAATGCGCTCGACCTCGCCGCCGAAGTCGGCGTGGCCGGGCGTGTCGACGATGTTGATGCGGGTGTCCTTCCAGTCGACCGAGGTCGCCTTGGCCAGGATGGTGATGCCGCGTTCCTTTTCGAGGTCGTTCGAATCCATGGCGCGCTCGGCGACGCGCTGGTTGTCGCGGAACGAGCCGGACTGTTTCAGAAGCTGGTCGACAAGGGTGGTTTTTCCATGGTCGACGTGCGCGATGATCGCGATATTGCGGATTTTCATGTTTCGGTCTCGGGAGCGTTGCAGGCAGCAGGCCAAAAGGCGCTGCCTCTTTCGGTTGGGCGGCTCATACAGGGTTTTTCGCAATTGCGAAAGAGGAGGCGAGCCACCAAATAAAGTCACCAAATCTTAAATGTCTTGGTGTGAAGTGGAATTATTAACCAAGGCGGAACCTTTCATGGTCCGGACAGTTCGAATTTCATGATCGAGATAGGCATCAAACTCCGGCCGATTTTGGCATGTACCGCGCTCGCCGTCCTCCTCGCGGCCGGCGCGGCGCAGTCGGCGGCGTCGTTCAAGGAGACGCGGTCTGCTTTGCCGTCCGACAAGCCGTCGGCGGAGCAGCTTTTTGCCGATGCTCCCGATGGCGTCGATCCGGTGGTGACCGGGCCGGTCAGCGCCGCCTTCAAGCAGCGGCAGCAAAATGCCGGATGCGACAGCGCCGTCTGGCCCAACATTCCCGTCGTCTGCTATCCCGATTGATATACGCCCTACCCTCGGGCTGGCCCGAGGGTAGTGGCGCCGTCGCTCACGCCGACCGCACCGGATCGAGCGTGACCTTGTAGAGTTCGCTGTCGTCGCGATCCATCAGCCGCACCGTCAACTGCTCGGTGGCGCCATCGATTTCGACGAGCCCGAAGAACTGCAGGCCGGCCGAAGGCGCCAGGTTTTGACCCTGTTCGGCAGTTGGTGCCTTTATGAACTTCAGCTCCGGGCCGAATGTCATATCGAAACCATTAGGCCCGAACGTGCCGGAATGGATCGGACCCGAAACGAATTCCCAAAACGGATTGAAGTCCTGGAACTGCGCCTTGTCCGGATTGTAGTAATGCGCGGCTGTGTAATGCACGTCTGCGGTGAGCCAGACAGTGTTGCTGATACCCGCATTCTTTATATAGCGAAGAAGGTCGGCAATTTCCAGCTCACGCCCTTTGGCCGGGCCATTGTCGCCATTGCTGACCGCCTCGGCCCCTACCTTCTTGGTGCCGTCGTTCCAGACGACGAGGCCGAGCGGCATGTCGGCGGCGATGATTTTCCAGGTTGCGTTGGAATTCGCCAGTTCACGCTTCAGCCATTTGATCTGCTGTTCACCGAGGATGCGCGATTGCGGCGTCATCGTCTCCTGCATATCCGGACCGTTGGGGCCGCGGTAGGAACGCATGTCGAGGAAGAACACGTCGAGCAGCGGACCATAGGCGATCTTGCGGTAGACGCGGCCGGGCTCCGACGGCTCGTAACGGATCGTCGTCATTTCGTGGAAGGCGCGCGCCGCACGTGCCGTCAGCACATGGATGGATTTTTCAGTGTAGCGATCGTCGGCGCTCAGGTCCTTCGAGTCCGACCAGTTGTTCAGCACCTCGTGGTCATCCCACTGATAGAAGGTCGGACAGATGGCGCTGAGCGCCAGCACATGCCTGTCCATCATGTTGTATTTCCACTGCGCCCGGTATTCGTCCAGCGTCTCGGCAACCTTGCGCTTCTCGTCGATCAGCACTTTGTTTTTCCACTTGCCGCCGTTGGGCAGGTCGACCTCGTCCTTCATCGCACCATCGGCATAGATCGTATCGCCCGAATGCAGGAAGAAGTCGGGCGTGTGCTTGGCAATGGTGGCGTAGGTCTTCATGCCGGTCTCGTCGATGCCCCAGCCTTGGCCGGCGGTGTCGCCCGACCAAGCAAAGCGAATGTCGCGCTTCGAGGCAGGTGCCGTGCGGAAGCGGCCGACGACCGGCTCGGAAACGGCGTTGATGTCGGCAAGATCGGCCGCGACCATGCGGTAGAAGATGTCCTGGTCGGAGGCGAGATCGGTAAGCAGCCGCTTCACCGTATAATCGCTGGCCGGCGAGGTATCGAGCGGCGCCAGGCGGACGGCATTGGTGAAGCTTTCGGTCGGCGACACCTCGAACATGACGCGCGACGGCCGGTCGGTGCGTGTCCAGACCATGCCGCTGGTGGCGTCGACGTCGCCGGACTGGATGCCATGGGTGAAAGCCGGGCGCTGATTGGCGCGCGAGTAATAGGGAAGCGCCAGGCCCGAGGCGCCGACCAGGCCAACGGCGCTGGCCGACGTGACGAAAGCGCGCCGCGTCATCGAAATCTTGTTCATGGCTGTCTCCTGGATGGCATTGAACGTCGCCGCCAAGCTCCAGCTTCAATGTTTCAGGCACATTTCGAAACGATGAAGGTTTCGTAACAGTGAACAGGCTGGCGAATCTCCCTCCTCGAGGGGGAGATGTCGCCGAAGGCGACAGAGGGGGTCGTCTCGCGCGGAGCGCCGGCCTCCTGCATCGGCGATAAGGGGCCGAGCCCAGTCGGACCGACCCCCTCTGGCCGCTTCGCGGCCATCTCCCCCTCAAGGGGGGAGATTAGCACGGCCGATCGCGCCCTACGCCGCTTGCGGTTCCGGGTCGAACGCCGGGCGGCTGGTGTTGATCAGCAGCGAGATGCAGGCGGCGGCTATTGCCGTCATACCGGCGATCAGGAAGGCAAGCTCGTAATTGCCTTGCAGCTCGCGCATGGTGCCGCCGAAGAAGGCCGCTGTCGCGGCGCCAACCTGATGGCCTGCGACGATCCAGCCGAAGACGATCGGCCCGCTGCGGTCGCCGAACGCCTCGTTGGAAAGCCTGAGCGTCGGCGGCACCGTGGCGATCCAGTCCAGTCCGTAAAACACGGCGAAGATGATCAGGCTGGTCGCCGAGAAGCCGGAATAGGGCAAATAGATCAGCGACAGGCCGCGAATACCGTAATAGACGCCGAGCAGCTTGCGCGGGTCGAAACGGTCGGTGAGCCAGCCCGACAGCGTCGTGCCGATAAGATCGAAGATGCCCATCATCGAGAGCAGGCCTGCAGCCTGCACTTCGCCAATGCCCATATCGCCGCAAAAGGCGATCAGGTGAGTGCCGACCAACCCGTTGGTGGTGAAGCCGCAGACGAAGAAAGTGGCGAACAGATACCAAAAGACGCGCGTGCCGGCGGCGCGGCGCAGCGTGCTCATCGTATGCGCGAGGAAATTGCCTTGCGCGGCAGGTGGTGACGGCGGCACGTCGTCGAGCTCGGCGCCATAGCGCACCATGCCGATGGAGGCCGGCCGCTCCGGCACCAGCAGCCAGACCAGCGGCAGCAGGCAGGCGGTGGCAACCGAGACCGCGATGACAATCGGCCTCCAGCCGCCCGACTGGGCGAGCGAGGCGAGCAGCGGCAGGAAGACCAGCAGCCCGGTGGCACTGGACGCCGACATCAGTCCCATCACCAGGCCGCGATTGGTCTTGAACCAGCGGTTGACGATGGTCGCGCCGAGCACGGTGGCGACGGCGCCCGAGCTGACGCCGGAAAACACGCCCCAGGTGAGGAGCAGATGCCACGGTTTGGTCATCAACAGGCTGAGCGCGGTCGATCCCGACATCAACAGCAGCGCGGCAAGCAAGGTGCGGCGCAGCCCGATCCGCTCCATCAGCGCCGCGGCAAACGGCCCGGTCAGGCCGTAGAGGAAGATGCCGGTGGCCGCCGCCAGCGACACCACGTCGCGCCGCCAGCCGAAACTGTTCTCCAGCGGCAGCATCATGACTGCCGGCGCCGAACGCAGGCCCGCTGCGATCAGCAGGCAGAGGAAGATGACGGCGACCACGACGAAAGCGTAGCGCTGGCCAAACGGGCGGGATTGAGCTATCATGTTACTGACCGGTACGTTGCAGGAGCGCGAAACATACGTACCGACCGGTAACATTGTCAACCAGCTAACCGGCAGACCAGGCATGAAAAGCATTGAACCAACGATCAAGGCGAATGACGCACCGCCGCCTCGCGCCGCCGAACGGATTCTCCAGGTCGCGCGCGACCTGTTCTACCGGCAAGGCATCAGGGCGATCGGCGTCGACGAGATCGTGCGGCGTGCCGGCGTCACCAAGCCCAGCCTCTACCGCAGCTTTCCGTCCAAGGACGAGCTGGCCGCATCCTACCTCCGGCACTATGACCTCGAATTCTGGGAGCGTTTCGACGAGGCGGTGGATGCCCATCCCGGCGATCCGCGCGCGCAGATCGTCGCTTTCCTGACGCGTGTCGGCAAGCGCACGCAAAAGCCCGACTATCGCGGCTGCGGCATGACCAATGCCGCGGTCGAATATCCCGAACCTGGCCATCCGGCCCGCGTCGTGAGCGAGGCCAACAAGCAGGAATTGCGCCGCCGCTTGCGCGCCATGGCGGCGGCGATGGGCGCCGGCGACGCCGACACGCTGGGCGACGGGCTGCTGCTGCTGATCGAGGGCGCCTATATTAGCGGCCAGCTGTTCGGTGCCGGCGGGCCGGCGCAGTCGGTGGCCCGCAACGCCGATCTTCTGATAGAGGCAAGCTTGAAGAAATAGTGTTCCGTTTACCAGACCACTGTGCGCAGCCTGACTTCCTCTAGGCTGCTGCTAAATTTGACGGTACGCTGCGCCCCCCGAACTGAGTTGTTCCGCCATGCGCGCTCTCCTGATCCCGCTTGCCCTCGCCGGTTTCTGCCAGGCGGCCCGGGCCGGCGACATATCCAGCGTCTATACCGATCTCGATTGGGAGAAGGACTGCGTCACCTATGCCCAAGCGGAAGAAGGCGACGGGGACTGGGCCGATCTCGCCTGTTCGGGCTATCGCGGCTACCCTGTGCTGGTTTCCTACGACGACGCGCGGGAATCGCTGTTCTACGGCTTTCCACCTGGCGACATGACCACGGTCTGGGAAAGCTTTTCCGGTATCAATTCGGCTGGACCCAAGGTCGAGTGGCGGATCGAAACCAACGGCAAAACTGCCATTCCCTTCGCCGTCATTCATCGTCGCTCGATCAGCGATACCGAGGGCGAGAACAAGTCGACGGAAGTGCTGATCGTCGCCAAGGTTGCCCAGCCTGACGCCCACGAAGGCTGCGCGATCGGCCTTGTGCTCGCCACCGGCAATCCCGCCGCCAACGATCAGGCGCGCAAGCTTGCCGACGAGAAGGCACGCACCTTCGCCTGCGGCAAGGACAAGCGTGAGGTGCTTGGCGACGCGCCCGCTTTCGGCCGCGTCGACAACTGATTATTTGCGCCCGACAATTACTTGCGCCTGGCCCGCTCGATTGCCTCGACGATCATCTTCTTGGCATAAGCCGCATCGTACCAGCCTTCGATCTTGACCCATTTGCCGGGTTCGAGATCCTTGTAGTGCTCGAAAAAGTGCTGCACTTGCTGGCGGGTGATGTCGGGCAATTGCGTGTATTCGTGGACGTCCTCATAACGCAAGGTCAGCTTGGGTGAAGGCACCGCGATCACCTTCTCGTCCTGGCCCGCATTGTCCTCCATCACCAGCACGCCGATCGGCCGTACATTGATGACGCAGCCTGGCACCAGCGCGCGCGTGTTGCAGACCAATACGTCGATCGGGTCGCCGTCGCCCGATAGCGTGTGTGGTACGAAACCGTAATTGCCGGGATAGCGCATCGACGTGTGCAGAAAGCGGTCGACGAACAGCGTGCCGGCTTCCTTGTCCATCTCGTACTTGATCGGCTCGCCGCCGATCGGCACCTCGATTATGACGTTGACGTCCTCGGGCGGGTTCTTTCCGCTGGCAATCGCTTCGATACGCATCGCTTTATCCCTCTCTCGATTGCAGATCGATAGCGGGCGACGGCGAATGGTGCAATGCGGCGAATGGTACGGGGAGATCGTCCGAACCGAAAACCGGCCGGATCATGCGCTGGCCGTCATTCCCAGACGAAAGCGACCTTCTTCAGCGCCTTCTGCTCGAATATCTCGACGCCTTCGGCAACATCGCGGCCGCCGGCGCCGGCATAGAAGGCAAGTGCGTTCTGATTGTCTTCCAGCGCCCAGACCACCATGCCTTTCAGGCCATGGTCGGCCAGCCGTGCCCGCGCGGCCGAGAACAGCCGGCTGCCGAGCCCGATGCCTTGATATTCCGGCCGCAGGTAAAGTTCGTAGATCTCGCCCTGCTGCCTGAGTTCGCGGGCGCGGTTCTTGCCGATCGTCGCATAGCCGGCAATTTTGCCGCCGATTTCGACGACCAGGACGGTGGCAGCGCGGCGAATGGCATTCGCCCACCAGTCGGCGCCGCGGCGGTTGATCATCGATGTCAGCGTGCGGTGCGGGATGATGCCCGAATAGGCGCCGCGCCAGGCCTCGAGATGCACGTCGGCGATGGCGGCTGCATCGCGCGGTTCGGCTTTCCTGATGTCGATGCTCAGCGTATTCATGATTGGTTAACCATAAACCCGCTGCGCCCGATTGCAAGAGTCCGGTCAACCGCCGCGATGCTTTCACACAGCCGGACGGTGCGTCCTTGAGACGCTGCGAAACCGCCTTTGGCGAGATCAAATCTCGACCAGATGGTCGTCCAGTTCGTTGCTGTCGCCGGTCGAGACCGGAAAATGCTCGGCCAGTACCGCACCGACTGCTTGGATCGCCTTGACGAACCCCTCGGCAAGCCGATCGTCGCCGGCATGCGCCGTAAGGTCGCGGACGACACCGTCCCAGACATGCTGGCCGACACAAGAATCGATCCCGCTGTCGGCGACCACCTCGGCGTAGCGCTCGGCAATCGAGACGAACACCAGCACGCCAGTGCGCGCCGTGGTGCGGTGGACGTTGCGGGCGAGGAACTGCTTCATCGCATTGGCGTGGGCGGCCTGGTAGCGCAGCCGCCTCGGCACCAAATGGATGCGCAATGCCGGCAATGCCCACAACAGGATGAGCACACTGGCAAGCGCCAGAAGCTCGGCGATGACGAAATGCGGCAAGCGGATCGACAGCCACCAGGCTTCCAGCCCATAACCGACGGCGAGGCTGACGACGAGCATGCCGAGCATCGCCATGAAAGCGGCCGGAAAGAAATAGCCGTCGCTGGCATGCGCCACGACGCAGTAGATCTCGCCGTCGGTCTTTGATTCGGCAGCGCGGATCGCATCGGCGATGCGCTCATGATCCTCGGGGCTGATCGGTCGTGTTGCCATGATTGATGTCTCACCAGCTTCCTGAAGAACCGCCGCCGCCGGACGAACCGCCGCCGCCTGAAAACCCGCCGCCGGAACTTCCGGACGACCAACTGCTGCCGGAACTTCCAGACGACCAGCCACTGCCGGACGAGGTCCCCGACGTCCAGCCACCGCCACCGGAGGATGACGAAGCTGGCCCACGGCCGTAGCGAAACGTCATGCCCAGCCACTTGTACACGCCCGGCGACAGTTTCGTGCCGAAGATCGGCGGCAGGAACGCCATTGCCAAGCCGCCGAAGAACATCGTCGCCCACAGGACAATGAACAGCATGAAGATGGGATCGACAGGATTGTCATTCGCCGGATTGCGCTTGCCGCGCGCCTCCAGTTCTTCGGGATTGCCTTCCAGCACCATGATCATGTCGTCGACGGCCTTGCTGATGCCGCCGGAGAAATCGCCGGCACGGAAGGCCGGCACCATGTCGTTTTCGATGATCAGCTTGGTGTGCAGGTCGGTCAGCGTGCCTTCCAGCCCATAGCCGACCTCGATGCGCATCTTGCGGTCGTTCGGCGCCACCAGAAGCAGGACGCCGTTGTTCTCCTTCGCCTGGCCGAGTTTCCAGGCGCGGAACAGCCGGTTGGCGTAAGGCTCGATCTCCTCGCCGTCGAGGCTGGGGATGGTCGCGACGACGATCTGGTCGGACCCTTTCGTCTCGAACTCGGCAAGCTTCTGCGTCAGCGCCGCCTCGGTCGCGGCATCGATGATGCCGGCATTGTCGACGACCCGTCCGGTCAGCGCCGGCAGTGCGGCGGCGAAGGCCGCGAAGCCGACCAGCAGCACCGCCATGGCCAACAGCGCGGTGCCGATCATTTTGATGAAACGGCCGGATTCCACCGGGCTGATGGCGTGTCTTGTCATCTCGTCACCAACTTCCCGAGGAGCCGCCGCCGCCGGACGAACCGCCGCCGCCGGAAAACCCGCCACCGCTTGAACCCGACGACCATCCCCCGCCGGAACCTCCCGACCAGCCGCCGGACGACCGCCGGTTTGGCTCGAAGGTCATGCCCAGCCAGCGATAGCGGCCGGGACCGATCTTCTGGCCGAAGATCGGCGGCAGGATGGAGGCTGCGAGGCCGCCGAAAAAGATGATTGCCCAGATGGCTATGAAGATCGTGAAGAACAGATCGTCGCTGTTGAACGGCGGCTGCTGGTTGCGTTCGCCGCGCGCCTCCAGTTCTTCGGGATTGCCTTCCAGCACCATGATCATGTCGTCGACGGCCTTGCTGATGCCGCCGGAGAAATCGCCGGCGCGGAAGGCCGGCACCATGTCGTTTTCGATGATCAGCTTGGTGTGCAGGTCGGTCAGCGTGCCTTCCAGCCCATAGCCGACCTCGATGCGCATCTTGCGGTCGTTCGGCGCCACCAGAAGCAGGACGCCGTTGTTCTCCTTCGCCTGGCCCAGTTTCCAGGCGCGGAACAGCCGGTTGGCGTAAGGCTCGATCTCCTCGCCGTCGAGGCTGGGGATGGTCGCGACGACGATCTGGTCGGACCCTTTGGTCTCGAACTCGGCAAGCTTCTGCGTCAGCGCCGCCTCGGTCGCGGCATCGATAATGCCGGCATTGTCGACGACCCGTCCGGTGAGGGTTGGCAGTGCGGCGGCGAAGGCGGTGAGAGGGAGGAGGAGAAGGCTTTGGAAGACGAGCAGGAAGGCCAGGCTGGCGTTCTGTCGCGCCCCCCTCTGTCCTGCCGGACATCTCCCCCTCAAGGGGGGAGATCGGCTGTCACGGCTGTTTTCGCCAATCTCCAACGTTGCAGGATGGGCGGTGAGGCCAAAGCTGCCAATCTCCCCCCTTGAGGGGGAGATGCCCGGTAGGGCAGAGGGGGGCGCTACGGAGTGCAAGGCCAATAGGGACCACGCTCACCGGCTGTTCTTCACCCGCCTTGCGTGGTGTTGGTGCCGAAATCGACCTTCGGCGGCTGCATCTTATCCTCCTCGATCGTGAAATTCGCAAACGGCTGGTTGCCGCGGAACCACAAGGTCGCCCAGATCACCGACGGGAAGGTCCTCAGCGTCAGATTGTACTCTCTCACTGCCTGGATATAGTCGCGGCGGGCGACCGTGATCCGGTTCTCGGTGCCTTCGAGTTGTGCTTGCAGCGCCAGAAAGTTCTGGTTGGCCTTGAGATCGGGATAGTTCTCCACCACCGCCAGCAGGCGCGACAGCGCGCTGGTCAGGCCGGCCTGGCTGTCCTGGAATTTCTTGAAGGCTTCCGGATTGTTCAGCGTTTCCGGCGTCACGGTCACCTGCGTCGCCTTGGCGCGCGCTTCGACCACGGCATCGAGCGTGTCCTTCTCGTGCGCGGCGTAGCCCTTGACCGTGTTGACCAGATTGGGGATGAGATCGGCGCGGCGCTGGTATTGATTCAACACCTCGCTCCATGCGGCCTTGGCGTTTTCCTCAGCCGTCGGAATGGTGTTGTAGCCGCAGCCGGCAAGCAGCGGCAGCATGACGGCCATGACCAGGAACGCAGCTAGATTACGAAAGATTGGCGGCGAAGAAAGGCGCTGGGCAAGCATGATAAGTCCCCTCGATAGCATTGGCAGGCGAAGCATTAGCACAATCCTTGCGTAAGAAAATGACTTCGGCCGAGAAGTGTTACTGGTTTCTGCCATTCGCCGTCGGGCCCTGTGACAGACGAGGCGAACGGGTTAAGCTCGGCATAAAACGGGACATCACCATGGCGAAACGCCACGACAGCGACGCGGAATCGCGCCGCATCATCGAACGGGTGGCGCGCGAGACCGACCCGGGGGGCACCCCGTTCCTTGCACGAACCACTAAAGGCGCGCGCGACTACGTCACCGCGGCCGATGCCGACCGGTCGGACCCGATCGAATATTGGGGCACCCGCATCGGTCGGGCAGCGGGCTTGCTTATTGCCATCGGCCTGTTGATCTGGCTCGTGCTTTTCGTCACCAGGGGCAGTTAGGAAAATCAATGAGTGCCGAAAAAACCGAGGCGCCGCGCGCGGTCATCGTCGTCTCCAGCCATGTCGCCCGTGGCTCGGTCGGCAACCGTGCCGCTGTCTTTGCGCTGGAGACGCTCGGCTTTCCGGTTTGGGCGGTACCGACCGTCATCCTGCCCTGGCATCCGGGCCATGGCCGGGCCACCCGCATCGTGCCGCCGCTGGACCAGTTCAAGGCGCTGATGGCCGACCTTGAGCGCGCGCCGTGGCTGGGCGAGGTCGGCGCCGTGCTGTCCGGCTATCTCGGCGAGGCTGGCCAGGCCGAAGCCGTCGCTTCGCTGGTCGGCGCAGTGAAGGCGAAGACGCCGGACGCCCTCTATATCTGCGATCCGGTGATGGGCGATTCGGGCGGGCTCTACGTACCTGAGCCGACCGCAATCGCCATGCGCGACCGGCTGATGCCGATCGCCGATATCGCCACGCCCAACCGCTACGAGCTGGAATGGATGGCCGGAGCGCCGCTGCCCGACTTGAAATCGGCAATGGCTGCGGCCCTGCAGGCCGGCCCACCGGCCATGCTGGTCACATCGGCGCCGGCGATGATGGCCGGCGGCACCGGCAATTTACTGCTCGCCGGCAGAGAGGCACTGCTTGCCGAACACCGGCTCATCGACAAGCCGCCGAATGGGCTCGGCGACCTGACGGCGGCCGTCTACCTGGCGCGGATCCTGTCCGGCCAGCCGGCCGCCAAGGCGCTGCAATCGACCACGGCGGCGGTCTACGAGATCCTGGCGCGGACCGCCAAGCGCGGCGGCGACGAGTTGCAGCTCGAGACCGATGCCCAGAGCCTGTCGCACCCGATGGCGATGGTGCAGCTTCGCCATCTCCTGCATCCGGAACGGGACCGCCGGGCGTGACGCAGGCCGAAGACGCCGTGCCCCAGGATGGTGCGCCCAAGGATGTTGCGCCCGACGATGTTATGCCCTGGGGTGTTGTGCTTGTCGGCGTCGACGGTTGCAAGGCCGGCTGGATAGCCGTCCGCCGCGATCCCGGTGCGGCACCGTCGACAGCCGTTTTCCCAAGCTTCGCGGCGTTGCTCGACCGACTGCCCGCCGACTCGTTGGTAGCGGTCGATATGCCAATCGGCCTGCCCGATTTCTCGCAAAGAGGCGGTCGCGGCCCGGAGGCGCTGGTGCGGCCGCTGCTTGGGGCCCGGCAGTCCAGTGTCTTTGCCATCCCCTCCCGCGCCGCGCTCTACGCGGAGATCGAAGCCTTCACCACGGTCGACGCCTGGTACGCCGCACATCGCAAGGCAAGCGAGGTAGCCAAGACGACCTCAGATCCGCCGCGCGGTGTCTCGATCCAGGCCTTCGGCATCTTCGCCAAGATCCGTGAGATCGATTCGCTGCTGATCGCGCGCCCCGAACTACGCAGCCGCGTGTTCGAATCGCATCCGGAAGTTGCCTTCTGCAAACTGAACGGCGACCGGGCGATGCGCCTGCCGAAGAAGATCAGGGGCAACATCAATCCGGCCGGCATGGCCGAACGCAAGGCGCTGCTTGCCCGGCATGGCTATAGCCAGGATTTTCTCGACCAGACGCCGCCGCGCGGCGCGGCCGCCGACGATTTCCTCGATGCCGCGGCGATGATGCTGGTTGCCGGACGCATCGTCAAAGGCGAGGCAATGCCGTTTCCGGATCCGCCGCTCGCCGATCGTTTCGGCATTCCCGTCGCCATCTGGGCCTGAGGACCAGGGCGTCAGGAGCGTGATCTGAACGCCTCGTTGAGTGCCCACATATCCTTCTCCTCGGGCGCGGTCTCCAATCCGAGCACGGGAACTTGCTTGCGCAAATGGTCGTGGTGGGTGCGCACGCCATATTCGAGATCGGAGAGGTAAAAACCTCCGAAGGCTTCGGACAGCATGGATTCGTTGGACCATATCGAAAGCTGTACATCCTCGGCCAGCGTGTCGCGGTCGATGCGGTAGGATAGGTAGCGGGCTGCCGCCTGTCGCCTGGTCTCGTCGCGATAGCGGTAGATGGCGCCGCGCAGCAGCGTCTCACCCGTCGACAGCGGAAATTCCTGATAGAACTGCACCGATTCCGGCATGATCGACAGCGCGTTGTTCGGGAAGATGCCGTAGTAGATCCAGGCCTTGCGCAGGTGTTCCGGCAGGTGCTTCGCCTCGGGTGCGAGCTTGATGTATTGCGCGACGCTCCAGCGCCGTCCGGCATACGGATTGTAGGTGGCGAACGAGCGCGACACGCCGTTGACGAACGGCTCGTCGAAATAGGTCGCACCGTAAAGGTCCTGCAGCGCCGGATGCGCCATGGCGACGTGGTAGCCTTCATTGTCGACATCGCGCACCGATTTCCAGTTGACCGGCGTCTTTTGGGTCCAGATGCCCCAGGACGGCACCATCTCGACGACGCCGTAATGGGCAATCTCGGCTTCGATCGGCTTCAACAGCTCGGCCACCGATGGCTGCGTCCCACCCTTGCGGAAACGGATGAAGATGAAGCCCATCCAGATTTCGAGCTCGAGCGGCATCAGGCCGAATTCGGTCTTGTCGAGGTCGGGGAAGGAACGGGGGCGGGCAGCACCGCGCAGCGTGCCGTCGAGATTGTAGACCCAGCCATGAAAGGGGCAGACCAGCGCATTCTTGCAAGTGCCCTGGCTGTCGGCAACGACGCGACTGCCGCGGTGGCGGCACATATTGTTGAAGGCGCGCACAACGCCATCCTTGCCGCGCACGATCAGCGCCCGCTCGCCGACCACATCCATCGTCAGATAGTCGCCGGCGTTCGGCACGTCGCAGACATGGCCGGCGATCTGCCAATGGTTGCGGAAGACGTGCTCTTTCTCGAGTTCGAGCAAGGCGTCGGAATGATAGCTCCAGCCCGGCAGCCCCCGCCGATCCCAATCGTTGGGGATTGCCACGTCACGCAGATGCGGGTTCATAAAAGGCTCTTTATTTATTGAATGCTCGTTCAATAAAAGCATATTTTCCGTTGAAATGCAATGGCTTGGGAAAATGGGGCGAATTCTTTACGGGAAATCGAGCGGGATTCGAGAGCCCAGTCCGAATGATCGAAGCCGGGAAAATCCCGGGAATTCCAGACGTTAATCCCCTTACACTTGTTGAGCGCCCGACGCTCTGTGGGCCTGGAAAAGCGACGTGGATCTGGTGCCGTGGGTAGCGGAAACGAGAATGCCACCGGTGCTGCCAGCTACGCCTGATCGGTTTGCCCAGGAATGGCCGCGGGCTTGGTTTCATGCCGGTTACACAATCGTTAATCCATCATCGTTGGCCGGTTACAAGGTGCGATTAAGTTCGTTTCAACAGGGAAAAGAAGAAGACCGAAGGAAACGACGATGCGTACGAAAATCCAGATCACCGATACCGACCTTCGCCAGCAGGGTCCCCAGCGTAACGACCGGCGCCCGAAGCTGGCGCTGCGCCAGCGCGCCAGTGATCATCCGATGGCGATGTTCATGCTGCTGGCGGCTGCCGCATTTGCCGGCATGGCGTTGACGCCGACCGTCGGTCCGGCCTTCGCCTCACTGAACCCGCCGGCCAACCTCATCAATGGCGCGACAACCACCACCAAGACGGCGCGCCTGCCGATGCCGGAGATCGATTTTGCCTGCAAGGGGCAGGCCTGGGGCGCCGAGAGCCTGGATTGCCTGCGCGTCATCGCTGCCCAGTCGGGCAAGGCACGACCGGTCCGCATGATCGCCAATGCCGCCCCGCTGGCCGATACGCCGAACGTTTTTTGATTTTTTTGCGAGCGCCCTCCAGCACTCCAGTCAGGCTCCCGCCGCAATGTCGGCCGGGAGCCTTTTTCTTCCGGGGCGAGATCGCGGAGTCTAGCCGCCCAGAGCGGCCTGCTCGGCAATGGCCGAGAGCACGCCGCGCACATCCAGCGTGCTGAACGGTTTTTCGAGGATCGGTGGTCGCTGCTGCGCCGGCAGCGCTTCGATCTCGCCTTTCGCGCCGATCAGATCGCCGGTGACAAGCACGAAGCGCCGCGCCAGACCCGGCATTTCGGCGAGTAGCTCGCGATAGGCGGCTATGCCGCTGGTGCCGGGCATGCGCAAATCGGAAAACACGATGTCCGGCGGCACATGGCCGCTCAGCGTCGCGGCGGCCGTGACCCAGGCCGGCACGACCCGCGACTTGATGCCCATCAGCTCCAGAATATCGGACAGCGACGCGGCGACATCCGGCTCATCGTCTATGATCAGCGCGTGACGCAAGCCGCTCGACCGCGACGGAGCTTCGCCGGCGGCGGCCGCGCCGGCAGCGATCGCCGGCAGCTGCACGACAAAACGCACACCTCTCGGCGAAACCTCCTCGAACCAGATATTGCCATTGTGCCGCTCGATGATCGATTTCGAGATCGACAGGCCGATGCCGGTACCGACACCGACCGGCTTGGTGGTGAAATAGGATTCGAATATGCGTGAGCGTATCGCTTCCGGCACGCCTGGCCCGTTGTCCTCGACCGAGAATCCGGGATTGCCGCGGTCGCTGCGAAACGTCCGGACCTTGATCCGGCGGTCGCCGGCAACGCCGGCCAAGGCGTGCTGGCTGTTGATGAGGAAGTTGGCGGCCACCTGCGTCACGTGGTCGGCATCGGCCATGGCCAGCAACGGGCCGCTGGCGAAATCGGTGTCGATGATGATGCCGCTCGACCGTGCACCATAGGCGGTCACTTCGAGTGCGGCACGGATCACCTGGTTGAGGTCGGTTTCGGCTTGTGCGGCCGGGTGCAGGCGGACCATCGACAGGAAGCTCTTGACGATACGGCCGCAGCGCTCGGCAGCGGCGCGCACCTTTTCGGCGCGCACCTTGGTCTGCGGATCGGCGGCGAATTCGTGCAGCAGCGTCGACTGGGCGACAACCACGGCCAGCGGATTGTTGAGCTCGTGCGAAACGCCGGCAAGCAGCGAGCCCATTGCCGCCATCTTCTCGTTCTGGTGCAGTTTTTCGCGCTGGCGGTTGATTTCCTCCTCGGCCCGCAATCTGTCGCGCAGGTCGCGGATAGAGCCGAAGATCAGCTGGCGATCGGCGACCCGCATCTCGGTTGCCGTCAGCTCGATCGGAAAAACCTCGCCGGCGGCGTTCTGGGTGACCGTTTCGAGCCGCTGGCCGACCATCGGCGCGCCGCGGCCCGACATATATTCGGCGCCGGACGCATAGCCCTTGCGGTAATATTCCGGCACGACCGTGTCGAGCAGGTCCTTGCCGAGGATATCGCTGCGCCGATAGCCGAACATCTTCTCGGCGGCCGGATTGAATTCGATGATCGAGCCGGTCTCGTCGATGACGATGATGGCGTCGAGCGAGGCCTGCAGCATGGTGCGGCGAATGACGTCACTGGCATGCGCGTCGGAGGGCGATCGTTCGATGGCATCGCCAATAGCGAGTGCCACCATGTGCAGCGCCGCCTCTTCCTGGTCGGTCCATTCGCGTTCGTTAACGCAGTCGTTGACCGCCAGCGTGCCCCACAAATTGCCGTGCGAAAAGACCGACACCGACAGGAACGACTTGATGTTCTGCTTTTCGAAATCGGTCCGCAGAAAGCCTTCGAGATCGCGTGTGTGCCCGGCGAAGATCTTGCCTTGACGCTCGTCCTCCGCCAGCCGTTCCAGCAATGGGTCCGAATCGACGACCGACTGCACGATGACGGTCGGTGATGCCAGCTCGCCGCCAAACCGGGGGGCGATCCAATAAGCGGCGACCGACTGGGCGAAGCCCTGGCCGGGCAGTTCGCGCAGGCGAAACAGGATGCCGCGGTGACAATCCATGGCTTCGCAAAGCGTTTGGAGAATACCTTCCATCTCGCGCTGCCAATCGCCGGCTTCGCGCAGCCGGCGAACCACATGCACGGCCACCATCGCCGCACCCTGCCTGGCGCCCTGCGTGTCCGCGCGTGCTGTTTCAGCCGTCATGGTCATTTCCTGGCCTTGGCTTGCTCAAGCCGCCAGGCCTCAGTTATTTTCACCGACCGGCAGCGAGAAGATATAGCCTTCGCCGCGCACCGTGCGCAGGAATTTCGGGTTGGCTGGGTCCGCTTCGATCTTCTTTCTCAGCCGCATGATGCGGATGTCGACCGCGCGGGACGATTCCGGGTCCTCGACGAAACCGATCGCCTCGGAGATCGCCGCCCGCGTCAACAGCCGGTTGGCGCGCGTCAGGAACACCTCCAGCACGTCGAACTCGCTCTTGGCCATGTCGATGACCGCGCCGTTGGCGCCGGTGACGAGCCTGCCGTCGAGATCGGCGTGAAAAGGTCCGAAGCTCACGGACCGGCGGCCGCCGGATGTTTCAGCCTTGGCTTTTTGTGGCTCGGTCGGCTCCGGAACGCGGCGCAGCACGCTGCGCACCCTGGCCAGCACTTCGCGCAATTCGTAAGGCTTGACGATGTAGTCGTCAGCGCCGAGCTCCAGTCCGACGATGCGGTCGAGCGCGGTACCGGCGGCCGTCGCATAGATGATGCCGATCGGCATTTTCGACCGCATCCAGCGGCCGAGCGACAGGCCGTCCTCGCCCGGCATGGCGATGTCGAGAATGGCCAGATGGAAGGACTGGGTTTCCAAAAGGCCGCGCGCCGCCGCCGCACTTTCGGCCGTGGCCACATCATAGCCGCTGGCGCCGAGATACTCGGCGACCGCATCCCTCAGGTCGGGCTCGTCCTCGACAATGACAATTCGTGCCCGCACGATGCTTTCGCTCCCGCTTTCAGCGGAAAGTAGATTGGGTATAAACATGATGTCCAGCACTCTTCTTGGGTTGCCGTATGCGGGGTAGAAAAACATGGCTGCACGATCCGTTATCGCGCTTGTTTCCGTCGCTGAAGTAATTGCGACCGATCTCGCCGATCATCTCGAGCGGCGCGGTCATGACGTCCGCGCGGCGCGACAGCCGTGGGAGGCCGAATCGCTGCTTTCGGAAAAGGGTATCGATGTCGTGGTTGTCGGCGACAGCGTCAGCCAGGCAGAGGGGCGCGACCTGCTCAGGCGACATGGCGGCGAAGGTGGACCGGATTTCATCCTGATCTGCCGCCCGGCCGATCTGGTCGACAAGGTTCTGGCGCTCGAACTCGGCGCCGCCGACGTCGTCGAAAGCCCGCTCAATGTCAGGGAGCTTGCCGCTCGCGTAGGCGGCCTTCTGGCTCGGCGCGGCAGGAGCGCCGGGGAACTGATCGTGCTGGAGAACGCGACCGTCGATCTCCGATCGGCCATCGTCATGCACCGCTCGGGCACGGAAGAACAGCTGTCCCCCGGGCAGGTGGCGCTGCTCAGGCTGTTCCTGGCCAGCCCGCGCAAGGTGCTGACGCGGGACGACATCATCGCCGCCGCGCCCGCCGAAAATGCCGAAGCCTTCGACCGGTCGATCGATTCGCGCATCGTGCGGCTGCGCCGCAAGCTCGATACCGAAACCATCACCACCATACGGGGTGCGGGTTACCGGTTCGATCCGCCGACGCAATTCGCCGATTGAAGGCAGGACGGCCACCCTCTTGTCTTGAGCATCGGATTTTCCCAAAACCGGTTTCCACCTTGGGGTCCGATGCTCTTCAGCGCACCACGAGAAGCGACGGGCCGGACAGCATGTCACTGTTCGTGCTGACCTCGCCGGCATGGGCACGTTCCTTCAGCAGCACGGTGGCGAGGCCGGCAATGCCGAGCAGCCCCTGGACGTAAAGCAGCGCGGAAAGCACGGAAGCGGCGAATTTCGTTTTCATCCTGTTCGTTCCTCAAAATTGGAATTTACGGGCACTTCAGGGGAACCCCCGAAGCGCCCGCGCCGCCAGCGGAGCCCCCCGTTGCGGCGCGGGCCTTCGGTCCTCTCGGCTGCAAGTTGCCGGAGGCGCCGCGCATCCTCAACGGCCCTAAGCCGCCCCCGCCAGAGGGGCTTGAGCCGGTCGACGCGCAGGCTGGAAACTGTCCAGACCAATCCAGACCGTAGCGAAAACAGTGTTGGCTTCCGATCGTTCGTTGCCGGCTGTTTTCGTTAGGTCAACTTTGCCTGTTCGCTGTATCCGGATCATGCCGCCGAGGCTGCGCTTTGTTGCAGCTCGGTTTCGGAGTCAGGTGAATTCCTATCAAACGAAAGGCAATCGCGTATTCGCGCCGCGGTTTGGCCGATCCGCCTAGGCAAACACGC
This sequence comes from Mesorhizobium sp. M0663, assembly GCF_040320585.1. NCBI lineage: Bacteria > Pseudomonadati > Pseudomonadota > Alphaproteobacteria > Hyphomicrobiales > Phyllobacteriaceae > Mesorhizobium > Mesorhizobium sp. M0663. Next base: position 35,191 of record NZ_JAMYPX010000018.1, read on the forward strand.
CACCGTCATGACGACGTCGTGCAACTGCAAGCTGCTTTGCACGGACCTTTTCTGTTAACCAGGGGAAACAGAATCGAAACACAAACGAGCACGTAGCGAAATCGGCTTGAAACATGACGCCCCATCGAATTGAGCCGGCCCCGACCGGCAGAATAGGGGAGACATCATGTACACTGCCATTTCCGCCAAGCTCATCAACATCGCCGCCGCCCTCATCACCGGTACTGCCTTGCTTGTCAGTGCCGGCAACGGCGCAGCCCACGCCGCCGCCAACAAGATCGTCGCGCGTGTGTCGCTATCGCAGCAGACCATGGAAATCCTGGTCGACGGCCGGCCGACATTCGCCTGGAAGGTCTCGACCGGCGACAGGACGCACGTCACGCCGACCGGTTCGTTCAAGCCGACCCGCATGCATGAAATTTGGTATTCGAAGAAATACGACAACGCCCCGATGCCGCATTCGGTGTTCTTCAGCGGCGGCTACGCCGTACATGCGACAAGCGCCATCAAGCGCCTCGGCCAGCCAGCCTCGCATGGCTGCGTGCGTCTGCATCCGGACAACGCCGCCGATTTCTACCAGCTCGTCGAGGTCTTCGGCCCGGCCAACACCAGCATCGTCATCGTCAAGTGAGCGATGCTTCTCGTCGCTCCCAGGGGCCGGAAATTAGCGCAGTCTAATCCGGCATTACCGGCATCAGCTTCGGATCCGGCTTTTCGGCGTGATGCGGCAGGTCCTTGCTGGCGATAAAGGTGTAGAACATCGGCACCACGAACAGCGTGAACATGGTTCCGACCAGGATGCCGGTGAAGATCACCAAGCCCATCGAATAGCGTGCCGCCGCACCGGCGCCGCTGGAGATGATCAGCGGCACCACGCCGAGCGCCATCGCCGCCGTCGTCATCAGGATCGGCCGTAGCCGCACCTTGGCCGAGGCGATGATCGCATCACGCCGCCGCATGCCGTGCATTTCACGCTGCTGGTTGGCGAACTCGACCAGAAGGATGCCGTGCTTGGTGATCAGGCCGATCAGCGTGATCAAGCCGACCTGGGTGTAGATGTTGAGCGTGCCGAGCCCAATATTAAGCGGCACGATCGCGCCGAAGATCGACAGCGGCACCGCCATCATGATGATCAGCGGATCGCGGAAACTTTCGAATTGCGCCGCCAGCACCAGATAGATGACGAGCACCGCCGCCGCAAAGGCGATGATGATCGTGTAGCCCTGTTCCTTCTCCTGCCGCGATTGACCGGTATAGTCGATGAAGAAGGTGTCGGGCAGGCTTTGCTTGGCAATGTCCTCGATCGCCTGTAGCCCATCCCCGGTGGTGATGCCGGGCCGCGGCAAGGCAGAGATCGTCGCCGAGTTGAGCTGGTTGAACTGCTCGATGGCGGCCGGCGACGCGTTGGTCGAGATCTTCACCACCGCCGAGAGCGGCACCATCTCGCCCGATACGCTGCGCACGAAATACTCGCCCAGTTTTTCGGGATTGTCGCGGAATTGCTGCGGCACCTGCGGAATGATGTCGTAGCTATTGGATTCGCGGTCGAATTGCGCCACTTCGGCGCCACCGACCAGGAGCGTCAGCGTCCGGCCGATGTCGGCTATCGGCAGGTTGAGCGCGGCGGCGCGATCGCGGTCAATCGTCACTGTCACTTGCGGCGCGTCGAAGGTCATCGAATTCTGCACGACGATGAAGCGGCCGGAGGCCTGCGCCTTGTTCTTGATGTCTTCGGCCGCCTCGTACACCTGCGAGGCGTCGCCGGTCGAGCGCACGACCATCGTTATCGGCAGGCCGCCGCCGGAGCCGGGCAGCGTCGGCGGCGCGAAGACGAAAGCTTCGACGCCCGCCACCTTGCTCAGGCGGGCCGTAATGTCTTGCTGGATTTCCTTCGAGTTGCGCGTGCGGTCAGCCCAGTCCTTGAACGCAAAGCCGACGAAAGCGCTGTTCGTCTGGCCACCACCGAAGGCGACCGCGGAGAACTGTGCCCGCGTCTCAGGCAGATCCTTGACCAGGCCGAGTATCTGATTGACGTAGGTTTCGGTATAGTCCGACGTCGCGTACCGCGGCGCGGTCACCAGCGAAAGCAGGAAACCCTGGTCCTCTTCCGGCGCCAGTTCGCTCGCGGTCTTGGTGAACATGAAACCGGTCGTGGCGACCAGCGCGAGGACGATCATCAGCGTCACCGGGCGATAGTTCAACGAACCGGTGACGAGCCGCTCATAGATGTGTTCGACGCGCCCGAACGTATTGTCGACAATGCGCTGGAAGCGGCTGTGCGAGCCGGACCTCAGGATACGTGCCGACATCATCGGTGTGATGGTGAGGGCGACGACACCCGAAAGCACCACCGAGCCGGCAAGCGTCACCGCGAATTCGCGAAATAGTGCGCCTGTCAGGCCGCCGGTGAAGGCCAGCGGCGCGAACACGGCGGCCAATGTTATCGTCATGGCGACGACGGCGGACGAGATCTCGCGCATGCCGTTGAACGCCGCCTGCATCGGCGACAAGCCGTCTTCCTCCATATGGCGGTGGATGTTTTCCACCACCACGATGGCATCGTCGACGACAAGTCCGATCGCCAGCACCATGGCCAGCAACGACAAAAGATTGATCGAATAGCCCACTGAAAACAGCAGGAAACAGACGCCGATCAGCGACAGCGGAATGGTCACGATCGGCATCAGCACCGAGCGGAACGAGCCGAGGAAGAGCAGGATGACGACGATGACGATGGCGACCGCCTCGCCGATGGTCTTGAATACCTCCTCGATCGACGCGCTGATCTGCTCGGTTGAGTCGTAGACGATCTCCATCGTCATGCCGAGCGGCAGCGTCTCCTGAATGGTCGGCACAATCTTGTGGATTGCCGCCGCGGTGGTCAGCGGATTGGCGGCCGGCGTCGGAAAGATAGCGAGAAAGATGCCGGGCTTGCCGTTGAAGCTGACCCTGGTGTCGGTGTTCGCCGCGGCGAGTTCGACGCGGGCCACGTCGCGCAGTCTCACCACATTGCCGTCTTTCGAGCGGAGCGGAAGGGCAGCGAAAGCCTCCGGGGTCTGCAGCGTCGAGCGAACGGTGATCGAGGAAACCACATATTCGTTTTCGGTGTCGCCGGGCGCGGAAAGGAAATTCGATTCGTTGATGGCGGCCAGCATTTCCGCCGCCGTCACGCCGCGCGCCGCCAGTTTGATCGGGTCGATCCAGACCCGCATCGAATATTCGGCTGCGCCGAAGATCTGCACGTCGGCGACGCCTTCGACCGTCGAGATACGCGGCCGCACGACGCGCTCGATATATTCGGTGAGCTGTTCCGGCGTCATGTTCGGGTTCTGCATCGAGATGTACATCATCGCGAACTGCTGGCCGGTGCCCTTGACGATCACCGGGTCCTTGGTTTCGTCCGGCAGATCGCCGCGAACGCTCTGCACCTTCGACAAGACTTCGTTCAGCGCGACGTCGGGGTCGGAGCCGAGTTTCATCTGCACTGTCACGGTGCTGGATGACGGCCGGCTCGCCGACGTGACATAGTCGATGTTTTCGGTCGACGCGACGGCACGCGCGATCGGCGCGGAAATGAACCCCTGGATCAGGTCGGCGCTGGCGCCGGGATAGGCAGTGGTGATGGTGATGGCCGTTTCTTCAACCTCTGGATACTGCCGGATCGAAAGGTTGAAGATGCCCTGAAAACCCAGAAGCAGGATCATGCAGGCAAGCACGGTCGAAAGGACCGGGCGGCGGATGAAGAGGTCGGAAAAGCTCATTGCTGGGCTGCCTGCTGGTTCCCTGGCTTGCTCGGATCGATCGTGTTGTCGACGGCAACGGACATTCCGTTGGAGAGCCGGTTCTGGCCGGCGGTAACGACTTCGTCGCCTGGCGCGATGCCCTCCAGAATCTCGACCAGGCCGGCGTTGCGGCGGCCTGGCTTGACGAACACCTGGGCTAGCACGAGCTGCGGCTTCTGTTCTTCCGCTGCCGGCTTGGCTTCCTCTGCCGGTTTGGCTGGGGTAGCAGCCGACTTTTCGTCGGGTTTTGCCGCGGGTGCTTCGGCTGCGGGCTTGGCAGCATCTGCAGCCGGCTTTTCTTCCGGCTTTGCCTCGGGCGCCGCGCCGTTGGCTTCGGCGGATTTGGCCGGGCGCACTACGAAGACGAAGTCGCCGTACAGACTGGAGGTCAGCGCCGTCTGCGGCAGCGCCAGCACGTCGTTCTCCTCGGGCAGTTCGACGCGCACCTGGACGAACTGGCCGGGCGTCAGCTTGCCTTCGGGATTGCCGACCTCCGCCCTTACCGTCACCAGCCGGCTGGTCGGGTCGATCTTCGGATCGATACCGCGGATGCTGCCGGTGAACGGCATGTCGCCGCCGCCGACGCCCAACCGCACCGTCTGTCCGATCTTCAGCTGCGGAAGCTGCTGCTCCGGGACGGTGAAATCGACACGCATCGTGTCCATGTCCTGCAAGGTCACCACGGCGGTGCCGGGTGTGAGATACTGGCCAATGTCGATTTTCGGAATACCGACGGTACCCTTGAAAGGGGCCGTCAACTGCTTTTGGTCGAGCACCGCTTGCAGCTTGTTCACCTGCGCGGCGGAGACCGATGCTGCTGCCTGCGCTGTGTCGAGCGTAGCGTCGGTGCCGACCCCGCGCTTCTGCAGCTCAAGCGCGCGCATCAGCGTCGTCTGGTCGGAGGTGGCCTGCGCTTTCGATGCCACGAGGTCGGCCCGCTCGACTTCATCGTCGAGTTGCAGCAGCACGGCGTTGGCGGCGACCTTTTGATTGGCATGGAACAGGATGTCCTTGACGATGCCCGCGGTTTCGACGGTGAGGTCGACGCCCCGTACGGCACTGACAGTGCCGATCGCCTCGATGCCGGGCGTCCAGGACATCGGTTTGACGATGACCGTCGACACGGTCGCGGCCGGCGGCTTCATGGTGGCGAAGAACTGTTTGATCGCATTGTCGCGAAACAGGTTGAAGCCGACGATGCCGCCGCACACCAGCACGAGCAGAATGAAGGCGATGATGAAGCGCTTGATCACGAACAGTCCCCTCGGCCACGGCCCAGCATAACGGTCGGACGACCGGAACACATACCTGTGACTGGTCCCAATTTCAAATGACGGCGATCTTACTGTACCGTCTGGACGGTCTTGTCAATTCCGCCTAAGCTAATGAATGGGGAACCCTTGATGAAAGTCCGCAGAGCAAATTCGCGCGAGAAGATTCTCGCCGCCGCCGCCGCCGTGGCGCGCGAGACGGGTCCTGGCAGCCTGTCGCTGGATGCGGTCGCCAGCCGTGCCGGCGTGTCGAAGGGTGGTCTTCTCTACAATTTCCCGACCAAGGCGAAATTGATGCAGGCGCTGGTAGAGGATTACCTGCGCGCCTTCGAGCAGGCCCTGGAGTCCGCCCGCACGGCCGGCGTCAACGGCGAAAGCCCGCTTGCAACTTATATCAAGCTGTCGGCCGAGCATGCCGAGGAATCGAAACCGTCGGCATCCTGGATATTTTCGGCGATTGCCGAGGATCCCGATTTCCTGACCCCGATAAAATCGTTCAGGCGGCAGCTGTTCGAGCGGCTGAAGCAGGAAACGCCGAACCTCAAGGCGCTGCTGGTCTGCTATCTCGCCATCGAAGGGCTTCGCAGCATGAACCTGTTCGGTTCGGACATTCTCTCCGCCGAAGAGCGCCGGCTGCTGATATCGACCCTGCTGGAGATCGCGGAATAGTCTAGGAATGCGCTGGCCGGGTTCAACTGCCTCGGTCGCGTCGATCGCCCGTTGCGTCAACCCAAAGTGCCTGCCGTCACACAGGCTTCATCGTGCCGACATAGCGTCCTCCCATTCTTTGCTGCAACGCAGGAGGAGTGGGGTGTGGTCGATATTGTTTCAAGCGAGGCAGGAATTCCAAGGCCGGAGCATCCGCTTGACCGGCCAAACGACACCGGTAAATGGTTTCTGCCGGCCTTTGCCGTCATCATTCTGGGCGGCCTTGCCTATGTCGGCTACGCGCTCAGCCAGGACCTGACCAGCACCATCGCGGTGCCGTGGATCCTGCTTGGGCTGGCGCTGCTGATCGCGCTCGGCTTCGAATTCGTCAACGGTTTTCACGACACTGCCAATGCGGTGGCAACGGTGATCTACACGCATTCCATGCCGGCCGAGCTTGCAGTGATGTGGTCCGGCTTCTTCAATTTCCTCGGCGTGCTCACCGCCAGCGGAGCAGTCGCCTTCGGCATCATTTCGCTGTTGCCGGTCGAGTTGATCCTTCAGGTCGGATCGAGCGCGGGGCTGGCCATGGTCTTCGCGCTGCTGGTCGCGGCGATCATGTGGAATCTCGGAACCTGGTATCTCGGCCTGCCTGCCTCGAGCTCGCACACACTGATCGGTTCGATCATCGGCGTCGGTCTCGCCAACCAGTTCATGGCCCCGGCCGGCTCCGTCACCAGCGGCGTCGACTGGTCGCAGGCGTCCAATGTCGGCCTGTCGCTCCTGATCTCGCCGCTGGTCGGTTTTGGCCTGGCTGCACTGCTGCTTCTGGTGATGAAGCTGCTGGTCAGGAACCGCGAGCTCTACGAGGCGCCCAAGTCGAGCGCGCCGCCGCCGCTGTGGATTCGGGCGCTGCTTATTTTCACCTGCACCGGCGTCAGCTTTGCCCACGGCTCCAATGACGGGCAAAAGGGCATGGGCCTCATCATGCTCATCCTGATCGGCGTCGTGCCGACCGCCTTCGCGCTCAACCGCACACCGGACGTGAACTATCTCGAAGCTTACAAATCGGCGGCGACGCAAGTCGAAACGGTACTCGGCAAATACGTCAAGCCCGGCGTCGTCGTGACTGACGCGGCGACCGCGGTCGGCGACGCCGTTCGCACCAAGACCTGGAAGGACGAGACCACGCCTGCCCTGCAGAGCTTCATCCACGACACCAGCGCCATGTTGTCGCCCTATCCGTCCGTGGAAAAGCTGCCGACAACGCTGGTCAGCAACGCCCGCAACAACATCTATCTTATCGGTGAAGCGCTGAAGCTGATCGACAAGAAGAAGCTGCTGCCGATGGAGGCAGACGACCTGAAGGCGGTGACGACCTACCATAAGGCGGTCGACAACGCGACGAAGTTCATCCCGCTCTGGGTCAAGGTCGCCATCGCGCTGGCGCTCGGCCTCGGCACCATGGTCGGCTGGAAGCGCATCGTCGTCACCGTCGGCGAGAAGATCGGCAAAAGCCATTTGACCTACGGTCAGGGTGCGTCCGCCGAGCTTGTCGCGATGGCGACGATCGCATCGGCCGACTATCTCGGCCTGCCGGTCTCAACCACCCATGTGCTGTCCTCGGGCGTTGCCGGCACCATGGCGGCGAACGGCTCGGGCCTGCAATGGTCGACGGTGCGCAACATGCTGATGGCCTGGATACTGACCCTTCCGGTCTCCATCTGTCTTGCCTTCGTGTTGTTCGTCATCTTCCGCCAGGTGTTCTGAGCGGGGGCAGGGTTTGACCAGAATGTCGCGGCACCGGCCCCGGCGCCGCCCTGATCACCTGAACGTGCATCGTTTCGGCGGCGGCCATGAATGACGCATCGCATCTGACATTGCTTGCCGCGGACGACCAGCATCATGCTCCCGGGCTGGTCTGGGCCTATCATGCCGCTCCCGGCAAAGCTCCCGAACCGCTGGCGCCCCGAGACATAGAGGCCGCGCTGGCCTCAGCGGGCGGCTGGGTCTGGCTGCATGTCGACCTTGTCGACCGGCGCGCCCATTCCTGGGTCAGCCATGCCTGCGCGCTGCCGGCGTCGGCTCATGCAATCCTCGAAGGACATGAGGACAGCCTAGTGCTGGCGCATGAGAATGGCGTCGTCCACGGCATTTCGGCCGATCTGCATGGCGAGATCACCCATCAGTCGACGACCATCGGCAGATTGCATTTTGCGGTCTCGGAACGGCTGCTGGTCACCGGCCGCCGGCATCCGCTGGCGGCAGTGGAGGAAGTGCACACGGCCCTTGCCGCGGGGCTGCGGCCGGCCACGGCATTCGAGCTGTTCGAAATGCTAGTCATGGCTTTTTGCAAGACCACCAGCCTGCGGCTCGCCGCGGCAACGAAGCGGCTGGATGCAGTCGAGGATCATCTCGTGACCGAGCGGCTTGCCGACGAAAAACGGCAGCTGAAGGATGTGCGCCGCCTTGCCGTATCCCTGCATCGGCCGATCTCGGCCCTGGCAGCGCTTTTCCAGGACGAAGACCGTTCCGCCTGGAACCTTTCCGCCGGCGCACATGAAGTTCTGCGCCGGCTTGCTGCGCGCCTTGAACGGCTCGACCGCGAGGTCGTCATGATCAACGACCGGGCAAGGCTGCTGCAGGAGGAGCTTGCGGCTGAGCTTGCCGACGAATCGAACCGTAGCCTCAAGGCGCTGGCGGTGATGAGCGCGCTGCTTTTGCCAGGAACCCTGATCGTCGGCATTTTCGGCATGAACACAGGCGGACTGCCATTTGCCGAGAGTCCCAGCGGCTTCTTCCTGGCGATGCTGCTGGCGGTTGGCGCGACCGGCCTGTTCTACTGGCTCCTACTGCGCGCCGGCGCCAATCTGCGGTTCTGAGGCCGATTAATGGCGGCGTTCGTTCACCTGTGTCAAAATACGGGCTGCCACCTCGAAACCACGCCATCCCGCCTTCCGAAAATCGGTTCCGATTTTCAGGCCGATGCGCTAGAGCCTTTCGGGATTGAACCGTGCCTTTAACCCGGAAAGGCTCCCACCGCTGCCCATGCCCCATCTTCCCGAGCATCTTCTCACCGGCTACCGCAATTTCATGAATGGCCGCTATCTCACCGAGAGCGGGCGTTATCGCTCGCTGGCGCGAGAGGGCCAGGCACCGGAAACGATGATCGTCGCCTGCTGCGATTCCCGTGCCGCGCCCGAAGCGATCTTCGATGCCGGGCCGGGCGAGCTGTTCGTGCTGCGCAATGTCGGCAATCTAGTGCCGCCCTATGCGCCAGACGATCAGTTCCACTCGACATCGGCGGCGCTCGAATTTGCGGTGCAGAGCCTCAAGGTCAAGAACATCGTGGTGATGGGCCACGGCCGCTGCGGCGGCATCCGCGCAGCGCTCGACACCACGGCCGCCCCATTGTCGCCGGGCGATTTCATCGGCAAATGGATGAGCCTGATCGCGCCGGCGGCCGAGACCGTGTCGTCGAGCACCTTCATGACGGCGACCGAGCGCCAGACGGCGCTGGAGCGCATCTCGATCCGCTATTCCATTGCCAATCTGCGCACCTTTCCTTGCGTCTCGATCCTCGAAGGCAAGGGGCGGCTATCGCTGCACGGCGCCTGGTTCGACATCTCGACCGGCGAGCTTTGGGTGATGAACAAGGACACCGGCGATTTCGAGCGGCCGGAGATGGAGTAGGAGACAAGGCATGACGCGACTTCGGGACGCGTTCGCGGCTGCGGCACTGCTGTGCTCGGCAGATTTCGCCCGTGCCGACGATAGCGCGATCATCGATCGCTGGTATTCGGCACTGCTCGTCGCCGACCGCAGCGAATTGTCGGACCTGCTCGCCGACAACGTCCGCATCAAGCTCGACGACCTCGGCGTCGTGCAAAGCAAGCAGGAATTCATCGCCTCGATCGCCGAGTGGCAAGGCGCCGTCGCCGGGGCCGAAATCCGCCACCGGATCGAGAAATCGGAGAGCGGCGTCACCACTGTGATCGCCTGCTATGATTTTCCCAGCAACGACATGCTGATGCAGGAGACCTTTGCCGTCGCCAACGACCAGATCACCGCCAGTTCGCAGGCCGCAATCGCCGAAAACTGCGACGGCTACTGACGGAGTTTTCCGCCCAGGGCTTTTTTGGTGACGGGCGCTGGAATTGCCGCGTTATCTCGCGTCTAAAAAGCGCACTGTCATCGTAATTCCCGTAATTCCACCCAATATCGAAGTCTCTAAAACGATATAGACGACACGATTGCTCGGGCAACGTCCAATTCTTTCAGACAATCCGTGTCATTAGCCATACCGACGTATGTCATAAATACAACATCATTCCCATTCGACAAATACCAGGCAGATAGCAATTGATCCACGGCCTCTGACAATACGCCAACAGAGATTATACCTTCAGACTCGTTGTTTGTGATATGACCTACATCTATGGAATTATTTTGGCAAAACTGAATCATAAATGGTCTCAGAACGTTAAAGTCTACGGTTGTTTTTCTCCGCTACGATACTTCGCAATAGAGAATTGAACCGCGCCGCCGCCGTCCGTTTCTTTGGCTAAGGTAGGTGGCGACCCCTCTGGAAGATCGCCGGTTATATCTACCCATCCGGCAGGTAGGTCGAACGTGAGGCCATAGAATTCTACTCTCATTAAGGTTCCTTTGGATCAGATGTCAGGATACGAGTGGAAGCCTCAGTCGAAGGAAAATGCAGGTTACAAGATAATAATCTTGGTACGCATAGAATTCGGCTCGAACGATACTCACGGCACCATGTGGGCACGCGTCGGCGTTAACCAGGCGTGCTGTTGCGCGCAACCGGCCGGCGCCTTACATCGGTGACGATCCGCCTCCTCCCGCCACTCAGCGAAAGTTTGCCCATGCCGTCCACCGTCGACCTCGCCGCCCATCCGCTGACCGCATGGCAAGGGCCGCTCGGCCTGCCCGATTTCACGCGCATCGGCGACGGCGATTTTTCTCCGGTCTTCGACGCGGCCCTCAAGGCGCATGAGGCCGAGATCGAGGCGATTGCCGGCAACACCGGGACACCGACGATCGAAAACACGCTTGCCTCGCTCGAGCTTGCCGGCGAGGCGCTCGACCATATCTCCTCGATCTTCTGGTGCCGCGCCGGCGCTCACACCAACGAGGCGATCCAGGCGCTGGAGCGCGACATCTCGCCAAAGATGTCGCGGCACTTCTCGGCAATCTCGATGAACGAACGCCTGTTCGCCCGCATCGACCACCTCTATCAGCACTGCGATGCTTTGAAGCTCGATGCCGAAACGCTGCGGGTGCTGGAAAAGACCTGGAAAAACTTCGTCCGCTCCGGCGCCAGGCTCGACGCCGAAGGCAAGAAGCGACTGGCCTCGATCAACGAGGAATTGTCGTCGCTCGGCACCAATTTCAGCCAGAACGTGCTTGCCGATGAGCGCGACTGGGCGTTGTTCCTCGACGAGGCCGACCTTGCCGGCCTGCCGGAGTTCCTGAAAAGCTCGATGGCGGGAGCCGCCGAGATGCGCGGCCAGAAGGGCCGCTACGCCGTCACTTTGTCGCGTTCAATCTACGAGCCGTTCTCGACCTTCTCAGAGCGCCGCGATCTACGCGAGACAGCGTTCCGCGCCTTCATCATGCGTGGTCAGAATGGCGGCGCCACCGACAACACGGACGTGGTGCGCGACATGCTGCGCCTGCGCGCCGAGAAGGCGAAGCTGCTCGGCTATGCTTCCTACGCCGCATTGAAGCTCGACGATACCATGGCCAAGACGCCGGAGGCGGTGCACGCGCTGCTCGATCCGGTCTGGGAAAAGGCGGTGGAAAAGGCCGCAAGCGACCAGGCCGAATTGCAGCGGCTGGCGGCCGAGGCCGGCAGCAACGAGAAATTCGCTGCCTGGGACTGGCGCTTCTATCAGGAGAAGCTGCGCGCAGAGAAATTTGCCTTCGACGAGGCCGAGCTGAAGCCGTACCTGCAGCTCGACCGCATCATCGACGCCTGTTTCGACGTGGCAACACGATTGTTCGGCATTTCTTTCGAAGAAAAGAAGGGCATTGCCATCTGGCATCCGGACGCACGTGTTTTCGTGGTGAAGAATGCCGACGGCAGCGAGCGCGGCCTGTTCCTCGCCGATTACTTCGCGCGGCCTTCGAAGCGCTCCGGCGCCTGGATGAGCGCGCTGAAATCCGGCTACAAGCTAGGCGATGGCTCCAAGCCGGTCATTTACAACATCATGAATTTCGCCAAGCCGCCGGCCGGCGAGGCCGCCTTGCTGTCGGTCGATGAGGCCAAGACCCTGTTCCACGAATTCGGTCATGCCCTGCACGGCATGCTGACCGACGTCGCCTGGCCGTCGGTCGCGGGCACCTCGGTCAGCCGCGATTTCGTCGAGCTGCCCTCGCAGCTCTACGAGCACTGGCTGACGGTGCCGGCGGTGCTGGAAAAACATGCGCTGCACGTCAAGACCGGCAAGCCGATGCCGAAGGCGCTGGTCGAGAAGATGCTGGCGGCGCGCACCTTCGGCGCCGGTTTCGCCACGGTCGAGTTCACCGCCTCGGCGTTGGTCGACATGGCCTATCACGCACACCCGGATGCGCCGGACCAGCCGCTTCGTTTCGAAGCCGAAACGCTCGAAAAGCTCAATATGCCCGACACCATCGCCATGCGTCACCGCACCCCGCATTTCGGCCATATCTTTGCCGGCGATGGCTATTCTGCCGGCTATTACTCCTACATGTGGTCGGAAGTGCTTGACGCCGATGCTTTCGCCGCCTTCGAGGAAACAGGCGATCCCTTCAACCCGGCGCTGGCCGAGCGGCTGCGCAAGAACATCTACGCCGCCGGCAGCTCGAAGGACCCCGAAGAACTTTACACCGCCTTCCGCGGCAAGATGCCTTCCCCGGAAGCGATGATGGCCAAGCGCGGACTGGTGTGATGCATGCCCGCTCTTGTCACCGTTCTCTTTCCATCCTGATTGATCTCGGCTGTCATGGCGGCGGGTTGCGCACCGCCTGATCCGGTTTCCGCCGATCCCGCTCGGCCCCGTTGGCCGGTCGCGTCGTTGAGGTGACTGCACTTAATGCGGTCTCCATCGTTCCGGCCGAAGGAGCCGCGTTCATGGCGGCACTACGGGCTGTGCGGGGTTAGGCAACGACAGCTTGCCCGCTATGCTGATCGGCCGCTGCCGCATCTGGACCGCGCCTTGCGACGACCGCTACGGAAATAAATCTCTCAGTCGCGAACGTCAGCCCCGCCAACGGAAGGCGGGGCTGGTAAGTTGATTGTCCCGGCAAGCTTTTTTGCCGGGGCGATTGGCCTAGGCAGGCACAAAGCCAAAATAGGCTTTGTAGGAAGCCCCCTCGCCGGAAATCAGGGGCGTTTCCACTTTGAACCCAATCCCGCTGAAGGTGGTATTGTTCGTGCGTGCCGCGAGCAACACCATCTGCTTTGCGGAGATGGTCACTGTCGCGCTCCCGATCCTGTCATCGCCCCAATCGAAGAGATCGCTGATGGCGCCGCCGATCGATGGCATCAAGGATCCCAGGGCGGGGCCGGCTATCGCGGCAATGATAGGTCCTGCCACCGGAATGAGGCCCAAAGCCAGCGTGCCCGCCGTATGGACGCCCATGACGATCTTCTGCACCTCGTCCTTGTATTTGTTGGGGTCGCCAAAATCGTTTTCCATCAGCACCGTGCCGATATTGATGCCGTAGGGCTTGCCTCGATAGATTTCCATAAGGTCGGGTCTCGTATCTCCGGCATCGACGTCGCCATAGACCTGGCTGCGCCTGGTGTCGGCGATCTGCGGCGTTGTCACGCTGACGATGACATAGGGTTCGTCCGCACTCGATCCCTGATCCCAGTCGGTTTCGCCGAAGCAATGGAGGCCGGTATAGTGGACGACGACATCTGGAAGGTCGATCGCGCCGGTGTCGGGCCACCAGTATATGCCGCCGTTTTCAAACAGATTGGCACGGCCACCATCGGCAAATTCGGTCTCGTCGGTCGTGGGATAGCCCAGATATGACTGTTCCCAGCCCAGGCTCTCCCACTTCTTGCGGATGTCACCGTACACCACGTTGGCTCCTGTGTTCGGTGTCCAGTAGATCGAGCCGGCATTGGCAAAATGGTTGTAGCGCCCGACGCCGTCGGGAGTTCCGGTTTCGTCGGTGACCGGATAGCCGAGAACCGAGCGCTCCCAGCCCATTGCTGCCCATTTGCCGCGAATTGCCCCCCAAATCGCTTGAGCACCGGTATTCGGTGTCCAGTAGATCGAAGCGGTATTGTTGTTGAAGTGATTGTATCGGCCGACGCCGTCGGGAGTTCCGCTTTCGTCGGTGCAGGGAATGCCCCACGCGAGACCGCCAAGCGCAATCCACTTCCTGTAGATTTCGCCATGGATCTCAAAGGCGTCGTGCATGGCATCGTTGTAACAAATGCATGAGCCGTTCTTGAGATACCAGGCTTTTCCAGTGTCCTTCCTGTCGATCTCGGCGAAGCCGGCGCCTCCAAGGGAGTTGTACTTTTGCTGTATGACAGCTTCGGGCGAGAGGAGCGACCAAGGCCCGATCCTGAGCTGGTCGGAAAGTCTTGTGGCTCCAGCGCGGATGGTGCCGGCACGCACTCTCGAAGTTGCTCTGGCAGTATACGGCATGACCTTTTCCTTCCTGTGAGTGTTGGTATCGGGGGCTTCAGGCCTCCGGTGATCGGTTTTGATCGACGGGCCGAGGTTCCCAGACCGCGACTTACGGACGGCTTACGGAGTTCCGAGCTGCGCCAGAGCAATTCCAGGAAAAGTGTGGAACGGTTTTCCGTCCGGAATTGCGCAAAAATAAAGAGATAGAGCGGTTCGGCGTTTCCGTGAAACGAACCGGTCTAGAGAAACGGGCGCACGAGCGAACGCAGCAAAGGCGAGGGCTCGTCGTCGCCGGTCGAAGCGAGCGCGCGTTCATAGCGCCGGTAATCCTCGATGGCGCCGGCATGGTCGTTCCTGGAGAGGCTCTCCTGGATGAGCGTGCCATGGAGTTTGGCCGATTCCGGGTAGAAATCGAGCGCACGCCGGCACGCCTGGCGTGCCCGATCCGCGTTGCCTTGGCTCTGCCAGTGTTTGGCGATCCGCACGGCAAGCTCCACAAACCCGTCCCGCACCCGGTCGGCCGCGGCGTTCGACCAGGCAGGCATCGGGCCATTCGAGAAAAGCGGGCCGACAAAGCCTTCCAGCAGCATTTTCTGCTCCTCGATTGCGCTGTCTCTTTGGCCCGACAGGACGCGTTTCAGCCGGTCTTCCCAATCCTGCAGATCGATCCAGACCTTGTCGGCAGCGAGCCGCAAACGGCCTTCTCTCAGCGTCACGAGTTCGCCTTGCCCGAGCAATTTGCGCAGACGATGCAGCGCCTGCTCCAAGGCCGCTTTGGCCTGGTCGCCGTCGAGGTCGGGCCAGAGCCAATCCTGCAGGGTTTCCACCGAACAGACCTGGTCCCTCGACAGGCAGATAATGCGCAATATGTCGAGCGCGCGGGTCGGTTTGGCACCGGGCGCGACCTCGGCGCCATCGATTTCGAGGCGGAAGCCTCCCATCAAGTGGATCCTGAGCGGCCAAGGCCACTGGGCGGGTCGGCCAGCGGGCGGGACCAGATATCGCGCCCGAACGACGCGGCGGCAGAGATCGATGTCGATCTTTCGCTCCAGCGCATCGGCGACCAGATCGGCCAATAGGTCCGGCAGGTTGAGCAGGATTGCGGAGGGGTTGACCTGGCGCAACGCCTCCATGAATTCAGCCAGACGACTGCCATAGGACGCGCCGCCGTTCCACTTCTGCTCCAGGGCCTGAGCGGCCAGAATGTTGAGTTCGACGCGCTGGCGAGGGCCGCCGCTCAGCCTTTCGACGATCTCCTGGAGTAGCGCAATGGCCTCCGCTGGACGCCGATCGGCCAGCAGGACCTGGTATTTGGTGACGTAATGCGGCCAGCGTTCGATCATCGGCTCATTCGCCCGCTCGATCGCATCCATGAAGGCATCGCAGTCGAGATAAGCCTTGACGAAGTCGCCGTTGCGCGTGTGCATCGCCGCGTGGCAGTCGGCGACTACAGCGACCTGGGTTGTGAACCTGCTGTCCGCGATCTCGCCCAGCCGGGAGACGAGCGCATTGAATTCCGAGAACCTGTTGTGAAGCTTCATCAGCAATTGAAGCTGATAGAGGGCGCTGAACTCGACGCCCCGTAAGGCGTGCTGCTCGCCTATCGCCGTTGCGCGTCGCAACGCATCCTCGGCCGAGGCATAGACAAAACCGCGCCGCGAATAGGGGAAGTAACGGCCGCTGGCCGAGCCAAAGGACACCAGCCACATGCCGAGCACCAGTGGCGGGATATCCGGATGTTCGAGATCGGCGGCAACGCTGTCCACGGCATTGGCAAAAATGTCGCGCTGCCCCGACGAGGTCGCGTAGTCGATGAGCGCTTCGCTTGCCAGCAGGCGCAACTCGACCGAATCCTCGATCGGCAGATGTGTCAGGCGCTGCTGGATATCATCCACGAGGCGCTTCGCGTCATGGGCGTCGAATTCGCCAGGTTCGGCGAAATCGACGGCCCGCAGGATGCCGAGCCTGACCATCATGAGTTCCTCCGGATCCAACTCCGGCAATCCCTTGGCAAGAACCTGTGAGGCTCGGCGCGTCCAATCCGCCAGCCCCTCATGCGTACGCCAGCTGGCGGTCTTGACTACGACCGCCCGCGCGACCGTCAGGCATTGGCCGCGCATGTCGGTGTTCTCGAATGCTTGCCATGCCTTGGAGAAGTGCGGTTCGGCCTTCGCATCGTCCGATGCGAAGGCGACGCCCAGCCAATAATGGACCCACCCGTCCATCTGGTCGGGGGGCAGCCTGTTGCACCATTCGACGAAGCTGGCCCTGCGCCCTTGCGAGAGAACGCCGTTAGCGCACTCCAGAATGAGCTGGCGTGCCAGCGGCCAGGCGCCCGCCTGCAACGCCAGCACGATTGCCGCGTCGGTTTTGTCTGCCTCGTGCAGGACCTTTGCTGCCTGCTCGCGCAGCCTGGAACGGTCCGCTTCCGTCACGCGCCGGTCCAGTAGGCCGGCAAGGTATTCGCGCAACAAGTCATGCAGCTGGAAGGCGGCGCCGCCCGGACCGTCGCGCGTGATCAGCAGCTGGCGATGCTGCAGCCGCACCAGCAGGCGAGCAGCCTGCGGCGAGCCCAGGAACGCATCGGCAAGCTCCGTGCTGATCTCCGGCAGAACGTTGAGCCTGATAAGCAGATCCTGGTCCTCCGGCGCGATGTCGCGCAGGAAATAACGTCCGACAATCTCCCGAAGGCCGGCGCCTCCGGCAAGGCCGGTCTGCGAAAGCGGGTAGTACATTCCGGCGTTGGCCAGCAGGAGAAGGCCCACCGCCCAGCCGCGCGCCTCCGAAATGTCGCCGACCTCGGACGGCGATTGCGAGCGGGCGGTGACGAGGTTGCGAGCCTCCGCAGGCGAAAACTCCAGCAGTGTTTGGTTGAGGACCGGCAACTGTCCCGACAGCACGAGGTCGGCGACATCGCCCTCGGGCAGCATCCGCGATGTGCAGATGCAGCGGACGGTGTTGGGGCGTTCGCGCAACAGGATCGCCAGCGTCCGGCGAAAGCCTGGCGCATCGGCACGATGCAGATCGTCGAGGACCAGGATCGTGCCCGGATCAAGCCGCGAGAAATAGGTGCGGAAGAACAGCCGCGCGAAATCGTCGGAATTGTCGGCATATTCCGGACCAAAAACCGGCATGCCGGCATGCCTGCCGTCGAGCGACAGCGTCAGATAGTGGAAAAGGCGCGCAACGTCCTGGTCCTCAGTGTCGACCCGATACCAGTTGTACGCCGATTCGCCTTGCTTCAGGCCGCCTTGTTCCAGCCCGCCGTGTTCCAGAAAGTCGATCACCTCGGTGGTCTTGCCGTATCCACCAGGCGCAGCCAGCCAGCATGCACCGCTGTCGAGGGCCTGCGAAAGCAGCGCCACTACGCGCGGACGGCTGACAATTCCCACTGGCCGGGGTGCCGAGAGCTTTGCTATCTCGCGCGGCGCGTCCCGGAAGGATTTATCCATTGTGAGGACTCTCGCAGCGCAGTCGCCTCGCGAAAACAGGTAATCGGTTCGCCCGCAACAACAAATCGCCGGCCGGCGTTGTGCTCGCCTGACGTGCCGTGCTCGCCGGCAAGGTCGCGGTTATCCCTTGTGCGACATGATATGCGAAACCCCGACACTCACGTCGGCGGTGTGTCTTGCCATCACTGCGTTCATTCGCATTGCAATCGTCGCATAGCCGTTTCGTTCGTGGTCGGTAACTTCCGAGGGCTTGAAGAGCCAAGGAAGGGGTGCAACCTGCGCGTCCGCGAAATTGGCCGGCAGGTTCGATGGCAAGGCCTTTTTCCCTAAAGGCAGCTCTAGCCCAAGGTCGCTAAATTCCTCCTCGAGACTGGCGTGCAGATGAGAAAGGACCACATAGATCGCCAGCTTTGATCTAGTCCTTTCTGTGTTGTTTTGATTGTACTCTTGAAGAACCTCATCGAACGATGGCGATACGTCGCTTTCCGCAGCGGTAGCTCGTGTTGCAACAGCACCGGCCAGGGCAGTCGCTGCCATTCCTGTAAGACCTACAAAATCACGCCTTGTCGCGCTGGTCATGGTGAATTCCCCTCGGTTTTGAAGACGGACCAAGTCTGGCAAGGACGAGGCGCAGTGGCAATAGGCCGCATACGCTACTGGTGTAGAGGGTCTTTACGTCGCCGATGTGAACCACCCGGCGATGACAGTGCCAAGCCGGCAGAGGCTCGCGATGCATTCGGTTGCTTCAGCTGAGGATAGCCATGGACTCCAAGCGGGTCTTCGGCATGCAACCAGGCAAGGGATTCTAAAAATCCGCTGGTGGAGCTGAGGAGGATCGAACTCCTGACCTCGTCATTGCGAACGACGCGCTCTCCCAGCTGAGCTACAGCCCCGTCCAGCGGATGGGGCTTTTATCGGCCGCTGCGGTTTCCTGTCAAGGCGGTGCGTGTCGTCGAAATGCCGCTCGGCCGTTTGTCTGGCTTCGCCATGCGGCGGAAGGCGGCTCTTGCCGCTTTCACCTACAGTGGCTACATGTCGGGCGTTCGCAAGGAGCAACCGATGATCGCAGTCTTTTATACGCTGCATGCCGCGATTAATATCTATTGGTACATTGTGATTGGTGCGGCTATCTTCTCGTGGCTTTACGCCTTCAACGTCGTCAACTCGCGCAACCAGCTTGTCGACTCTATCGGCAACATGCTTTATCGGCTGACCGAGCCGGCATTGCGGCCGATCCGCCGCGTCCTCCCGGACCTTGGCGGGATCGATATCTCGCCGATCATCCTGTTGCTTGCGCTGACATTTATCAGCGTGTTCCTAGACACGACCGTTCAGCCGATGTTCGGTATCGGATCGATGTGAGTCACGGGACGAACCGTTTCTTTCGACTTCGCGCCGACGGCATCGACCTGTTCGTCCGGCTGACGCCGAAAGCGGCGATGGACAGGCTGGAGGGCATCGAAACATCGGTGGATGGGCGAAGCTATCTAAAAGCCCGCGTCCGCGCCGTGCCGGAAAACGGAGCCGCCAATCGAGCGCTGGAAAGGCTGGTAGCTAAGGCGCTTGGCGTGCCGGCATCGGGCGTCTCGATCGCCGCCGGCGGCACAGCTCGGCTGAAGACGCTGCGCGTGCTTGGCGATCCCGCGGCGCTGGCGAAACGCATCGATACGCTGGGTACGCCTGCGCCATGATCTCGGCTCGCTCACTTACCCCGCAAAAAAAGGCCGGGCTGCAAAGCCCGGCCAGATGTGAAGGTCGAAAACCTTCAGAGGGGAACGCGCCGGATGAATGGGAGGAAACATCCGACGCGGATTGCATATGGGTTGGCGTCGATGACGTTTCAATGAGCCCGGGGGAACCACCTTCGCGATCAGGCTTTTAAACATTTCGACTATCTGATCAGCAGCTCGACGAGGTCGATCCGTCCTATCGCGACTGATGCGGCAGGACACCAACCGCAACCCGACCGGAAAGCTCAATATGACCGCCACTCGAGTCCTATTCTTCGATGTTCTGGGAACCGTCGTTGACTGGCGCAGCGGTATCACAAGGGAGGCCGGCGCCTTCCTCGCGCGAGTTGGTGCAGAGCAGGTCGATCCCGGTGAATTCGCCGACGCATGGGCGTCGCGCTATGACGCCTCGACCGAGGCGGTGCGGACGGGGCACCGGCCTTTCGTTTCACTTGACGTGATCAACAGGGAGAATCTGGACGCCACCCTCGTCCAGTTCGGGCTGGCCCCATCCGAGCTGCCGACCACCGAACTTGAGGAACTCAACCTCGCCTGGCACCGGCTGGAGCCGTGGCCCGATTCGCTGAAAGGCCTTGCGAGGCTAAAGGAACGCTTCATCATCGTGCCTTTGTCAGGGGCCAATACCCGGCTGTTGCTGGATATGGCCAAGCGCGCCGGCCTGCCTTGGGACACCGTCCTTGGCTCGGATGTGTTCGGCACCTACAAGCCTGCGCCGCAGGCTTATCTCCGCGCAGTGGAGATCCTGGAGGTGCGACCTGCGGAGGCCGTGTTAGTCGCCGCGCATAATGACGACCTGGCTGCGGCACGAAAATGCGGTATCGGAACCGCCTTTGTTGCTCGGCCAAAAGAGCATGGCCCGGCGCAGACGACCGATCTCTCGCCTCTTGAGAGCTGGGACTTTGTGGCCGACGACCTTGTCCATCTCGCCCAAGTTCTCCCGTAGGGCGAGGGCAAAAAACCTAAGCGATGTCGTCGCGGATGCAGGCCTTCAGATGGCCCTCGGCTGTCGCCCTCAGCGGCGGTACAGCCCCGGCGCAAGCTTCCAGCGCGAACGGGCAACGGGTTCGGAAAACGCAGCCCGACGGCGGGTTTGCCGGGCTTGGAATATCGCCCTTGAGCACCTGCCGGCCTTGCCTGGCCAGCGGATCGAGCGACGGAATGGCTGACAGCAGCGCGCGCGTGTAGGGATGCTGCGGCCGGGCATAAAGCTCGGCCGCCGGCGCAACCTCCATGATGCGCCCTAGATAGAGCACGATGACCGTGTCGCAGATGTACTCGACGACAGCCAGATCGTGCGAAATGAACAGCATGGTCAGCCCGAGCCGGAGCTGCAGGTCGCGCAACAGATTGATGATTTGCGCCTGGATCGAGACGTCGAGTGCCGAGACCGGCTCGTCGGCAACGATGAATTCCGGCTCGAGCGTCAGCGCCCGGGCGATGCCGATGCGCTGGCGCTGGCCGCCCGAAAATTCATGGGCGTAGCGGTCATAGGCGTCGACCGGCAACTCGACCGCGGCAAGTGCCGTCTCGGCCTTCGCCCGCCGCTCGGACTTCTTGCCGATGCCTTGAATGTTCAGGCCTTCGGTGAGGATCTGCCCTATCGTCATGCGCGGCGACAGGCTGGCGAAGGGATCCTGGAAAATATACTGCATCTTGCGGCGCTGGCGGCGCAACTGGGCGGCACCCAGCCTGGTGATGTCGGTGCCGTCATAGTTGATTTGGCCGGATGTCGGCTCGATCAGACGCAGCACCGAGCGGCCGATCGTCGTCTTGCCGGACCCGGATTCGCCGACCAGCCGACCACCTGGCCACGCCTGACATCGAAGGAAATATCCTCTAACGCCCTTACGACGGGTCCGCGCGAGAACGCTGTCGGCGCAAAATGCTTGGTCAGGTTTTTGACCGAAAGGAAAGGGGCGTCGGCCATCAGAGCTCCTCCCAGCGCAGGCAGCGGCTTTGCTGGGTCGGCGTCGCCCCAAACAATGGCGGGACCGCGGCGCGGCAGGCAGCGATAGCCATCGGGCAACGCGGCGCGAAGGAACAGCCCTTGGGCAGCAAGGCGAGCGACGGAACATTTCCGGCAATGGTCGGCAGCGGCGTTCCCGCCGCCTTCAGCGCCGTGGCCTGGCCGAGCCGCGGCACCGAGCGCATCAACCCTGCCGTATAGGGATGACGCGGACGGGCGAACACTTCGCTCACCGGACCTGTTTCGACGATACGCCCGGCATACATCACCGCCACCCGGTCGGCGATTTCGGCGACGACGCCGAGATTGTGGGTGACGAACAGGATGCCCATGCCGCGCTGCACCTGCAGTTCGGCCAAAAGATCGAGAATCTGGGCCTGTATGGTGACGTCCAGCGCGGTCGTCGGCTCGTCGGCGATCAGCAAGCCCGGATCGCAGGACAGGGCCATGGCGATGGTAGCGCGCTGGCGCATCCCGCCCGAAAGTTCGTGCGGATATTGCCGCGCCCGCCGCTTCGGATCGGGAATGCCGACCTGTTCCAGCAGCCGCACCGCGTCTGCTTCTGCCTCGCGGTGCGATTTGCCGAGATGGATGCGGATCGGTTCGGCGATCTGCTCGCCGATCGTGTAGACCGGGTTGAGGCTGGTCATCGGCTCCTGGAACACCATGCCGATCTCATTGCCGCGTATCTTGCGCAGCGACTCGGCATCGAGGCTGGTCAGCTCGGTGACCGTGCCGTTCTTGCGCCGCAGCGCGATCGACCCCTCGGCGATATGTCCGACCCTCTTTGGCAACAGGCCGATGATCGACAGGCTGGTGACGGATTTGCCGGACCCGGATTCGCCGACGAGCGCCACCGTCTCGCCGGAGCCGATCGTCAGGTCGACGTCCCTTACCGCCGCGATGTCGCGCCCCGCAATGCGGAACACCGAGCGGAGGCCGGAAATCGAGAGGATCGGCGCGGCACTCAGCGGAGCAGCCCCACATCGCGAAGGATCATGTCGATCTTTGCGGTTTCCTCGTCGTTCAGGCTGCGCTGCGGCCGCGCCATGGTGTTCGAGGCGATGATGCCGAGGCTCTTCATCGCCGCCTTGAAGGCGCCGACGCCGGCCGAGCCGGCGCTGGTCCTGCCGAGCGAGATCCAGACGATCTCGAACAGTTTCAACAACCGCTCCTGCTCCAGGCGGGCTTCGGCATGCTGGCCCGCCTGCGTCAGCTTCCACAGCCTGACATAACCATGCGGGTCGACATTGGCGAGCCCCGGCACGACGCCATGCGCACCCATCGCCAGCACGCTATCGACCAGTATCTCGGAGCCGGTCATGCCGAAGAAGCCGGGGTCGTCGGCCATGTCCTTGAGCACGTAACGCAGATTGCCGTCATCGCCGCTGGAATCCTTGATGCCCGCGATGGCGCCTTCCCTGGCGAGGCCGACCGTGGTCTTGCGCTCCAGCTTGACGTGGACGCAGACCGGGATGTCGTAGGCGATGACCGGAATGTCGATCGCATCCTTGATATAGCGGAAGTGGTCGCCGATCTCCGGCTGGCTGGTGCGGGTATAAAACGGCGCGGTGACGACGATGGCGTCGGCGCCGGCCGATCTGGCGATCCGGGCGTGGTTGATGACGCGGTCGGTCGTCGGGTCGATGACCCCGGCGAAGATCGGAACCCGGCCGTTATTGACCTTGACCGCGTGCTCGAGGACGGCCCTGCGGCCCGCCTCGTCGTGGAAGACCACCTCGCTGGTCGAGCCGAGCACGAACAGCCCGTGAACGCCGCCGTCGAGCAGGTTCTCGATGGTGCGGGTGAACGACGGAAAGTCGATGCTGAAATCGGCATTGAGCGGGGTGACGACAGGTGGCACGACGCCGGTAAACAGGGGCATTTTGATGAACCTTTGAGGTCAGTTGAGATCGGAGCGGGGGTCGAATGCGTCGCGCAAGCCGTCGCCGATGAAGTTGATGGCGAGCACGGTGAGCACCAGTGCGGCGCCCGGGAACATCCATTGCCAGGGGTAATTTTCAAGCACGACGGTGGAGCGGGCGAGATTGAGCATGTTGCCCCAGCTGGCTTCGGGCGGTGCGATGCCGAGGCCGAGGAAGGACAGGCCGGCCTCGAGCAGGATGGCGTTGGCGATCTGCAAGGTGGCGTAGACGACCAGGATATCGATGCAATTGGGCAGGCCGTGCCGGAACAAGAGATGCGGCAGCCCTGCCCCCATGCCGCGGGCGGCAACGACGAAATCGCGCTCGCGCAGTTCGAGCAGCCGGGCGCGCACCATGCGCGACAGCACCGGCCAGGAGAGCAGCGAGATCACCAGTATGGTCGGCGCGATGCCGGTGCCGGCGATCGAAGCCAGCACCAGCAGGAAGATCACCGGCGGCAGCGTCATCGCCAGATCGACCAGGCGCATCACCGTGCCGTCGACGAGGCGCCCGCCAAAGCTGGCGACGGCGCCGACCAGGAAGCCGATGACGGTGGAGATGGCGACCGAGCTGACGGCAACCAGCAATGAGATCCGCCCGCCTTGCAGCAACCGGGCCATGACGTCGCGCCCGACGCCGTCGCTGCCCAGCCAATGAATGGCCGACGGCGCCTTGTTCATTGCTCGGAGGTCGATGGTGTTAGGACCGAACGGCCACCACAAAGGATACGTCGAAACCGCCAGCAGGATCGGGATGACGATCAAAAGCCCGGCACGCGCCGCGCGGTTTTCAAAAAAGCGGTCGAGCGCGCGGCGAAGCGGGCCTTTGGTTTGCGGCACGGCTGTCGGGTCAACTGTAGGATCTGGCGCCGTGATTGCCATCATGCCACCTGAATGCGCGGGTCGACGACGGCATAGACGACGTCGGTCAAGAGGTTGACCAGGATGACGCAAACGCCGATCACCAGGGTAGCGCCCATGATCACCGGGTAATCGCGGGTGCCGACGGCGTTGACCAGAAGCAGTCCCATGCCCGGCCAGTTGAACACGCTTTCCAGGAAGATGGCGCCGCCGATGGCGATGCCGACAGTCGAGCCGATCAAGGTAATGACCGGCAAGAGCGCATTGCGGGTCGCGTGCTTGATGATAACCCAGAACTCGCGCACGCCCTTGGCACGCGCCGTCCGCACGTAATCCTGGTTGAGCACTTCCAGCAGCGAGGCGCGCATGTAACGCATGATCAGCGCGGCATGGCCGACGGACAGCAGGCAGGCGGGCAGGACGAGGTGCGCAAGCACATCCGTCGCCGAGAACGGCGCACCCGCGGTCTGCATGCCGCCGGACGGCGCCCAGCGCAGCAGCACCGAGAAGAAATAGAGACCGAGCAGCGCTGTCAGAAAAGCCGGGCTGGAGATACCGATAAACGACAGCACCGACAGCGCGATGTCGGATGGTTCGTTACGGCGCACCGCGCTGAAAATGCCGGCGGAAATGCCGAGCACGATGGCGATCGCCAGGCCCGTACCCATCAGCAGCGCCGTCGGGCCGATGCGTTCCATGACCAGTGGCAGCACGGCAACGCCGCTGCGCTGGATCGAATAGCCGAAGTCACCGCTCAGCGCCGCGCGCAGCCAGGCGAGATATTGCACGGGAAGCGGCCGATCGAGCCCGAGCCGTTCGCGCAGGCCCTCGAGGTCGGAAGCCGACATGGGGACCGATGGGTTGATATAGGCGTCGATCGGATCGCCCGGCGCCAGCCGCAACAGGATGAAGATGAGGACGCTGAGCGCGACCAGCATCAGCAATCCTGTGGCGCTGCGGCGGGCGATGAAGCTCAACATGGGCTTTCCGTGGCGGTGGCAGGCGGCGCCAAAGTGGTCCCGCCTGCTCGCTTGGTTGCGGGTTTCTTACTGGATGTCCCAGCGCTCGGGGTGAGCTGCGTAGGGGCCGCCGCCCGGCGCCGGCGTCCAGACGAAGTCATGCAGCTTGTTGGAGGCTACGCCATAGCGGTTGGCCACCCACAACGTCGCCCAGGGTAGCTCCTTGTTCATCACCTTGCAGACCCCCTGCCAGGATTGATCGAGCTTGGCCGGATCGGTTTGGCCTAGCGCGGCGTCCAATGCGGTGCTCAGATCGTCGAACTCGATGCGCATGGTGTTGAAGCCTGCCGGCGGGATCTGCGACTTGTTGAGGCCGGGATTGAGGCCGGCCGGGTTGGGGCCGTTCTGCAGGCCGGCATAGACCATCGGAAAGGCGTTCCAGTCCGGCGTGCCTTGCTTGTAGACGATGCCGTTGTAGGTCGGCGTATCGACGACCCGCGGCACCACATTGATGCCGACCTCGGCCAGCATCGACTGGACAGCGGCCATCACATTGGCCGCTTGCGGCGAGCCGTAATAGGTCAGCAAGGTGATCGGCTTGTCGCCGTTGATCTTGTCCCAGCCGGCCTCGCTCAGCAGCGCCTTGGCCTTTGCCGGATCGTAGGCATAGGGTTCGAGGCCTGCGGGAACGAGATGCGGCGCGACATAGCCGCAATTGGCTGGCTCGGCGGCACCGCCGTAGAGGCTGTCGATGATGGCGTTGCGATCGATCGCGTACATGATCGCCTGGCGGACACGGATATCCCTAAACAGGTCGACCTTCTGGTTCAGGCCGATATAGTTGACCACGTACGAGGCACCTTCGATCACCTTGAAATTGCTGTCGCTCTTGAACGATGCCGCATCGTCGGGCTCGACATAGGTGAACTGGATTTCGCCGGCACGGAGTGCGGCAACGGCCGCCGCCGGCGACTCGAAATAGCGGTTGATGAGCACGTCTACCTTCGGCTTGCCGCCGCGATAATCGTCATCGGCTGCCAGTTCGACATATTGGTCGGTCACGTAGCGCTTGAACTTGAACGGGCCGGTGCCGACCGGTGTGGTCGACCACCAGGTGCTTGTCGCCAGCGATTCCGGCGGCAGAGCGGCCAGGGCATGCTCCGGCAGGATCATCAGCTGCGAGAGGATGGATAGAAACGAGCCGTTCGGTTTCGATAGCTTCACCACTGCGGTGTGGTCATCCGGGGCATCGACCGAGGCGATGTTGGCGAGGCGGGCGGCAAACAGGCTGCCGGAGGCCTTGTTCTTGGCAAGCTCGAGGGTGAACTTGACGTCCTTCGAGGTGAACGGTTTGCCGTCATGCCAGGTCTCGTTGACCAGGTTGAACGTATAGCTCAGCTGGTCGTCGCTGATCTTGTAGTCCTTGGCGAGGTCGCCTTCGATATCGGCCAGCCCGGCATTGTAGATGACCAGCGGTTCAAAATAGGTGCTGATCCAGGTGTAGCCGCCGGTCGCCACCAGCGGGTTGAAGTTCTTGGGAAAACCGCCGGGACCGACGTCGAAGCCGCCCGCAATGGTCTTGGCGCTTTGTGCCTGGACACTGGTCAATGGGGCAATGCTGGCGAGCAGCAGCCCGGCGACTGAGAATGCGATGGTCCTGATACGCATGGTTTCCTCCCTTGGCATAGTCAGGTTGTTCTTCAGCTTGTTCGGTTTTTTGCGATAACCTGCTGGATCCCCCGGTAATGGTCGTCGAGCCGCCGACGCGCCTGGTCGACGTCCTTGGCGGCGACAGCCTCGACGATCTCGTGATGGTCGCGCCATGTCGCCAGCGGCGTCGGATTATCGAGATTGGTGAAATTCGAGGCCTTGTTGAACGCCGTCCAGAAGATGTCGATCAGCGCGCTCAGCATGTGATTGTTCTGGCAGCGGAACAGCAGCTGATGGAATTGCTGGTCCTCTTCGGCGAAGCTCTCATGGCGCTCGGCACGTTGCCGCATGCGCTCGGTCAACTGGCGCAGCGCCTCGATGTCCTCGGCACTGATCATCTCGATCGTCTTGGCGATGAGGCCGGTTTCCAGCACGCGACGGATTTCGCGCAGCTCTTCGACATCGCGCAGCGAATCCTGCAAACCGTAGGCCAGGTTATCCAGCAGCGGCTTGAACGAGAATTCCTTGACGAACACGCCGATGCCGCGTCGCGTCTCCAGGATGCCGATCGATTCCAGCGCCTTGATGGCTTCCCGCACGGAGTTGCGGCCGACGCCGAGCCGCTGCGCCAGGAACGTCTCCGGCGGCAGGGGATCGCCTGCCTTGAGCTGGTTGCTTTCGATATAGGCCCTGAGGCTTTCCTGCACGGTGACGTGAAGCAGCGGCGGTCTGCTCAACGGTTCGATCGACTTCAGTTCCGCCATCCCACTGCCTTCATCATCCGCTGAAGCTTGCCCGCCGCTTGTCGTATAGCCACTTGTAGGATATCCTGCAAGCCCATAACAAACCTGCTGCCTCCGAATGAAGATTACCCTCGCCGGCTCGAGCCACTGGCACGCCGAAATACACCTCGACGCCGCACGCTTTTACGGCACGGAGATCACCGGTATCTGGGACGAGGATCCTGGCCAAGCGCAAGCGTTCGCCGCGCATCACGACCTGCCGTTTATCGAAGATTTCAAGGAGATACTCTCCAGCCCGCCGGATGTGATCCTGTTGATGGGGCACCCTTCGATGGTGCCGGCGCGGGCACGTGCGATCATCGCGGCAAGGATACCGCTGATCCTGGAGAAGCCGGCGGCCAGCCATACGAGGGAACTGATGGCGCTGCGCGACCTTGCCAGGCAGCACCAGGCTTTTGTCGCTGTTCCCCTGCCCAACCGTTTCGGGCCGGCCGTTGCCGGCCTTGAACGGCTGCGCCGGCAAGGTCGCGCCGGCCCCGTGGCGCATTGCCAGTTCCGGCTGGTCAACGGCCCGCCGCAACGCTACATCGCCGACGGTGTCGCCTGGGTGCTCGACCCGGCGGTTGGTGGCGGGGGTGCGTTGAGGAATCTCGGCATACACGGCGTCGACGCGGCACTCAGCCTCGCAACCGGCAAGCTCGGCCTGAAAAGCGTTTCGATCGCGAACCGCATCCATCCCGGCCCGGTCGAGGATCACGCACTTCTGGTGCTGGAAGACGAAGCCGGCGCGCTGTTCATCGTCGAGGCCGGTTACACCTTTGCTTCGATGCGCCCCGGCGGTGACTTCGAGTGGCGCATCGTCAGTGCCAATGCCACCCTCATCGATCATGGCGACCATGTTATCTGCGCAACGCTCGACGACGCGGCAATCGTCGACTTGCCGGTCGAACTGCCGGCAACGCGCTATCGTCTGTTCATGCGCGATACGCTTGACCGGCTGGCCAGAAAGGCGCCTCCGCCGGTGTCCATCGAAGATTATGTTGCGGCGATGTCGCTGATCGACGCCGCTTATCAAAAGGCAGGACCATGATTGGAATAGGAATTATCGGCGCCGGCGATTTCGGCGCAGCCCATGCGCGGGCAATCCGCGAGGTTGGAAATATTCGCCTCGTCGCCGCCTCTCGAGGAAATGCCGACGCACTGCAGCAATTCACCGCTGAACATGGCGGCCGCGGCTACGCGGACTGGCGAAGGCTGCTGGACGACAAGGAGGTCGATGCGGTCCTCATTGCCAGCCCGCACCATCTCCATGCCGAAATGGCCATCGGCGCGGCAAAGGCCGGCAAGCATATCCTGCTCGAAAAACCGATGGCGCCGACGGTGGCTGCCTGCGATGCGATCAACGCCGCCGTGGCCAAGGGTGGCATCAAGCTGATGGTCGCCCACCTCATGCATTTCGCCCTGCCCTGCATGGCGGCCAGGCAAATTCTGGAGGAAGGCGAGCTCGGCCGGCCGCTCGCCGGATCGAGCTGGATCATCAAGCTGTGGATGGAGCACAATCGCCGCGACTGGCATCTGCGCAAGGCGACCGGCGGCGGCATGCTGTTGACGGCCGGCATCCACGCGGTCGATCGCCTGGTCTGGCTGATGGATGACGATGTCGTGTCGGTGAGCGGCATGCTCGGCGCCAAGTTCCATGACCAGGAAGCAGACGACAGCGCTCTGCTCGGATTGCGCTTCGCCGGCGGCGGCATCGGCCAGGTGCAGAGCGTCGGCTATCGCACCGGCGCCACCACCTATGCCATGGATCTGGTCTGCGAGCGGGGAACGCTGCGCATCGACATGGACCGCGGCACCATGCTTGGCCGCGAGACGGTCTGGACCGAGCTGCCCGGTTCCTTTGAGCCGAACTGGATGCATAACGCGCTGGTGCGCGAATGGAACGCAATGCGCGATGCCATTGCCGATGACACGCCTGTGCCGGTCGACGGCATCTATGCGCGCAAGATCATCGCTATTATCGAGGCTGCCTTCGCGTCGAACGAAACCCGCCGCGAACACGAGATCGCCGGTGGACGCTGACCTCGACGACCATCTGGCCCGCTTGCCCGCACACGCACCGCGCGGCATCCGGGGCGCGGTGATGCTGGCCATCGACGATCGCGGAGCGATCGACTGGCAGGCGACGGAAGAGACGATCGCCCGACTCTGCGCCTCAGGCGTCGACGGCGTCTATTCCAATGGCACGGCCTGCGAATTCCATTGCCAGACCGAGCCCGAATTCGACCGGCTTTGTGAGTTGGTCGCAACCATAGCCGGCCGCGCGCGCCTTCCTTTCCAGATCGGCATCAGCCAGTCCAATCCGCGCGTTGCGCTGGAGCGACTGACGCGGGTCGCCGGACTTCGCCCGGCGGCGGTGCAGTTCACGCTGCCCGACTGGTGGCCGCCCAGCGACGACGAGGTCATGCGCTTTGCCGGCGGCCTGTGCGACGCCGCGCCTGAAACGCCGCTGGTGCTCTACAATCCGCCGCACGCCAAGCGCCACCTGACGCTCGACGGCATCGCCAGTCTGCGTGCGGCCGTGCCATCGCTGGTCGGCGCCAAGCTGCCGGGCGGCGACGCCGGCTGGTATGCCGACATGCGCCGCAAACTGGACGGATTTTCCGTCTTCGTCCCCGGCCACACGCTGGCAGCAGGCTATGCTGGAGGGGCCCATGGCAGCTATTCCAACGTTGCCTGCCTCAACCCGAAGGGCGCGATGATGTGGTGGCAGATAATCCGCACCGACATGGCCGCCGCTGCCGAGGTCGAGGCCCGCACAAAGGCCTTCCTCGCCGCACATGTCCTACCGTTTCGCACCCGTTACAATGTCGGTGATGCAGCACTCGATAAGGCGATGGCGGCGGCCGGCGGCTGGGCGCCGCTCGGCCCACGACTGCTCTGGCCCTACAGCTCCGTTCCCGATCAGGAAATACCGACGCTGGCCAGGGCGGCTCACGCGGCTTTCCCGGAATGGTGGTAGACCTGTCACCAAGGCGCGGGACGACGGAGGCTCTTCAGCAGCCGGCGCGTGCTCCCTGTGTCGCGCGTGACGCAAACGCCCCCGGCTGAGGGACATCGGCCTCGCGCCGTGCCAGCGAATTGCGCAGCAGTGCGATCGCCTCGCGGCTGGCGGTCGCAATCTCGCGTGGCCTGTCGATGCCGACGATCATGAACTCCTTGATCCCCAAAGCGGCGTAGGAAAGCAGCGAAAGCGCGACCTGCGCCGGCGGCCCGGCAAGTTCGAGCGCCTTCTGGCAGGAAGCGGCCGGTTTGTCTTCCGAACGGATTCGGACGGGAAGCGCGAAACGCAGCTTGCCGGCCCGGCCGTGTTCGGCAGCAGCGCCGCGTACGCGCTCCATTGACTGGCGGATTTCTGCAAGTGAGCCAGGCGCCAGCTCGAACACGTCCGCATGCCTGCCCGCGACCCTGAGCGCAGTGCCCGACTGCCCGCCCATGCGGATGGTCACATCGGCACCATGCGGCCCCTTGCGCGGCACATAGCCGCCTTTGATGCTGTAAAAGGTGCCTTCATGGTCGAACGGCCTGTCGTTCGACCACAACCGCTTCAGCAGCACCAGATATTCGTCGATGCGTTGCCAGACCACCGTATGGCCGGCCGGACGTGCCTCGGCATCGTCGTCGCTCAGCGGCTCGCTGAGCATCCTGAGCGACAGCCGGCCACCGCTTCTCGCGTCGAGGGCAGCGAGCTGCCGCGCCGCCACGGTTGGTTCGATCACGCCTGCCCAATGCGTGAGCACGACCTCCAGGGACGAGGTCCGGTCCAGCGTCTGGGCGGCAAGGTCCATATTGGTCAGCAGCCCGGCCTGGTCGTCGATGACGATCTTCCGGAATCCGGCATCCTCGATCAGTGACAGCTTCGTCGCGGTCTCGACAAAGTCGTAGAAAAAGCTGGCGTTGGTGGCGTGGATCTTACCGGGAACATGCGTGAACTCGATTGGCATTGCCATCTCCTCCATCACGTTGGAATCAGGGCGCGCAAAAGCGCACCGACATTCGGTTCATCAACTCCGGAATTTCTGCAAACGGCAGGCCGCTATCCCGAGGAAGCCTCGATGATCAGAGCCTTGACAATCAGGGGATCAGCCCCAGTACCACTGCCCCGGTGAATACAAACGCAAGGGCAAAGACGAGATAGGCGAAAGCGCCGGCATAGGCCGGCCGCCACACCTGGTCGGAACCCAGCCTTTGGCCTTTGCGGGCAGTCTGAGCGTTCTGGCTATAGGACATATCGACCTCCGTCTCGGCGCTTAATCTATAAAATCAGTAGACTTTGTCGAGTGCTATTTTCGCGCGATCCTTAGAACAATTTTCTCCAAATGATAGACACATTAGTGCTTTTACTGCTTAGCGCTGCCTTTCGAGGCATGCCAGGGTGACGGCAGGAAACGTCAGGTCCATGTGTCTGTGGCTCCTTGGCCATCCAATGGATGAGGGATAGCATCGCTTCAGCCGCGACGTCACGGCAAGGCAGCAGGGAGCAAACCATGGGCACAAGACTGGCCGGCAAGGTCGCCATCATTTCGGGCGGCGCGACGGGAATGGGCGGTGCGGCCTCGGAGCTTTTCGCGGCCGAGGGCGCCAAGGTGGCGATCGTCGACCGCAACGGCGAAGCGGCGGCGGCCACCGCAGCGGCGATCAGGCAACGCGGCCATGTCGCCGAGCACTGGGTCGCCGACGTATCGGATGAGGCGCAGGTCGAAGCGGCGGTGAAGGGCGCGACGGAAAAATTCGGCCCGGTCACGGTTCTGTTCAACCACGCCGGCACCCTCGTCATCAAACCCTTCCTGGAGACCACGCTGCAGGAATGGGACTGGCTGCATGCCGTCAATGTGCGTTCGATGTTCCTGATGACGCGTGCCGTGCTGCCCGGCATGATCGCCGCCGGCGGCGGTTCCATCGTCTGCACCTCGTCGATCTCGGCGGTGGCGGCGACGCCGATGGAGGTGCTTTACGACACCACCAAGGGCGCCTGCCATATGTTCGCGCGTGCCATCGCCGTCGAGTTCCGCGACCGCAACATCCGCTGCAATGCGGTCTGTCCAGGCTTCATCAGGACACCGCATGGCCTGCGCGAGGTCGCCGATCTCGACAAACTCGGCGTCGATGTCTCCGACGCGGCAATGGCGGCGCAACAAGGGCGGATCGGCGAGCCGGAAGAGGTCGCGAAGGCAGCCCTGTTCCTGGCCAGCGACGAGGCCAGCTTCGTCAACGGCGCCCATCTGTTCGTCGATAACGGCTTCACCGCGATGTGAAAGGCGAAGCGCCGCTACCGCTCTTCGCGCCGGAACGGCTTGAGCAGCGCCGACGGGGCCACCGCATTGCGCGACATCACCGCCATAGCGACGATGGTGAAGATGAACGGCAGCATCAGGAAGGCCTCGTAGGGGATATGGCCAAGCCCGCTCGCCTGCATGCGCAACTGCAGGGCATCGACGAAGGCAAACAGCAGTGCCGCGCCTGCCGATCGCCACGGATCCCAGCGGCCGAAAACGACGAGCGCGATTGCCACCCAGCCACGCCCCGAAACCACGCCGAAGGTGAAGGCGTTGAATTGCGCCATCGACAGGAAGGCACCGGCCAACCCCATCAAGGCACCGCCGAGGATCACCGCCTGGAAGCGTGTTGCAATGACGCTGACGCCGGCAGAATCGGCGGCACGCGGGTTTTCGCCGACCATGCGCACCGACAGGCCCCAAGGCGTGCGGTAGAGCACGAAGGCGGCCAGCGGTATGGCCAGCATCGCCATGTAGACCAGCGAGAACTGGTTGAACACCGCCGGCCCAAGCACCGGAATGCCGGACAGGATCGGGATCGGCAGCGTCTCGAATCCCTTGATGTTCGGCGGTACCGATTGCTGGCCGAAGATCAGCCGGTAGAGGAAATAGGCAAGGCCGGAGCTAAACAGCGTCACGCCGATGCCGCAGACATGCTGGCTGAGGCCGAGCGCTACAGTGAACAGCGCGTGCACGGCGCCCATCAGCGCCCCGGTCAGCACCGCCGCTAGCACGCCAAGCCAGAGGCTGCCGCTGAGGCTCGCCGCGGTGAAGCCGGTCATCGCCGACAAAAGCATGATGCCTTCGATGCCGAGATTGAGCACCCCGGCGCGCTCGGAGAACATCTCGCCCAGCGTCGCGAAGGCTAGCGGCGTGGCGATGCGGATGATCGCGGCAAGGAAGCCGACCTGGAAGATCTGTTCCAGCACCACGCTCATTTGGCTATTCCCACGCGACGGATGCGATAGGCGGTGAACAGCAGCGCCACCAGCATGGCGAGCAGCGCAGTTCCCTGGATGACATCGCTGAGGAAGGCCGGAACGCCGGTCGCCCGCGACATCGCCTCGGCGCCGGTCATGACGGCGGCAAGGAAGATCGCCGCCGGCACCACGCCGAGCGGATTGAGCCTCGCCAGCATGGCGACGACGATGCCGGAATAGCCATAGCCCGGCGAGATGTCGCTCATCACCTGGAAATGCACGCCGCCGACCTCGCCGACGCCCGCAAGGCCGGCCAATGCGCCAGACAGCAGCGCCGTCGAAATCAGCACCCGCTCGACATTGATGCCGCCATAGCGCGCCGCCTCGGGGTTTTCGCCGGTGACCCTGATGCGGAAGCCGAGCGTGGTGCGCGCGACCACGAACCAGATGACCGGTGCGGCGACCAGCGCCGCGACGACCCCGAGATGCAGCCGCGTGCCTTCGAGCAGCACTGGAAAATTGGCCGTATCCTCGATCGGCGGCGAGATCGGGTAGCCGCTGAAACTGTCCTTCCATGGCCCTTCGATCAGCGCCATCAGTGCGTAGAAAATGACCGAGTTGAGCAGCAGCGAGCTGACCACGTCATCGACCCTGAATTTTACCCGCAGCGTGGCGGGGATCAGGGCGACGGCCGCGCCGGCGGCGGCACCCGCCAGCGCCATCAGCAGCATGGCGAGCGGCCCCGGCATCTGGATTGCACCGACGGCACAGCTCGCCACCGCACCAGCCAGCAATTGCCCTTCGGCGCCGATATTCCAGAATTTGGCGCGGAAGGCGACTGCCACGGCAAGTCCCGTGAAGATCATCGGGGTGGCACGCACCAGCGTTTCGGTGACGGCGTAGCTGTCGCCCAGCGACGCCGAAAACATAACGCCATAAGCCTCGACGACGCCGGCGCCAGCCAGTGCAATGAGGCCGCTGCACAGGATCAGCGTCGCGCCGATGGCGAGCAGCGGCAGCGCCAGATTGAACCAGGCGGGCGTTGAGGTGCGGGCCTCGAGACGGAACATCAGGCATGGCCCTCCGCTCCGGTCATCATCAACCCGAGTCTGGCGATGCTGGCGTCGGCGCTGTTCAGCGTGCCGACGATGCGGCCCTCATACATCACCGCGATACGATCCGAGAGCATCAGCAACTCTTCCAGATCCTCGCCGATGACGACGATGCCGCAGCCCTTGGCGCGCATGTCGAGGAATTTTTCGTGGATGAAACGCGCGGCGCCGATGTCGAGGCCGCGAGTCGGCTGCGAAACGATCAGCACCTTCGGATCGAAGGCGAGTTCGCGCGCCAAAAGCGCCTTTTGCAGATTGCCGCCGGAAAGCGCCCCGGCGCGCGTCATCGGCCCGGGGCAACGTATATCGTAGGCTTTGATCTGTGCCTCGGCGAAGGCGCGGATCGCATCCGGCTTGAGCAGGCCGTTGCGGCTGAACGCCGCCGTGCCGATGCGCGGCAGCACCATCGAATCGGCGAGCGGCAGATTGGTGACCAGCCCTGTCGTCATACGGTCTTCCGGGATGCGGCCGAGGCCGAGCGCCTGCACTGTGCTCGGCGAGAACCGCGAAACCGTTTTGCCGGCTATGGTCATCTTCCCGGCATCGGGCGCACGCACGCCGGAGATGACCTCGGCAAGCGCGCGCTGGCCATTGCCGGAGACGCCGGCGATGCCAAGGATCTCGCCGCCACGAACCGACAGCGAAACATCGCGCAGCGCCATGCCGGAATGATGAGATGTCGAGATACCGTCGAGGGTCAGCACGGCCGCACCGGGCATCGACGGTCCTCTGGCCGGAGGCACGATCTCGTGGCCGCACATCAGCCGCGCCATCT
The DNA here is from genome assembly GCF_040320585.1 of Mesorhizobium sp. M0663. Lineage (NCBI taxonomy): Bacteria > Pseudomonadati > Pseudomonadota > Alphaproteobacteria > Hyphomicrobiales > Phyllobacteriaceae > Mesorhizobium > Mesorhizobium sp. M0663. Next base: position 70,977 of record NZ_JAMYPX010000018.1, read on the forward strand.
CCGAGGACGTGGTGCTGGCCGGCGCATCGACGCGGCCGGCAACGCGCCCATGCCGGAGCACGACGCAGCGATGCGTCAGCGCTCGCACCTCGTTGAGCTTATGCGAGATGAAGATGATGCCGAGCCCTTGTGCCGCCATCGAGCGCAGCGCCGAAAACAGCCCGTCGACCTCGGTTGGTGCCAACACCGCCGTCGGCTCGTCGAGGATCAGCAGCCTTGCGCCGCGAAACAGCGCCTTGACGATTTCGAGCCGCTGTTGCTCGCCGACCGACAGCGCCGAGACGGGGAGGTCCGGGTCGAGCGTCAGCCCGTGCTGGCGGCCGATCTCGGCGAGCCGCGCCAGCCCGCCGGCGCGGTCGATCCGGCCCGATCTGCCGGGAATGCCGGGAATGCCGATCAAGAGGTTCTCCAGCACCGAAAGCCGCGGTGCGAGATGAAAATGCTGGTGCACCATGCCGATGCCGGCGGCCAGCGCATCGGCCGAACTGTTGATCGCTACCGACCGGCCCTGCACCAGGATCTCGCCGGCATCGGGCGCATAGGCGCCGAACAGCACGTTCATCAGCGTCGTCTTGCCGGCACCGTTTTCGCCGAGCAGCCCGAGGATTTCACCCGGCGCGACGCTGAGATCGACGGCTTCGTTCGCCTTGACGGCGCCAAAGCTCTTGGAGATGCCGCGCATTTCGATGAGAGGGGCAGGCGTTGACAAGGGTGCTCCCGATCGGAATTGGCTTTACGATTCAGCTTTGATCGACGGGAATGCGCTGCACCCCCCTCTGGCCTGCCGGCCATCTCCCCCTCAAGGGGGGAGATCGGATGTCACTTCGGCTTTCGCAAATCGTCAGCGCTGAAGAGGAGGGCGCTGTCGGCGAAGCTGCTAATCTCCCCCCTTGAGGGGGAGATGGCCGGCAGGCCAGAGGGGGGTGCGACAAGCACCAACCCCAAAAGACAGAGCCCTAATCCGAGACCGGCGTATTCTCATCGACGTCGACGCGGAAATTGCCGTCGAGGATCTCTGCCTTCTTCTTCTCGACCAGTTCCTTGACCTCGGCCGGCAGCGTCTTGTCGAACTTGTGGTAGGGCGCGAGGTAGGAGCCGCCCTTGGCCATGCGCGAGAAATCGCCGTAATCCTGCGCGGTGAAGACGCCGGCCTTGACCAGCTTGATCGCCTGCTCGACGGTCGGATACATGTCCCAGACCGGCCCGGTGATCACGGTGTCGGGGCCGAGGCTCGACTGGTCCGACATGTTGGAGATGGCGAGGATCTTCTTCTCCGCCGCCGCTTCGATGACGCCGAAGCGCTCGGCATAGATGACGTCGACGCCGGCATCGATCTGGGCGACGGCCGCTTCCTTTGCTTTTGGCGGATCGAAGAACGAGCCGATGAAGGCGACCTTCTTCTTGATGTCGGGATTGACCTCCCTGGCGCCGGCAAAGAAAGCGTTGACCAGCCGGTTCACTTCCGGAATGCCCATCGCCGCGACGGCGCCGACCGTGCCTGACTTCGACATCTTTCCGGCGATCATGCCGGACAGATAGGCCGGCTCGTGAATCCAGTTGTCGAAGACGCCGAAATTCGGCTCGGCCGGCCCGGCGCCGGAGCCGAACAGGAAGGCGGTCTTCGGGAACTGCTTGGCGGTCCTGCGCGATTCGCGCTCGGCGGCGAAGGCATCGCCCAGCACCAGCTCATAGCCGCCCTGCGCATATTCGCGCATGACGCGGCTGAAATCGGCCGTCTGCACCTTCTCCGACCATTTGTATTCGATGCCGAGTTCCTTCTCGGCCTTCTGCAGGGCAACGTGGATCTGGTTGTCCCACGGCTCCTCGATCGGCGTGGCGAAGATCGCCGCCACTTTCAGCTTCTTGGTCTTGGCAAAGGCGCTGCCCGGCAGCATCGCCGCCGCCAGGCCGAGCGCGCCCAACTCCAGCACGTTGCGGCGCGAAAGCCCTTCGCGTTTCGATTGGATTCTGCTCTTTTTGTTGTCCATTGCATGCCCCTCTGTTCGACAGCCATGTCGAGCCGGCTGTTCGGAAAATATAAAGACAGGGAACTATGGAACGACGCCGGACCTTTGTCCACATGGTCAAATTTCGGGTAATGTCTCAGTTTGAAATTTGACGCGATTGAACGTGCCGCAATAGCCGAAGGACGTAAGGCTCTATTTCAAGCCTTCGCGCGGTTGAAAGAATGCTTTCCCACGTTTTTTGCGGTTCATGGCCATTTGCGATCAAGCTCGGCGCGTTGTGAAAGGCGTCCGCGAGCATCCGTGCCTTTTCCGGTTTGTCAGTCCCTCGAATTTCGACGAGAACATAATGCAGAATTATGAGGATTGTATCGTTGGTAATGGGTTGAGGATCGCTCAATTCAAACAGCTTTCTTGCAAGGGCCACACTTTCCCGGCCTAGGCGCAACGGTGTCCATCATTTCGCAAGGATCGCCCATTGACCAGAGCGTCTTTCGCATATCGGGCAAACGAGATAGGCGGCGCCAGGGCTCTGCCCCAGGGCGGCCAAAAGATCAAACGCGTTCGAGCGCCACGGCGATGCCCTGGCCGACACCGATGCACATGGTGGCGAGCGCGTATCTGGCGCCGCGTTCACGCAGCTCCAGCGCCGCCGTGCCTGATATGCGCGCACCCGACATGCCGAGCGGATGGCCGAGCGCGATGGCACCGCCATTCGGGTTGACGTGCTCCGCATCCTCGGCAATGCCGAGCTGGCGCAGCACGGCGATGCCTTGCGAGGCGAAGGCCTCGTTGAGCTCGACGACGTCGAACTGTTGCGGCTCCAGGCCGAGCCGGGCACACAGCTTCTGCGTGGCCGGCACCGGACCGATGCCCATGATGCGCGGAGCGACGCCGGCGGTGGCACCGCCCAGAATACGGGCGATCGGCGTCAACCCATATCTTTTCGCGGCTGCTTCCGAGGCGACGATCAGCGCCGCGGCGCCGTCATTGACGCCCGAAGCATTGCCGGCCGTAACCGTGCCGCCTTGCCGGAACGGCGTCGGCAACTTGGCCAACGCTTCGATCGACGTGCCCCCGCGGGGATGCTCATCTCTGTCGACAACGACCGGATCGCCCTTGCGCTGCGCGATCGTCACCGGCGTGATTTCCTTTGCCAGCCGGCCGCTGGCTTGTGCGGCTACAGCCTTGTCCTGGCTGCGCACGGCAAATGCGTCCTGGTCGGCGCGGGAGACAGCGAACTCTTCCGCCACGTTCTCGCCGGTCTCCGGCATCGAATCGACGCCGTATTGCTTCTTCATCAGCGGATTGATGAAGCGCCAGCCGATCGTGGTGTCGTAAATCTCGGCATTGCGCGAAAAGGCGGTCTCTGCCTTCGGCAGCACGAACGGAGCGCGGCTCATCGATTCGACGCCGCCTGATATCATCAGCTCCGCCTCGCCGGCCTTGATGGCGCGGGCAGCAATCATCACCGCATCCATGCCCGAACCGCAGAGACGGTTGACGGTCGAGCCCGAAACCTCCTTCGGCAGGCCGGCCAGCAGCAGCGCCATGCGCGCCACATTGCGGTTGTCCTCGCCGGCCTGGTTGGCGCAGCCATAGACGATGTCGTCGATGGCAGCCCAATCAATGCCTGGATTGCGCTCGATCAGCGCCCTCAGAGGTATCGCGCCGAGATCGTCGGTACGGACCGCCGACAACGAACCGCCGAAGCGTCCGATCGGCGTGCGGATGTAGTCGCAGATATAGGCCTCGGCCATTATGCAGCCTTCCCGTTTGCGCTGATGATTTCTGCTCCCGACCCAGCCATGTTGGCCGCATTCTCCTTGAGACGAAAGCACATCTCGCCGCCGGCCGTTAGTCCAAAGAGAATTTCAGCTGCCGCCCGCCGGGAGCGGCGGATCAGCCGATGCTTTCTCCACCGTCGATCACCAGCGCCTGACCGGTCATGAAGGACGAGCGGTCGGAGACGAGGAACAGGATCGCTTCGGCGATTTCCTCCGCGCTGGCCCAGCGCTGCATGGGAATCTTGGTGCGGACATAGTTCTCGATCGCCGCCCGCCCGCCCATCTGCGCGATGAACGGCTCGTTGAAGGGCGTATCGACCCAGCCGGGGCACAGCGCGTTGATGCGGACATTGTGTTTGGCATAGTCGAGCGACATCTGCCGGGTCATCGCCACCACTGCATGTTTTGACGTTGCGTAGGCGATCATTTCGCGGTCGTAGAACACACCCGAATTCGAGGCGGTATTCAGGATCACCCCGCCGCCTTGCGCGATCATCGACGGCATGACCAGCCTGGCCGCGAGGAACTGCGCCCGCACATTGATCCGCCAGGAGGCATCCATGCCGTCGGCGCCGACTTCGGTCAGCGTGCCGCCGACCTGGATCCCGGCATGATTGTGCAGGATGTCGATCCGCCGATGCCGGCCCAGCGTTCCCGCAATGAGCTGCTCGACCGCCGCATCCTCGCCGACGTCGGTGGCGACGGCCTCGGCCCGACCGCCGGCCGCACGAATGTCGGAAGCGGTTGCTTCCCCCGCCGCCTGGTCCCTGTCGGCGATCACCACGAGCGCGCCTTCCCTGGCCATCATCATGGCGCCGGCACGCCCGATCCCCGACCCGGCACCCGTCACCACGGCGATGCGATCTCTCAGAATCATGTTTTTTTATCTTTCAGTGTGATGGTTTTCGTTGGCGCAGTTGCCATTGGGCAAGCACCACGAGCAAAACGGAGGCGACGAGCACGATCGTCGCGATGGCATTGATCTCCGGCGTGACCCCGCGCCGGATCGAGGCGAAGACATAGATCGGCAATGTCGTCTGTGCGCCGGCGACGAAGAAAGCGACAATGAAATCGTCGAAGGAGAATGTGAAGGCGAGCAGGAAGCCGGCGATCACCGCCGGCATGATCTGCGGCAACACGATGCTGCGGAACGTCGTCAGCGGGGTAGCGTAAAGATCGCTCGAGGCCTCGACCAGATTGCGGTCGAGGCTGCCGAGGCGCGTGCCGACAATCATCGCCACCAGCGCCATCGAAAACAGCCCGTGCGCGGCGATGATCGAGCCATAGCCGAGCGCCAGGCGCGGTGGCTGGTCGTTCGGCCACAGCGAAGCGACAAACGGGTTGACCACCCCGAATAGCTGGACCAGCGCGACCAGCGTCGAGATGCCGATGACGACGCCAGGAACGACGATCGCAGCACCCAAAAGCGCATCGAAGACGGCTCGCGTCCGCGCGCCGACACGCGCCAGGCCAAGCGCGGCCGCCGTGCCGCACAGCGCCGCCAGCAAGGCGCTGGTCGTGGCGATGAACAGGCTGTTCTTCAGCGCTTCGACCAGGAACGGGTTTGCCAGGGCCTTGCCGTACCATTGCACCGAGAAGCCAGTGAACTCGCTGGCGTGGTGGCCGGCGTTAAACGAAAACAGCACCACCAGCGCGATCGGCAGGTAGAGAAAGGCAAAGACCGCAACGACGAAGGCACGCATCAGATCAGGTCCACCCGGCGGGCACCCGAAAGCCGGGTCGAAATGCGGTTCGCGGCAAGCAGCACGACCACTGAAACCGCCACAAGTGTGATGGCGATTGCCGATCCAAATGGCCAGTTGCGCGATTGCAGGAACAGATCGACCAGCGCGTTGCCGATGAAGAAGACCTTGCCGCCGCCGAGTAGCGTCGGGATCAGATATTCGCCGAGCAGCAGGATCATGACCAGCGAGAAGCCGGTCATCACACCTGGCAGCGACAGCCGCAGCGTCACGCCGAGGAATGTCGAGATCGGCGTCGCGCCGAGATCGGCGGAGGCCTCCAGTAGCCGGCGGTCGAGCCGCTCGAGGCTGACATAGATCGGCAGGATCATCAGCGGCAGATAACCATAGACGATACCGAGCAGAACCGCTCCCGGCGTGTTGATCAGCCGCACGTCCTCCAGCCCGACATAGGCCAGCAGAGCTGGGATGCCGCGCCCGCCAAGCACATACATCCAGGCATAGGTTCGCATCAGCAGGCTGGTCCAGAACGGGATGACGACAAGCGCCAGCAGGATCAGCCGCCACCGTTCCGGCGCGCGCAAAGCGAGGTAATAGGCGACCGGATAGGCAACGAGAAGACAGGCCAGTGCGCCCGCCGGCGCCAGCACCATGGTGTTCCAGAAGGCAGTCGCCCGCGCCGGAAGATTGGCATACTGCGCCAAGGTGAAAGCGGCCTGATAGCCGCCTTCCGGCGCCCGCTCGCCGACGCTGAAAACGGCGATCGCCACGAACGGCAAAACTAAAAACACCACCAGCCACGCCGTTGCTGGACCGAGCAGCAGGGCGGTCAGGAGATTGTGACGAAGGACATTGCTGCGCATTGAAAAAGCCGCCCCGGTGCCGGCGGACATCTGCCCGCCGGGTGAGTTGCCTGCATCGAGCCTGTGGCCTGCCCGGTTCAAGCCGACTTGAAGCGTGCCATCAATTCGGCCCGGCCCGGATCGGTTAGCGTTGCAGCCGCACCGAATTCGAGCGGCTTCAGCAGATCCGCCGCCGGATAGAGGATCGGATTGTCCAGCACCTCCTTGGGCAGCAGCGCATTGACCCGCGCATCGGTGGAAGGCGCACCGTTGGCCAGGTGCTCCTTGACCGCGACTTTCGGGTTCATCAAATAGTTGAGCAAGGCATAGCCGGCAGGCTTGTTCGGCGCATCCTTGGGTATTGCGTAGAAGTCGGTCCAGATCTCGCCGCCTTCCTTGCCAAGCACGTAGGCGATTTCGGGGATGTCGCGGTGGAGCTGCGCCCCGTCATTGGTCCAGCACATCGTCATCCAGGCGTCGCCGGCACGCATCGACGGCTGGTAGTCGCTGGAGACCGCGAACAGATGCGGCTTGACCTTCAGCAGCAATTCCTCCGCCTTGGCGAGTTCGTCCGGCTTCAGCGAGTTGAACGAGAAGCCGAAATATTTCAGCGCGTTGCCGATCGTGGTCAGTTGGTAATCATGAACCATGGTCCGGCCGTCACCCTCCGCCATGGCCGTGTCCCAGAATTCCTTCCAGCTCGTCATCGGCTTGGTCAGTTTCTTGGTGTTGACGGCAAATCCGGTGGTGCCCCAATTCTTCGGCACAGCGTAGGTCACCCCGTCGATGGTGCCTTCCCCAGTGAAGCGCGGGTCTTCTTGCGAGCCGTCATAATTGGCAAGCTTGGCCATATCCAGCGCTTCGATGATGCCAAGCTTCTTGTAAGTCGAGATCGTGTAGTTGGTCGGAACGAAAAGGCTCCAGCCCGAGGCGCCGGCCTGCAGCTTGGCCAGCATCTCCTCGTTTGACCCGAACACGTTCACCTCGACGGCAACGCCGGTTTCGGCCTTGAAATTCTCGAACGTCGCCGGGTCGTGATAATTGGGCCAGGTGGCAATCGACATGCGGTCGCCAAGCCCCTCCTGGGCGAAGGCCGGCGACGGCATGATGCCGAGTTCGCGGGCCATTACTGCCGTTGCGATGCCTAGGCCGGTGAGGCCAAGGAACTCGCGGCGGCCGATGGAACCGCGCTTGAGGCGCATCAACTGGTCGATGAATTTTTCAGGGCTTATCGGCAGTCCGTCACGATACGATTTCGACATTTTTGTTTTCCCTCTGGTTGGTCCCGTTATTCTCCGGAAACGCCAGCGGCGTTCCGGCTGTAAAGCCGACGGCGACGGGTTCACCCGGCTTGAAGAGATTTCCACCGCCAACCAGATGGTCGGCCTTGGCGAGCAGTGTCCCGATGCCTTGGACCTCGATTGCATATTCCGCGGTGGAACCGAGAAAGATCCGGTTGCGGACAAGCCCGTTCAGCCGGCCGCTTCCGGGCGCGCCGAGACTTAAGGATTCAGGACGCAGGCTGACCGAGACGGCTTCGCCCTGGGCTAGCGAAGTGCGCTTGCGCGCGGCGATGACGGTGCCGTCGGCAAGCGCTACCTCGACGAGCTTGCCCGAGAGCCCGACGACCTTGCCGCTCAAGAGATTGGTCTTGCCGACGAAATCGGCGACGAAGAGGTCGGCGGGTTCGTCGTAGATTTCGCTCGGCTGCCCAAGCTGGACGATGCGCCCGCCATTCATGACGCAGACGAAATCGCTCATCGACAGTGCCTCTTCCTGATCGTGGGTGACCAGGACGAAGGTGATGCCGATCTCGCGCTGCAGGTTCTGCAGCTCTATCTGCATGTCGGTGCGCAGCTTCTTGTCGAGCGCCGCCAGGGGCTCGTCGAGCAGCAGCACCGCCGGCTTGTTGACCAGCGCCCGCGCCAGGGCGACACGCTGCTGCTGGCCGCCGGAAAGCTCATGGATCTTGCGGCGTCCATAGCCGGCGAGCCGAACCATGGCGAGCGCCTCGCCTGCCTTCAGGCTGATCTCCCGCGACGACAGGCGCGGCCGCGCCTGGCGTAGGCCATAGGCGACGTTGTCCGCCACATCCAGATGCGGAAACAACGCATATTGCTGGAACACCATGTTGACCGGCCGCCGATAGGGCGGCGTGCCGGCCATGTCGCGGCCACGGATGAATACCACACCTTCGCTTGGCTGTTCGAAACCGCCGATCATGCGCAAACAGGTTGTCTTGCCGCAGCCGGACGGCCCGAGCAACGCGACAAAGGCAGACGGCGGGATGGCAAGATCGATGCCGCTGACCGCGATCACGCTGCCGTAGCGTTTGGTGACCCCGCGAAACTCGATGTCGGGCACTGCGGTCAAAGCTGCGGGCTCCAGCGGCTAGTTGGTCTCGAAACGCTATCAGAGCCAATGGCGGCTAGTATATACCTCCCAGGTGGTATATTTCGTCTATTTTCTCGTCTGGAGGGGTATGAATTGGGCGTTTCACGCAGCGATGAATACAGCCGGCTCGCTGCGCTCATCGCAGCGACGCGGGAGACGAGCGGCGAGCTTTTCGGCAAGGCGATGGTCGCCTGGCTCCGCCAGCATGTCAGCTTCGATCATTGCGTGATCTTCGGCTATCGCGGCGCCTCACGCCCGCCGCTGCTGTTCGAGACATTCTCGCCGGCCGAAAGCCACGTCTTCGTCGCGCTCTATCAGGAAGGGCCTTATCTGCTCGATCCGTTCCACCATGCGGCAGTCGAGCGCAAGGAAGGCTTTTGGCGCATGCGCGAATTGGCGCCGGATCGCTTCTATGCCAGCGAATATTACCGCTCCTATTACAGCCAGACCAGGCTTGCGGAGGAGGTCGGCTTTTTCGTGCCGCTGCCGGGAAAGGACGCGCTGGTGGTCTCGCTAATGCGATTGCGCGCTTCGGGGCCGTTCGGAACCGCCGATGCCAGGTTGCTGCGCGACATGGCGCCTGCGGTGATCAGCCTCGTCAGGCTGCGCTGGCCTACCCTTCCGGCTGACGGACCGGTTGGGACGAAGCAAGACGAGGCGATTGCTCCGGTCAGTGAGTTCGAACGTGCTCACATCTGGAAGAGCCTTTCGCTCACGCCGCGCGAACAGCATGTCGTCGATCTGGTGCTTCAGGGCCATTCCACGGAATCGATTGCCAGGGCGATGCGCATCGTGCCGGGAACCGTAAAAGTTCATCGCCGCAACATTTACCGCAAGCTCAAGATAAAGTCGCAGGCGGGTCTGTTTGCGCGTTTTGTCGAGATCATGGACGCACGGATTCGGTAGTCCCAAGTTCAGCCGGCAGCGCCGTCCCAGGAACCGGTTTCGGCCATCTGCCTGAGCCGGGGTGCCACTCGAAAGACATCCTTGCCGGTCTGCTGGTGCCAGTGATCCAGCCGCCGGATGATCTTGTCCACGCCTTCGAGGCTCGCCCAGAACATCGGCCCGCCCTTGCCGATCGGGAAGCCGTAGCCGTTGACCCAGACGACGTCGATATCGGAGGCGCGGGCGGCAATCTTTTCCTTGAGGATTTTGGCGCCCTCGTTGATCATCGGATAGAGCGTCCGCTCGATGATCTCCTCGGCGCCGGTCGCGCGCGGTGCAATACCGCGCTCGGCAGCCTTGTTGCGGATCAGCGCCTCGACATCGGGATCGGGCAGCGGCGTGCGCGAACCGCCGTCATAGCGATAGAAGCCGCTGCCGGTCTTCTGGCCGAAATGTCCCTGTTCGCACAACGCATCGGCGATCACGGCCGTCTGGCCACGCGCCTTGCGGTTGCGCCAGCCTATGTCGAGGCCGGCGAGATCGCTCATCTCGAACGGCCCCATCGGCCAGCCGAAATCGGTGAACACCTGGTCGACCTGGCGCGGCATTGCGCCTTCCAGCAGAAGCGTCTCCAGTTCCGCACCGCGCGCCGCCAGCATGCGGTTGCCGACGAAGCCGTGGCAGACGCCGACAACGACCGGCACCTTGCCGATCCGCCGTGCCAGATCGACGATGGTCGCCAGCACGTCGGGCGAAGTCTTGTCGGCGCGGACGATTTCCAAAAGCTTCATGACGTTAGCCGGCGAAAAGAAATGCATGCCGAGGAGATCCTGCGGCCGCGACGTCGAAGCGGCGATTTCGTTGACGTCGAGATAGGAGGTATTGGTGGCGAGGATCGCGCCCGGTTTGGCCACGGCATCCAGCCTGCCGAATACCTCCTTCTTGACCGCCATTTCCTCGAACACGGCCTCGACGATCAGGTCGCAATCGGCGAGGTCGGCATAGTCGGTGCTGCCCCTGAACAAATCCAGCCGCTCGCGCTTGGCGTCTTCGCTCAGCGAGCCGCGGATAACGGAAACGGCATAATTCTTGTCGATCGTCGTCAGTCCGCGTTGCAATGCCTCCTGCGTTGTTTCCAGCAAGGTCACGGGAAGACCGCCGTTGGCGAACGCCATGGCGATGCCGCCGCCCATCGTGCCGGCACCGATGACGCCGACCCGGGCGATCTTGCGCCTGACGACGTCCTTGCCGGCAATCTTTGCCGCCTCACGTTCAGCGAAGAACAAATGCCGCTGCGCGCGTGATTGGTCCCCGGCGACAAGCTTGACGAACAGGTCGCGCTCCGCCGCCAGCGCTTCGTCGAAGGGCAGCGTCAGGGCGTTGCGGACCGACTGCGCACAGGCAATCGGCGCCTCGAGGCCGCGTGCTTTGCCGGCAAGCACTGCCGCTTCCTTGTCGAACGCCGGCAAGTCGGCCTGGTCGAGGCGATCATTGCGGTCGCGCACCGGCGTGAACGGACCGCCTTTCGCGGCCGTTTCGTTGGCGAAACTCACCGCTTGCGCGGTCAGGTCGCCATCGAAGACGGCATCCACCAGGCCGGCGGCGAGCGCCTCGGCCGCACCGATCGGCGTTCCCGAAACGATCATGTTGAGTGCCTTCAGCGGACCAACCAAGCGCGGCAGGCGAACCGTGCCGCCGCCGCCGGGCAGCAGGCCGAGCTTGACTTCCGGCAGGCCGAGCCTTGCCGTTCGGTCGGCAACACGGAAATGGCAGCCGAGCGCCAGTTCCAGGCCGCCGCCGAGCGCAGTGCCGTGAATGGCCGCGACCGTCGGCTTGGCGATGGTTTCCAGCATGGCGACTAGGGCGCCCAGGTCCGGTTGCCGCGCCGGCCTGCCGAATTCGGTGATGTCGGCGCCGGCGACGAAGGCCCGCCCGGCGCATGCTATCACGATTGCTCCGACCGACGGCTCGTCGCGCAGGGAAACGAGCGCCTGCATCAGCGGCTCGCGCACATGGAAGCTCAGCGCGTTGACCGGCGGATTGTCGATGCTCACCACCGCGACGTTGCCGTGCCTTGTAGTGCTGACGAAATCGAACACGCAAACCTCACGCAATGATGTTGGCCAATAGCGCGACGGGATTTACAGCGCTGGCATGCGGATGGGAACCACGTGTTTTGCGGGCCGGATCGATATCCCCTCGCCGCCGGGTGGCCTTGCCTTAGCGCAGCGCCTTCTGCCCACCGGCGGCGGTGATGACGCCGACGATGATCAGCCCTGTCAGCACCAGGCGGACGCCGACGCTGACGCCGAATGTGTTGAGCATGGTCAACAGCAGCACCAGGAACAGCGCCGCGCCCCAGACCCCCGGCACATTGGCCTTGCCGCCCGCCACCGACGTGCCGCCGATGACGACGACAGCGATCGAGGCCAGCAGATACTCATTGCCGATATCGACATTGGCGCCGCGGAAATAGCCGGCGAGCAGTGCGCCGTCGAGGCCGCCGAGCGCGCCCGACAGCGTGTAGGTGAGGAAGCGGGTGCGGCCGACATTGACGCCGGCCAGCCAGGCAGCGCGGATGTTTTGGCCGATCGCCAGCACCGAGCGTCCGTAGATCATGCGCTGCAAAACGATGCCGGCGCCGATGGTGAACAGCACGGTGAGGATCGCCAGCACCGGGATGCCGAAGATCTGCCAGTTGGTGAAATCGGCAAAGCCCGGCGGCGGCTTGATCTGCAGGCCCCGCCCATAGCTGATATCGACCGACTGGATGACGAAGCTGGCCGACAGCGTCGCGATGATCGGCGGAATGCGCAGCGCCCAGATCAGCAGATAGTTGACGGCGCCGATCGCCATGCCGCAGGCAAGCGCTGCCAGCAGGCCGACCGCGATCATCGCATCATTGCCGTCCATGACCTTCATGGCGACGGCGCTGGCAAGGCCGATATTGGCCGGCAGCGACAGGTCGACATTGCCCGGCCCGAGCGTGATGACGAACATCTGCCCGACGCCGACGATGACCGTGAAGACGGCGAGCGACAGCGCCGCCGTGATCATGCCGCCGCCGCCGTAGCCGCCGGTGAAGGCGATGGTCGCCAGCCACACCAGCAGCGCCCCGAAGAACGACCAGATCCAGGGTCTGGCAAGCAGTGTCCGCAGCGATGCCATGCTCACCTCTCCCTGCGGCTGATCAGCACCCGCGCCGCCAGCACGATGATCAGGATGGCGCCATTGGCGGCGACCTGCCAGTCGGGCGGAATGTGCATGAACGTCAAGAGGGGCGATGCCGCCAGCGCCAGCGTCAGCGCGCCGATGACGGCGCCGATCGGCGACACCCGGCCGCCGACGAACTCGCCGCCGCCGAGGATGACGCCGGCGATCGAAAGCAGCGTGTAGCCATTGCCGATATTGGCATCGGCCGAGGTGGTGATGCCGATCAGCGCCATGCCGGACAAAACGCCGAACAGGCCGGTCAGCGCAAACAGCGCGATCTTGGTGCGCAGCAGCGACCAGCCGGCGCGTTTGAGTGCGGCTGAATTGCCGCCCGATCCACGCAGGATGACGCCGTAGGAGGTGCGCATCAGGCCAAAGTGGACGACGGCTGCGATCAGCAATGCCGCGATGATCGGGAACGGAATGAAGGGTGGCTTGAAGGCCATCAGCGCCAGCAGCCAGTCCGGCGCCTTGCCGCCGGGCTTGGGCAGGATGAGGATGGCCATGCCCTGCCAGACAAAACTCATGCCGAGCGTCACCACGATAGAGGGCAGGTTGCGCAGATGGATCAGCGCGCCGAGCAGCGCGTAGACGCCGATCGACCCGAGCAGGATGACGACGCCGAGCAGCGGCGCGTCCTTCAGCCATGTCGCCGTCACGCAGCCGACGAAGCCGACAAAGGTGCCAATCGACAGATCGAGCTCGTTGCCGGCGATGACGAACATCTGCGCGATCGTCGCCAGAGCGATCGGGATCGCCAGATTGAGCATCAGGCTGAAACCGAAATAGCTGATGGCGCGCGGGTTGAGCCAGGCGATGGCGATGAGCACCAGCGCCAGCGACAGTGCCGGCAGCAGGCTGCGCAGCATGCGCGCCCGCCTCGTGGCGCGAGCCGAAGATTTTAGCCCATTCTCGACGGATACCGCTGTCATCTCAGGCCGCATCGCCGAACGAGGACTGGATGATCTTTTCCTCCGTCAGTTCGTCGCGACGAAGATTGGCGACGATCCGGCCGTTCTTGAACACATAGATGTGGTCGCAATTGTCGAGCTCTTCGGTTTCGGTGGTGTACCAGAGGAAGGTGCGGCCATGGCGAGCCTCTTCGCGCACCAGGTCGTAGACTTCGAGCTTGGTGCCGATGTCGACGCCGCGCATCGGATCGTCCATCAGCACGATCTTGGCGTCGGAGCCGAGCGCCCGCGCGAACAGCGCCTTCTGCTGGTTGCCGCCGGACAGCGAGAAGATGTTGTTGTTCATGTCGGGCGTACGGATGCCGATTTTCCGCTGCCACAACTCCGCGAGCTCGGCTTCGCGCTGCGGCGAGATCAAGAGGCCGTTGCGCAATCGCGCCAGCGAACGGATGCCAATGTTCTCGGCAATCGACCATTGCGGAAAAATCCCGTCCGACTGGCGGTCGCCGGCAACCAGCGCCACCGGCGCGGTGACCTCGATGCCGGTCTTGGCACGGGAAGCCGCAGCAAAGATAGCCAGCAAAAGATCGGTCTGCCCATGCCCGGCAAGTCCGGCAAGGCCGATGATCTCACCGGCACGGGCGACGAGCTCGTTGCCGTCCTGCTGTCGCGCCGGGCGCGCCCGGACCCGCAGCGGGCCGGGCTCCGGCTTGCCGCTCGCAATTTCTGCGGCGGTCTTCTCGCGCGCCTCCGCTCCGCCCATCGCCGTCACCAGGCTGTCGCGGTCGAAGGCGTCGGCCTGCCCGGCGGCGACCACCTTGCCGTCGCGCATCACCACGATGCGGTCGGCATTTCCGAGCACTTCGCCCAACACATGCGAGATCAGGATGCAGCTCTTGCCGGCGGCGATGAAGCGGCGCACGAACGCCAGCAGCTGGCCGGCGGTATGCGCGTCGAGCGAGGATGTCGGCTCGTCGAGGATAACCAGCTCGAGCGGCTCCTGCGTGACCGTGAAGGCGCGCGCCACCTCCACCATCTGCCGGCTGGTGATGGAAAGATCACCGACGATGTCGGATGCCGAGATGCTGTGGCCGGGGAAGATCTCGTCGAGCTTGGCGGCGATCAGATCGGCCGCCTTGCGCCGCCAGCCGAAGCCATGCAGCGACGCGTGGTTGATCCGCGTGTTCTCGGCGACGCTGAGGTTCGGGCAGAGCGACAGCTCCTGGAACACACAGCGTATGCCGAGTTGCTGCGCGCGCGGCACCGAATAACTTGCCTCGACACCGCCGCGGACCGCGATCTGCCCGCTGTCGGGGGCAAGCGTGCCCGCCACCATATGCATGAGCGTCGATTTTCCGGCGCCGTTATGGCCGACGAGACCGACGCATTCTCCGGCACAAACGCTGAAATCGACACCGGCGAGCGCCCTGACGGCGCCGAAATGTTTTTCGGCTCCGTCCAGTCTTATGATGTCCAAACTGACGGCGCCGAAAAGCTTTTCGGCGCCGTCCGGCATGATGATGTCTGCATTGGCCTCGGGCATCCCTCAACGATACCCGTTTATCCGTGGCGGCAACAATAGTGCCATGCTCACTTGATGTTGGCCTTGATCGCCGCGATGGCGTCTTCCTGCGTGTATTCGTGGCTGGCGACGCCGCCCTTCGGAATCTTCGGCAGCGCGGCCTCGAAATCGTCCTGGGTGAAGGCAAGATAGGGCACCAGCAGGTCGTGCGGCACGTCGGTGCGGCCGTCGAGCACCTGCTGCGCCACCCAGAAGGCAAGCGTCGATACGCCCGGTGCGATCGATGCCGACCAGGTCTGGTAACCGTCCTTTTCCTTCTGCTCCTTCCACCACTGCAACTCGTCCTGGCGATTGCCCATGATGATGGTCGGGCGTGGCTTGCCGGCGGCGGCGAAAGCCTGCGCCGCGCCGTAGCCGTCACCGCCCTGGTCGACGACCCCGACAACATCCGGCAGCGAAGGCAGGATCGTCGCTACGGCTTTCTGTGCCGTGGTCTGGTCCCAGTCGCCGGTCACCGAGCCGACGATCTTGAACTCGGGATGGGCAGCGACGCCTTCGAGGATGCCGGCATGGATGGCATCGTCGATCGAGGTGCCGGCGAGGCCGCGGATTTCCAGCAGGTTGCCGCCCTTGGGCTGGAACTTGGCCATCTGCTCGACTTCCTGCTTGCCCATGTCCTTGAAGTCGACGACGACCCGGTAGGCGCAGGGTTCGGTGACGATGCCGTCGAAGGAGACGACGACGATGCCGGCGTCGCAGGCCTGCTTGATGGCGCCGTTGAGCGCATCCGGAGACGCCGCGTTGATGACGATCGCGTCATAGCCCTGCAGGATCAGGTTCTGCACTTGGGCTGCCTGCGTCGGCACTTCCTTGTCGGCCGTCGTGAAGACGTCCGCGGCGCCGACCACCTTGTCGGCAACCGCCTTCTTGGTAACGATGGCGTAGCTGTCCAGCATCGCCTGCCGCCAGGAATTGCCGGCGTAATTGTTGGAGAAGGCGATTTTCTTGCCGCTGGTATCGGCAAGCGCGGTACCTGCGGCGAGCATCGCCGCAAGAGCCCCCAAAACGAATATTTTCCTCATGTCATACTCCTCCCGTGAGTTGCTGTCTTACTGGTGGTTAATGGCTGGCTGGTGGGTACTGGCTGATACGCTCACAATCTTGTTTTTTATCTATTATCAGACAAATGCAGATAGGCGGCAAGCTGTCAACAGCAATCCATGGCCGGCGATCAACTTGCGGTGCAATCATTGAAACCGGTTCGACTCCTGGTCTAGGGATGGCACTGGAGACCGATTGAATGGCAGCGAATCTTGCCCTGGGTGCACCCGGCATTCCGGCGCGCTGGA
Organism: Mesorhizobium sp. M0663; assembly: GCF_040320585.1. NCBI lineage: Bacteria > Pseudomonadati > Pseudomonadota > Alphaproteobacteria > Hyphomicrobiales > Phyllobacteriaceae > Mesorhizobium > Mesorhizobium sp. M0663. The sequence goes on from NZ_JAMYPX010000018.1 coordinate 87,547, forward strand.
CCTCGAGCGCCAAGAGCGGCGTCGGCACCGCGCTCTCGCCGGCCTGCCCGATCTGGTTCACCATCAGCCACGGTATCCTCAACGAGATCTACTACCCGCGCCTCGACAGCGCCTGCACCCGCGATCTGGGGCTGATCGTAACCGGACCCGACGGCTATTTCTCGGAAGAAAAACGCGACGCCGAACACAGTATCGAACCCCTGGCGGACGGGGTGCCTGCCTACCGGCTGGTCAACACCGCAAGCGATGGAACCTACAGGATCGACAAGCGCATCCTGACGGATCCGGAACGTCCCGTCTTGCTGCAGGAGATCATGTTCACGCCGCTCAAAGGCGCGGCCGCCGACTACCGCGTCTACGCGCTGCTGGCACCGCACCTCGTCAACGCCGGCATGGGCAACACCGCCTGGATCGACGACCATGAAGGACAGCCTGTCCTGTTTGCATCGGGACGCGGCACCTGCCTGGCGCTCGCCTCGTCGCTGCCGTGGAAGGTGTGCTCGGCCGGCTATGTCGGCGTCTCCGACGGCTGGCAGCAGCTTCGTCAAAGCGGCCGGCTCGATCCGGCCTGCCGCAGGGCCGAGGACGGCAATGTCGCGCTGACCGGCGAGATCGCCTTTTCGGCTGCGAACCCAAAAATATTGCTGGCACTGGGCTTCGGCGCGACGCCGCAACAGGCGGCGGAAACTGCTTTCGCCAGCCTGAGGCAAGGTTTTGAGCCCGCGGCCAGATCCTACATCGAAAAATGGCGCAAATGGCAGGCCGGCCTGCTGCCGCTGGACCGGCACGCGGCGTCCGGCCTCAATCCCTACCGCCTCAGCACGGCGGTGCTGGCGACACATAGGTCGTCTGCCGGAGCAGCCGTCGCCAGCCTGTCGATCCCGTGGGGCTTCAACAAGGGCGACGACGACCTCGGCGGCTATCACCTGGTCTGGCCGCGCGATCTGGTCGAAACCGCCGGCGGCTTCCTCGCCGCCGGCGACCCGGCGGAAGCCTTGCGCATCCTTGGCTATCTGCGCGCGATCCAGGAGCCGGACGGCCGTTGGCCGCAGAACGCCTGGCTCGACGGATCGGCCTATTGGCCGGGCATCCAGATGGACGAATGCGCCTTCCCGCTGCTGCTTGCCGACGCACTGCGCCGCGCCGGCCATTTGCCGCCCGCCGCACTCTCCTCCTTCATGCCGATGATCGAGCGCGCTGCCGCCTATGTCGTGCGCAACGGTCCGGTCACCGGCGAGGACCGCTGGGAGGAAGACGCCGGCTACAGCCCGTTCACGCTTGCCGTCGAGATCGCCGCATTGCTAGCGGCTGCGGACATCTTCGATGCCGCCGGCAAAACAGAGCCGGCAAACTATCTGCGCGAAACCGCCGATGTCTGGAACGATCAGATCGAACGCTGGACCTACGTCGCCGGTAGCTCCTCAGGCGATGAAGCCGGCGTCGAGGGCCACTATGTCCGCATTGCGCCGCCCGACAAAGCCGGCGCGGCATCGCCGAAAGACGGCTACGTCCCGATCAAGAACCGCCCGCCGGCGGATACGGACCGGCCGGCCAAGGCGATCGTCAGCCCCGATGCGCTGGCGCTGGTCCGCTTCGGCTTGCGGGCAGCCGACGATCCGCGCATCCTCGACACGGTCAAGGTCATCGACGCGCAATTGCGCTGCGAACTGCCGCAGGGCCCGCTCTGGTACCGCTACAATGGCGATGGCTATGGCGAGCATGCCGACGGCGCGCCCTTCGATGGAACCGGCCGGGGCCGGCCCTGGCCGCTGCTGGTCGGCGAGCGCGCTCATTACGAGCTGGCGGCAGGCCGTAGGGATAGTGCGGCAAGCCTGCTCAGGACGTTCGAGAACTCTGCCGGACCGGGCGGCCTGCTACCGGAGCAGGTCTGGGACGGTCCCGACATGCCGGAGCGCGAATTGCGGCATGGCGGGCCCTCCGGCAGCGCCAAGCCGCTGGTCTGGGCGCATTCCGAGCACATCAAGCTGCTGCGGTCGCTGCGCGACGGCACGGTGTTCGACATGCCGCCGCAAGGCGTCAAGCGCTATATCGAGGGCAGGACGGTGTCGCGCTTCAGGGCATGGCGCTTCAACCACAAGATCCGTACCATCCCGGCAGGCAAGGCGCTGCGCATCGAACTTCTGGCCCGGGCGCTGGTTCATTGGAGCAGCGACAATTGGGCAACCGTCCATGACACCGAGACCACCGCGAATGCTTTCGGCATCCATCTTGCGGAATTGCCGGTTGCCGAGATTGCTCCGGGCAATAGCCCGGGCAATAGCATTGTCTTCACTTTCTTCTGGCCCGATAGCGGCCATTGGGAGAATGCTGACTTTTCTGTCGGCATCGGCGATACCGGATAGAGCATGATCCCGCAAAGTGGAGACCGGTTTTCGGAAAAGATCATGCTTCAATCACAGCGCCACTAGATCATCGATCCCTCAAGTAAGGCAGGACGAGACCATGCAGATAGGAATGATGGGACTGGGCCGGATGGGCGCCAACATGGTTCGGCGCCTGCTGCGTGATGGCCACGAATGCGTCGTCTACGATATTAACCCGGCGAGCGTCGCCGCGCTTGTGAGCGCCGGCGCGGTCGGAGCCGCCTCGATGGAGGAGTTCGTCGGCAAGCTGGCGAAGCCGCGCAGCGCCTGGCTGATGCTGCCTGCGGCGATCACCGGCAAGATCGTCGACCAGGTGGCTGCCCTGATGGAGCCGGGCGACATCATCATAGACGGCGGCAATTCCTATTATCACGAGGCCGTCGACCACGCCGCGCGCCTCGCCTTGAAAGGCTTGAGCTATGTCGATGTCGGCACCAGCGGCGGCGTCTGGGGCCTCGAGCGCGGCTACTGCCTGATGATCGGCGGCCCCGACAGCGCGGTCCAGCATCTCGATCCGGTCTTCGCAACGCTGGCGCCGGGCGCCGACGCCGCTTCGCCCGCCCCTGGCAAGGATGCCGGAACCGCTCCCTTCGGCTATCTCCACTGCGGACCAAGCGGCGCCGGCCATTTCGTCAAGATGGTCCATAACGGCATCGAATATGGCGTCATGGCCGCCTATGCCGAAGGCATGAACATCCTGAAGTCGGCGAATGCCGGCAAACGGCAGCGCACCGTCGACGCCGAAACCAGCCCGCTGGAAAACCCGCAATATTACCAGTTCGACATCGACATCGCTGAAGTGGCCGAGGTCTGGCGGCACGGCAGCGTCATCGGCTCGTGGCTGCTCGACCTGACGGCCGGCGTACTGAAGGCCGATTCGTCGTTGACGCAGTTCGGCGGGCGGGTCTCGGATTCCGGCGAAGGCCGCTGGACGCTGAAGGCGGCGATCGACACCGGCGTGCCGGCGCCGGTGCTGTCCTCGGCGCTGTTCGACAGGTTCTCCTCGCAAGGCGAATCCGAATTCGCCGACAAGCTTCTGTCCGCCATGCGCTATGCCTTTGGCGGCCATGTCGAAAAACCCAAAGCCGGCTCGTGACGGGCGACAGGGAGGCACGCCCATGAGCCAGGAACGATCGGACATGCTGGTGCTTTTCGGCGCCACCGGCGATCTCGCCCACAAGAAGATCTTCCCCGCCCTTTACGCCATGGTGGCCAAAGGGACGCTGAACGAGCCGGTGATCGGCGTCGCCTTCGATCCCTGGGACCTCGCCAAGCTGCAGGCGCGCGCCCGCGACGGCATCGTCAACGCCTTGGGCAGCATCGACGACAAGATCTTTGCCAGGCTTGCATCGCTGCTGCGCTATGTCAGCGGCGACTATCGGGCGCCTGCGACCTTCGAGAAGCTGAAGACCGCGCTCGGCAGCGCTGAGCGGCCGCTGCACTATCTGGCGGTGCCGCCGGCGATGTTCGAGGTGGTCGTCCAGGGGCTGGAGCAGTCGGGCGCCGCCCAGGGCGCGCGCCTGATGGTGGAAAAGCCGTTCGGCCACGATCTGCAATCGGCGCGCTGGCTGAACCGGGTGCTGCATCTGGTCTTCGACGAGAAGTCGATCTTCCGCATCGACCATTATCTCGGCAAGGAGGCGATCCAGAACCTGCTCTATTTCCGCTTCGCCAATTCCTTCCTCGAGCCGATCTGGAACCGCAATTACGTCGAGAGCGTGCAGATCACCATGGCCGAGGATTTCGGCGTCGAGGGCCGCGGCCGCTTCTATGACGAGGTCGGCTGCATTCGCGACGTCATCGCAAACCATCTGCTCAACATCCTCTTGCTGCTCGCCATGGAACCGCCGGTCGGCCGCTCGGCCGACGATCTCATCGACGAGAAGGTGCAGGTCCTGCGGGCGATCCGGACGCTGACCAGGGACGATGTGGTGCGCGGCCAGTTCGACGGCTATCTCAAGGAGCCGGGCGTGGCGCCGAACTCGCCGGTCGAGACCTTCGCGGCGGTGCGCTTTTTCGTCGATACCTGGCGCTGGCAGGATGTGCCGTTCTTCATTCGCGCCGGCAAATCCCTGCCGGTGCACGCCACCGAGGTCATCGTGCGGCTGAAGCGGCCGCCGCTCGACGTCTTCGATCCGATCAAGCCCGGCGACTGCAATCACGTGCGCTTCCGCATCGATCCTCAGGTGGCGATCTCGATCGGAGCCCGGCGCAAGGCGCCCGGCGATGACATGGTCGGTGAGCAGGTCGAGCTCACCGCGCTGGACGATTCGAAGGGCGACATGCCGCCTTACGAGCGGTTGATCGGCGACGCCATGAACGGCAACGGCCAGCTGTTCACCCGCCAGGACGCCAGCGAGCTCGCCTGGCGCATCGTCGGCCCGGTGCTCGGCGACACCACGCCGCCCCTTGTCTACGCGCCAAAGACCTGGGGGCCGGCCGAAGCCATGGCTGGATTCGGGCCGCAGAACGGCTGGATCAATCCAGCGAAATGATTTCTGGGAGGCGAAAGCGATGGCCAAGGCGATGAAGCAACCGGCATCGGAGGAAGAAAAGATCGTGCTTGCGATCGATATCGGCGGCTCGCATGTCAAGATCCGCACCAGCGCCGGCGGCGACGAGCGCAAGACCGCTTCCGGACCGGAGCTTACGCCGCAGCAGATGGTCGCGGCGGTGAAGACGCTCGCCGAAGGGCTGCACTACGATGTCGTCTCGATGGGCTATCCGGGCCCGGTGCATCACAACCGGCCGCTGACCGAACCCGCCAATCTCGGCAAGGGCTGGGTCGGCTGCGATTTCGCCGCCGAGTTCGGCAAACCGGTCAAGGTCGTTAACGATGCGCTCATGCAGGCCATCGGCAGTTATGAGGGCGGCCGCATGCTGTTCCTTGGCCTCGGCACCGGCCTGGGGGCCGCGATGATCGTTGATAACGTTGCCCAGCCGATGGAGCTTGCCCATCTTCCCTACAAGAAGCGCGGCAGTTTCGAAGACTATGTCGGCGAACGCGGCCTGCAAAAGCGCGGCAAGAAGAAATGGCGCAAACACGTCTTCGACGTGGTCGACCGGCTTCGCGCCGCCATGCAGCCGGATTACGTGGTCATCGGCGGCGGCAATGTCGACGAACTCACCGACTTGCCCGCCGATTGCAGACGCGGCGACAACACACGCGCCTTCGAGGGCGGATTTCGACTATGGCGCGACAAATCCCTGATTATTTGATATTGCTGATTGTCTGATATTATCGAGCACCGGCTCAGGGTTGTTAATCCCGCGCTGCCGTTAGTATTATTATTCAAAATAATGTGTGACGTGGTGCGGCGTCATTGCATTGCGCAGATTTGCCGACTAGGAATTTCTGCGACCCCCACGGACGGAGAAATAGATTGACCGACGACAGCAACAACGCTCGCAAAAATATCGACCTGCTCGAGCTGACCGCCCATATCGTGTCCGCCTATGTCGAGAAGAACCGCTTGCCGGCTTCCGGCCTCGGCGACCTCATCGCCAGCGTCAGCGCTGCCATAGGCGGGCTCGGGCAACCGGCAGTGCCGGTCGCCGCGCCGCTGACGCCCGCCGTCAATCCCAAGAAATCGGTGACGCCGGACTACATCATCTGTCTCGAGGACGGCAAGAAGTTCAAATCCTTGAAGCGCCATATCGGCGTTCATTTCGGGCTGACGCCCGACGCCTATCGCGCCAAATGGGGCCTGCCGTCGGACTACCCGATGGTCGCCCCCAACTACGCGGCCTCGCGTTCGCAACTGGCCAAGGCGATCGGCCTCGGCCGCAAAGCCGCCCCGCCCGCGCCCGTCAAGGGCAGGGGCAGGAAGGCCAAGGCGACGGCTTGATACCATTGGATCGAGCGGGATGCACATTGAACGCGTTCTGCTGATCGGTCTGTTGGTGTTCAGCGGAAGCTGCGACGCTCGAAGCTAACGGCATAGCATCCTAGGGTCTGCGCCGCGTCGCTTCGCTCCTTGCTCCGCCCTAGGACGAAGGTAAGGATGGCTGAAGGCTAATCGCTGATGTCGGAGAGTGGCAGCTCGTCCGGTGTATCGGACGACGATTGATGGCGAATTACAAGCTTTCGAGATTGGCCGAACACCCCTCCACTTCGTCATCCCAGGGCGGAGCAAGGAGCGAAGCGACGCGGCGCAGACCCTGGGATCCATGCCGTTACCTCGCGGCAGTGCGCCTGCGGACCAGAACCGTACGCTACCACCCCGTCCCGCGAAAAAGCTCGAACCACTCAGGGTTGGTCTTCTCGATCAGCTCGATCTTCCACTGGCGTGGCCAGCGCTTCAGCGACTTCTCGCGCTGGATGGCGTCGCGAATGTCGAAATGTTCCTCGTACCAGACCAGACGCTGCACGCCGTAACGGCTGGTGAAGCGCGAGCCTTGGCCGGTCTTGTGCTCCGGCATGCGGCGGCCGAGATCGTTGGTGACGCCGATGTAGATCGTGCCGCGCTTCTGGCTCGCGGTCATGTAGACATAGCCGGTCATGGTTGAAGGGTAGCTGACGCCAATGCCGACACAAGTGCCGTTCTGAACCGCTGCATTCTTCGACTGAGGTAACGGCATGGATCCCAGGGTCTGCGCCGCGTCGCTTCGCTCCTTGCTCCGCCCTGGGATGACGAAGCGAGAGGTGTTTCGGCTAGTCTCGAAGGTTTGCAATTTGCCATGCGCTTGTTATCTGCCAGGACGAAATTGTTGATCCAGGCCGGATTTTTGCGCGCGCCTCCGGCCGAACTGCGCTAAAGGCTCTTTTGGCCGGACCAGCGCCCATCGTGGAAGTGCCCCGCCGGCCGACATCGCCGCCACGGGGCCTTATTCCATGACCACAGAATCCCAAGTACCATCCGACCAGCGCTATGCCGCCTTTCGCCACCGGCCGTTCCTGAGCTACTGGGCGGCGCGCTTCCTCTCGACATTCTCCACCCAGATCGTGTCGGTCGCCGTCGGCTGGCAGATCTACGATCTCACCCGCGACCCGTTCGACCTCGGCCTTGTCGGCATCGTTCAGTTCCTGCCTTCGCTGCTGCTGGTGCTGGTCACCGGCGACGTTGCCGATCGTTTCGGGCGCCGGCTGATCATGGCGCTGGCGGTGCTGGTCGAGGCGGGCTGCGCCTTGGCCCTGCTGCTGCTGACGCTACGCGGCCTCTCCGGGCCGATGCCGGTCTTCATCGTGCTCGCCATGTTCGGCATCGCGCGCGCCTTCTTCGGGCCGGCCTCCTCATCGCTGTTCGCCAATCTGGTGCCGCCCGAGGATTTCGCCAACGCCATCGCCTGGAACTCGTCCGCCTGGCAGACGGCAACCATCGTCGGGCCGGTCGCCGGCGGCCTGCTCTACGGGCTTTCAGCCGAAGCCGCGTACACCACCGCCGCCGTGCTGATGCTGGTTGCCGCCGTGCTGATCTTCACCATCCCTAAGCCTGCCCAGCGCAGCCGGACCGACAGGCCGACGGTACAGACCCTGTTCGCCGGCTTCGGCTATATCTGGAGCGAAAAGATCGTGCTCGGCGCGATTTCGCTCGATCTGTTTGCGGTGCTCCTGTCCGGCGCCTCGGCGCTGCTGCCGGTCTACGCGCGCGATATCCTCGAACTCGGCCCATGGGGGCTCGGCCTGTTGCGCTCGGCGCCCGGCGTCGGCGCCATCTGCGTCGCCATCTGGCTGGCCGGACACCCGATCCGCAACCATGCCGGCCTTGTCATGCTCGGCTTCGTCGCGCTGTTCGGCGCGTTCACGGTTCTGTTCGGCCTCTCGACCATCACCTGGCTGTCGATTGCGGCCCTTGCGCTGCTCGGCGCCACCGACATGTTCAGCGTCTATATCCGCGAGACGCTGATCCAGCTGTGGACGCCGGACGACGTTCGCGGCCGCGTCAACGCTGTCAACCAGGTGTTTGTCGGCGCTTCCAATGAGCTCGGCGAATTCCGCGCCGGTACCATGGCGGCGTTGATCGGCACGGTTCCGGCCGTGGTGGTCGGGGGTGTCGGGGCGATCGCTGTTGCCGGCCTATGGGCGGTGCTGTTCCCGCAGCTGCGCAAGGTGCGTCATCTCAGGGGGCGAAACTGATTACCGCAGCGCCGGCTTGCCGAAAATCATCGGCAGGAACTCGCCGAGCCAGCGCTTGAGGTGGATGTCCCAGATCAGCCGGCCGCCGAGATGGTCGCGGCCGGGCTGCGCGCCGGGCAGTTCGAAGCGGTGCGCGCCGCGCACCACCCAGCGCTGCATCATCGCCCGGGTCAATTCGCCATGGAACTGAATGCCCCAGGCATTGTCGCCATAGCGGAAGGCCTGGTTGGGATAGGTTTCGGCCGTCGCCAAAAGCGTCGCGTCCTTCGGCAGCGAAAACCCTTCGCGATGGAACTGATAGGCCATCTCCGGCCAATGCATCAGCCTGCTGCCCGCTTCGGTCGCCTTCAGCGGATACCAGCCGATTTCGACGAGGCCCTCGCCATGGCCCTCGACCCTGCCGCCAAGATGCTTGACCAGCATTTGCGCGCCGAGGCAGATGCCAAGCAGCGGCCGGTTCTCGTTGAGCGGAATTTTGAGCCAGTCGGTCTCGCGGCGGACGAACTCGTCGCCGTCATTGGCGCTCATCGGCCCGCCGAACACCACGGCGCCGGCATGGCCATCCAGCGTCTGCGGCAAGGCCTCGCCGAGCGGCGGTCGGCGGATGTCGAGGTCGAAGCCTTCCTCGATAAGCATATGGCCGACCCGTCCGGGGCTCGAATGCTCCTGATGCAGCACGATCAGGATCTTTGGTCTCGGACTTGGCTTGGGCGGCATTGGAAGGCGGGATCCTGTCTATTCGTCGCTTGAGGTTCCGGCGGCACCAGGAGCCGCGGCGGCCGCCTTGAGGCGCGCCTCGACACGGTCGCGACGTTCGACGCCGATCAGCTCGGCGACCCGCCACACGGTATTGTCCTCGAGCTCGTGCAGCTCGCCATCGGCATAGACGATCTCCCACATCAGGCCGATGAAGGCCTTTCGCGCCTCGGCGTCGAGATGGCGCTTGAGCACGCTGGTGAAAGCGTAGAGGTCGATCGCCTCATTGTCGGCCCGCTCGCCGGCAGCCGCCAATGCGTCGAGTTCGTCGCCGCTGATCGAGTAGCTTTCAGCCAGCACCTTCTTGAACCGTTCCCATTCGGTATCCTGTCGCACCCCGTCGGCGTTCATCACGTGGAAAAGCAGGGCGGACGCGGCAATGCGCGGATCGTCGGCGCTGGGGCTGGCGCCACCACCGGACGGCAGATCCCTTAGAAACGACAAAACGCGTTCGAACATCAAATCATTCCCAATAAGCCCGGGTCCACTTGACCCTGATCAGAACAAACGAAACCGGCGCGTCGATTTATCCGCCGCGTCGTCTGGATCGACGCCGGGGTCGTCGGGCAGCCGCGTCAGCTCCTGCGCCGGCTCGACGGCCTCGGCATCTTCCGGCACTTGGGCAAACGCCGCCGCGGTGATTGGTGTCACATGATCCTCGCCGGCACGGTCGTCCGTCTTCTCCTCGGTCGCTGTGCCCGGTGTCTCCGCCGTGTGCTCGATCGTCCCGGCTCTTTCCTGTACCGGCCTGGCTGGAGCCGCGATGGCCGGCACCGGCGCCTCCGGCGTATCCTCATGACCGTCGATCAACTGTCCGAGCCGCTCCATCGGCGCCCGCCATTCGAATGCGTCGAGCCTGCCGGTGATCGGCGATATCGGAGCCCAGCGCTCGGAGACGACGCCGTCGGCGACCCAAGCCGGGTCGCGCGGCGCTCTCACCGCTTTCGACAGCAACTGCCGCACCTTGCCCTGGTCGGCGGTTTCGGCCTCCTCGATATCGGCCAGCAGCAGATAAGCGCCTTCGCGGCGATCGATGCGGATGGCGGCTTCAGCCTCCCGGCGGGCGGTTGAAAACTCCTGCGCATCTAGCGCGGCGCGCGCCACGGCAAGCGAGGACTCGGCATGGTTCTTCTTCAGCTCCTGCAGCTTCTTTGCCCGGTTCAGCCGGTCGAGCACGGCATCGCCCGGCCTGGCATGGCTGTAGAGCTCGGCGATCTCCGGATGGGGCTCGGCCTTCCACGCCGCCTCGAGGATTTTCGAGCCTTTGCGCACGTCGTTCTGCCTAAACAGCAATTTCGCCGCGACGACCGCCGCCGGTGCAAAATCCGGCCGCAGCCGGTTGGCTTCGAGCGCCGCCGCCCTTGCGGCATTGGCATCGCTGTCGATCAGCGCCTGCGCCTTGGCGGTCAGCAGCACGGCGCGGCGCCGGTTGGCGGCGTCACGCTCGATCTGCCGGGTCGACTTCTGGGCGTCGACCAGTTTCAGCGCGCCATCCCAGTCGCCGCGTCCGGTCAGGTCTTCCAGCGTCGATTCGGCCGCCCAGGCCAGTTGCGGCGCCACCGCCGCGGCACGGCCGGCATAGTGGCGGGCTGCGTTGCGGTCGCCGAGCCGCTCGGCCTCGAGATAAAGTCCGCGCAGGCCGAGCAGCCGCATTTCGGGATCATCGAGCATGGTCTCGAACTTTTCGCGGGCGCCTTCATGGTCGCCTTCGAGCAGCGAGGCCTGCGCGTCGAGCAGCTGGATCAGTGGCTCCTGATCGGAGCGGATCAGCTTTGCCGCTTCCTTGGTCTTCTTGCGGGCGAGCGCGCCGTCACCGGCGCCGGCGGCGATCATCCCGGTCGACAGCGCCTGGTAGCCGCGGTCGCGGCGACGCACGCGGAAATAGCGCGAGATCGTATAGGGGCTGTTCCACAGCGCCTTGACCAGCCACCAGACGATCATCACCGCGGCAACCACGGCAACGACCGCCACCGCCGCGACCATCAGGCTGACCTGGTATTGATAGCCGTTGAAGGTGACGAGCATTTCGCCCGGCCGGTCGGCCAGCCAGGCGAAGCCGAGCCCGAGCGCAAAGACGACGGCAAGGAAGGCGAGGATGCGGATCATTGGGTTCCTCACGCCTTCATCGCGCCGGCGATGAGCGAATCGATCTGCGTCTCGACCTCCATCCGCGCTTTCAGCTTGCCGGCAAAGTCGGCGCCGGCGGCCTTGGCCGCCTCAGGCAGGGTTTCGTATTCGCTGAGCGCCTTGGCGTAGTCGCCCTGGTTGACCGCGACCTCCATGCGCGCGACGGTTTCCGGAACGCCGGTGCCTTCGACGGCGCCGATCGGCCTGACCTTGACCAGCGATTCGGCGCTGGACAGCAGCTTCTGCAGGATGCCGGCATTCTGGTCGATGGGCGTCGCGGCAGCGACCATCGCGTTGGCGGCGCCGTCCGCTTCGGCGGCGATCTCGGAGCGCATCGGGACGCCCTTTTCGGCATAGGTGCGCAACGTCGCGATCTCGGGCGCATCGGGTGAGATCGCGGCAAAGGTTTCGAGCTCGGCGCCGAACGGTGCACCACGGTCGAGCGCTGCCTTGAGCGCCGAAGCGGCAATGGCCAGTGCGATCTTCGGCTGCGAAGCCTGTGCATCGACCTTGCCCGAGATCTGTGAAACCGACTGTTCCAGGGCCGCAAGCCGGCTGTCCTGCGCCTTTGTCGTCTCGCCGGCCGATTTCACCAGCGCATCGAGCGCGGCCAGCCTTTCGTTGAGCGGGCCGAGATCGACCGGCGCCGTACCGCCGGCCTTGCCGAGGGCCGCAACCGCCGTCTCGATCTGCCTTACCTTGTCGCCAAGTGCTGCCAGGCCGGCATTGCCGCCGGCACCGCCTTGCTCGACGGCCGACTTCAACGTCGCAACGTCCGCCCTTACCTGATCCAGCGCCGACGACAGCCCGTCCACCTTGGCCGATGCGCCATTGTTGGCGCCGGCCTGTCTGAGGTCCGCGACCTCGCGTTTCAGCGAAACGATCTCACCATTGACCGCGTCGAGCGACACGCCGCCCGACCCCGGCGCACCGAGCAGGCCGGCAAATTGCAGCCCGCCGGCCGCGGCGAGGGCGATGACGCCGCCGATAATACCGGCGGCGATGCCGTTGATGCCGCTTCGCTTCGGCTGCGCTGCCATATGGTCGTCCCTCGTCTCAGCTGTCTTCTCGCCGGAACCTGGGATCCCCGGTTCGTTGGCCCCGGTTCCGCTGGATGCATCTTCGAAACTGTAGTCGGAAACCGTGGAGCGCCCGGCCGGCGCATCCGAACCGGCGGGATAAGGGGTTTCCGCTTCCCTGGCAGAATCGACGCCGGCATCCGCCGGCTCTTGCGTGCCGGCCGGCGCGGCTGCGTCGGCATGTTCCCATGGCTCGAGATCGGTCTGGTCCGCATGCACCGGCTCTTCAGGTGGCTCCGGCTGCGAGGCGTTCGCCGCTTCCTCGGCCCGCGCCTCGTCGGTCTGCGAGGTCACGGCATCCTGTTCGTCGGCGACTCGCGAGACGGCGCCAGGCTCAAGCTCGATGGTCACCGGCTCACGGCGGCTCTTGGAATGCCGCATCTTCGGCGTCTTGACCATGCTCGGGCTCCGCAAAATTCGCTTCGGGATGGTTTGAAGGGTCTAGCACATCACCAAGCGGTGAAAAGGGGCGGCGTGATGACGCCACGGCCTGGAGTTCAGTTTTGGCAAAACGCCGCAGGGCCGAATCCACGTTTCAAGCCAAGGCCCATGCTCGGCACACAAAAAACCCGCCTCGGCGGGCGGGTCGTTGGAGCCAATTAGCACCATAACCAAATTAGTAGCATAGCTGCCGGCACAAAGCAAGAACAAAATGTGCCCGAGGGCAATCGCCTGCGTTTGGCGCCGCCTCTCAAGGACGGCACAGAGCCGCCGCGACTGCCATCAGCGCGACGCCTGCAAAAGTCCCAGCAGCGCGTCCTCGCTGGGCTCAGGCGCAATCCGGATCTCGGCGACATCGCCCAAGGCCGCGGCGATGCGCCCCGATAATCCGAAAAAGCGCGTTTTTTCAAAAACACCGCGCAGCACCGGCCGGCTAGCCAGGGCCTGCATAGCGGTGGCCGCCTTGGCCGAATAGAGCAGCACCGCCTCGACCGGCCGGGCGGACAGGCGCGCAAGAACGGCCTCGTCGGAGTAATCCAGGACAACGGTGTCGTAGCTCTCGACGGCGCGGACCTGAACGCCCGACGCCAACAGCCCTTCCTCGAAGTCGGGAAATCGCACCCGCCCGCAGAGATAGACGATCGTCTGCCCCGCGTAACCGCCAGCAAGCGCATCGGCCAGCGCCTCGGCATTGCCGGGGCCTTCGCTGACCGACAGAAACCCGGCAGCGCGGGCGGCTTCTGCCGTCTTCCTGCCGACGGCGTGGCACGGCAAGCCGGCGAGCGCCGCGATGACCTCTTTCGGCGCATGGCGAACGGCATTGGCGCTGGTGACCGCGACCGCCGCGGCGTCAGCGGGCGCGCCGGCATCGACCGGCAGCGCCACGGTTCCGGTCAATGGCAGCAGGATCGGCTGAAAGCCGGCATCCGCAAGCCGGCGCCCCGTGCGCGACGCGCCCGGTTCGGGCCTCGTCACAAGGACGCGGAGCATGTCAGGTCCAGCCATCGAAGAATGTTTCGCCGGCCTTGGCCCGAACGGTCGCCGCGGCTTCCGCGCCAATGCGCGCCGCCTCCTGCGCCGGCCCTTGCAGCCTGACTTCATGCGACTGCGTGCCATCGGGCGAGATGATCAGCCCGGCAAAGGAAACCGTTCCGCCCGATATCGTCGCATGTCCGGCGATCGGCGTGCGGCAGGACCCGTCGAGCGCCGCCAGGAAGGCGCGCTCGCAGGCCAGCGCCTCGCCGGTCGGCCCGTCGTGGATCGCTGCCAGCATCTGTTCCACGTCGCGGTCTCCGATGCGGCTTTCGATGCAGATCGCGCCTTGCCCCGGCGCCGGCGGAAAGACCTCGAGCGGCATCAGGTCGGTGACGACGTCTTCGAGCCCGAGCCGCTTCAGCCCGGCATAGGCGAGGATGGTGCCATCGGCGATGCCGTCGTCGAGCTTGCGCAGCCGCGTCTGCACATTGCCGCGAAACATCACCACTTCGACGTCCGGCCGCATCCGCCGGATCAGCGCCTGGCGCCGCAGCGACGACGAACCGACCCTGGCGCCTTGCGGCAGGCCGGCAATCGTTCGCGCCGCCTTGCCGATGAAGGCATCGCGCGCGTCCTCGCGCGGCAGGAACGCGGACAGTTCCAGCCCTTCGGGCAACAGCGTCGGCATGTCCTTCGACGAATGCACGGCGATGTCGATGCGGCGCGCCAGCAGCGCCTCCTCGATCTCCTTGGTGAACAGGCCCTTGCCGCCGGCTTCCGACAGCGGCCGGTCCTGGATGCGGTCGCCGCTGGTCGAGATGACGACCACCTCGAACGCCTCGGCCGGCATGCCGTGCGCCGCCATCAGCCGCGCCTGCGTTTCATGCGCCTGCGCCAGCGCCAGCGGGCTGCCGCGTGTTCCGATTTTCAAGGTTGTTTGCATGACGCGCCGTCCGTGATAACCCCCGGCAGGTTTTCGGGTTTTCTCCTATCGGGGAAAGGCCGACAGTACAATCTGTACGATTTTTGGACAGCGACGAATTGATCCGCGTTCTGGGCATCGAGACGAGTTGCGACGAGACCGCCGCCAGCGTGGTGGCGCTGGACGGTCGCAGCACGCCGCAAATCCTGTCGAACATCGTGCTCAGCCAGATCGAGGAGCATGCTGCTTTCGGCGGCGTCGTGCCGGAGATCGCCGCGCGCGCCCATGTCGAGGCGCTCGACGGCATCATCGAGGCAGCGCTGGCCGATTCCGGCGTCGACCTCGCCGACATCGATGCGATTGCCGCCACCGCCGGTCCCGGTCTTGTCGGCGGGCTGATCGTCGGCCTGATGACGGCAAAAGCAATCGCCGCGGCAGCCAAAAAACCGCTGATCGCCATCAACCATCTCGAAGGCCACGCGCTGACGGCCAGATTGACCGATGGGCTCGACTTTCCCTACCTCTTGCTGCTGGTCTCCGGCGGCCATACCCAGATCGTCGCCGTACGCGGCGTCGGCGACTACCAGCGCTGGGCGACGACGATCGATGACGCGCTTGGCGAGGCCTTCGACAAGACGGCCAAGATGCTCGGCCTGCCCTATCCGGGCGGACCGAATGTCGAGAAGGCGGCGGCAAATGGCGATGCGGCCCGTTTTGCCTTTCCGCGCCCGATGAAGGGCTCGGTGCAGCCCGATTTTTCCTTCTCCGGCCTCAAGACCGCGGTCCGCCAGGCAGCCACCGCGATCGCCCCGCTGAGCGACCAGGATGTTGCCGATATCTGCGCCTCGTTCCAGGCGGCGGTGGCGGATGCGCTGGGCGACCGTGTTGCGCGGGCGCTGACCCGGTTCCGTCAGCAATTCCCGGACAAGGCCGAGCCTGCATTGGTTGTCGCCGGCGGCGTGGCCGCCAATCGGACCATCAAGGCGACATTGCAGGGCCTGTGCGAGCAGGCCGGGTTCAGCTTCGTCGCGCCGCCGCTTAACCTCTGCACCGACAATGCGGCGATGATCGCCTGGGCCGGCATCGAGCGCCTGCGCGCCGGCATATCAGGTGAAAACGCCGCCGATTTCGTGCCGCGCTCGCGCTGGCCGCTGGACAGCGTCTCGGCCCCGATGGTCGGCTCGGGCCGGCGTGGGGCCAAGGCATGACCGGCAGCGGGCACAAGGCGCCAAGCGGCTGGCGCGTCGCCGTGCTCGGCGGCGGCGCCTGGGGCACGGCGCTGGCGCTGGCCACGCTGCGCGCCGGTCATTTCGTCCGCCTCTATGCGCGCGACCCGGAGACCGTCGCGGCGGTCGACCGTGGCGAAAATCCGCGCTATCTGCCGGGCATCGCGCTCGATCCCGGCATCGTGGCGACGAGCGACATCGAGGCGGCGCTCGACGGTGCCGACTGCGTTCTGGCGGTAGCGCCGGCGCAATCGTTGCGAATTATGCTGACGGCCGCGTCCAGCCATATGCCGAAAGGCGTCCCGCTGGTCCTCTGCGCCAAGGGCATCGAGCGCGACACCGGCGCGCTGCTATCGTCCATCACCGAGGAAATACTGCCGGCAAATCCGGTCGCCGCTTTGTCCGGCCCAAGCTTTGCCACCGACGTCGCCAGGGGCCTGCCGACGGCCGTCGTGGTCGCCGCCCGCGACGAGGCTCTGGCCACCGACCTTGCCGCCCGCTTTTCGGCGGAAAATCTGCGCTGTTATTCGAGCGACGATCTAATCGGCGTCGAGATCGGCGGCGCGCTGAAGAACGTCTTTGCCATTGCCGCGGGTGCCGTCACCGGCGCCGGGCTCGGTGCCAGCGCCCAGGCGGCGATGGTGACGCGCGGCTTCGTCGAATTGCGCCGCATCGGCGCCGCCTTTGGCGCCAGGCCGGAGACGCTGATGGGGCTTTCCGGCCTCGGCGACCTGCTGCTCACCTGCTCGTCCGCGCAGTCGCGCAATTTCGCCTATGGGCTGGCGCTGGGGCAAGGCAAGCCGCTAGCCGGCCTGCCTTTGGCCGAAGGCGTGCCGACGGCGGCAATCGCCGCCCGCATCGCCGGCGAGCGCCGGATCGACGCGCCGATAATCGCCGCCGTCGCCGCCATACTGGACGGCACCATAACCATAGACCAGGCTGTGTCGGCGTTGATGACAAGGCCACTCAAGACCGAAACCGACATGTAATCGCGAACGATTGCGGAGATGGAAGATGCTGTTTGCGTTGATTTGCAAGGACAAGCCAGGAAGGCTGCAGGTGCGGCTCGATACGCGGCCCAAGCACCTTGCCTTCCTGGAAGGGCTGAACGGCGACAAGAAATTGGCCTTCGCCGGCCCGTTCCTCGACGCCGACGGCAAGCCGAACGGCACTCTCGCCGTTGTCGAGGCGCCCGATCTGGCTGCGGCAAAAGCCCTGTCGGCGGCCGATCCCTATACCAAGGCAGGGCTGTTCGAAAGCGTCGAAATCCGGCAGTGGAACTGGAGCTTCAACAAGCCGGCGGATATCTGATGCATGTCGCGCAAAAGTGTGCAGCGGTTTTGTGATAACGACATGCATACAACAAGAACCTAAAGCGCGTCGCATGAGGCCGGTCGAACGCGACGCGCTTTTAGTCGCGGCGGCACCTGAGGAGGGAGCAACACAATGAACTACTGGCTGTTCAAATCCGAACCTTCGGTCTTCTCCTTCGAGGACCTCAAGGCCAAGGGCAAGGCCGGCACGCAATGGGACGGCGTGCGCAATTATGCGGCGCGCAACAACATGAAGGCGATGCAGATCGGCGATCTCGGCTTCTTCTACCATTCCAATGACGGGCTGGACATCGTCGGCATCGCCGAAGTCTGCGCTCTGGCCCATCAGGACAGCACCACCGACGATCCCCGCTGGGAGTGCGTCGACATCCGCGCCTTCAAGGCCATGCCGAAGCCGGTGACGCTGGAGCAAGCCAAGGCCAATCAAAAGCTGGCCGACATGGCGCTGGTGCGGCTCGGGCGGCTGTCTGTGCAGCCGGTGACGCCGGCCGAATGGCAAGAGGTTTGCCGCATGGGCGAACTGACGCCGGCGCCATGACGGCGCTGACGCCGGACAGCGCCAGGAAATTCATCCTCGACAACACGGCGCTGGTGGCGCCGCCACATGTGCCGGAGATCCGCCTGCACCTGGCCGACGAGGCGCACGAACTGTGGCGGCGGACCGAGGACGAGCTGACCGAAATCGGCCTGCCGCCGCCCTTCTGGGCTTTTGCCTGGGCCGGCGGCCAAGGCCTTGCCCGCTACATCCTCGACAATCCGGCGGCGGTGCGCGGCAAGCGCGTGCTGGACTTCGCCTCCGGCTCCGGCCTTGTCGCCATTGCCGCGGTGAAGGCCGGAGCTGCCGAGGTGATCGCCGCCGATATCGACCCATTCTGCGCGACCGCGATCCGCCTCAATGCCGAGGCAAATGGGACCGAGATAAAATTCCTCATCGGCGACTGCATCGGCAGCGATGCCGGCTGGGACTTGGTGCTGGCCGGCGACGTCTTCTACGACAAAACTTTCGCCGACAGGCTGATGCCATGGTTCGTCGCGCTGAAGGCGCGCGGCGGCGACATCCTCGTCGGCGATCCCGGCCGTTTCTATCTGCCGAGGGCGGGACTGGAACCGCTTGCCGTCTATGAAGTGGCGGTGACCCGGGCGCTGGAGGACGCCGAGGTCAAGCGCACCACCGTCTGGCGCCTTGCTTGACGGCATCGCCGAACAGGCGTTCCATCGCGCAATCGACCGGAGGGAACCATGGATTTTTCAGCAATCAATTGGCTGGCGGTAGTCGTCGCCGCCGTCGTGGCGTGGCTGTTCGGCGGGGCCTGGTACATGGGCTTGAGCAAGCCGTGGCTGAAGGCCGCCAAGCTTGATCCGGCGACGATGAGCAAATCGATGCTGCCCTTCGTCGTCTCCTTCATCGCGGAGCTCGTCATGGCGCTGGTCATGTCGCTGATCATCGGCGCCGTAACCGGCGGCGAGCCGAGCCTGCTTGCCGGGGTGATCTTCGGCTTCGTTCTCTGGCTGGGGTTCGTCGCCACCACGCTTTCGGTCAACCATCGCTACGAAGGTTTCGGCTGGGATCTGACGCTCATCGATGTTGGTCACTGGCTCGGCGTGCTGCTTCTCATCGGCGCGGTGATCGGCTGGTTCGGCGCGGCGGCGGGCTGACCGTCAGCTCGGGGTCCTGGCGATTTCCTCGAGAAGCCAATCGCGAAAGGCGACGATGCGCGGATCATTCGCCGCGGTCTCCGGATAGACCAGGAAATAGGCGAATTCAGGCGCGACCTTGATGCCGAGTTCGAACGGCCGGATCAGCCTGCCTTCGGACAGGTCGTTTGCCACCATGGCGAAATCGGCGAGCGCGACCGCGTTGCCGTCGAGCGCGGCCTGGACGGCATCGGTCGAGTTGCCGAACACGATGGTCCGGCTGTCGTCGAAATCGTCGACGCCCGCCGCCGCCATCCACATGCTCCAATTCGGCCAGGTGACGCCCTGGCGCGACCACTCGATATGCGCCAGCGTGTGATGAAACAGGTCGCGCGGCTCTTTCAGCCGCGGCCCAGCCCGCAGCAAGGCCGGGCTGCAGACGGGGATGATGACGTTTTCGAACAGCCGGTGTGAGCGAAGCCCCGGATATTTGCCGGTGCCGAAACGGATGCCGAGATCGACGTCGTCGCGATCGAAGTCGCGCACCTCGTAACTGATGTCGAAACGCAGCTCGATTGCCGGATGCTGCTTGCGAAAATCGTCGACGCGCCGCATCAGCCACTTCGTCGCGAATTGCGCATCGAGGGTGACCTTCAGCAGCGCCGATCCGCGCGCCGCCTTCTGCGCCCGTGAGACGGCCCGGCCAAGCAGGTCGAGCGCATCGGTCGAAGCTTCGAACAGCACCGCGCCCGCCTCGGTCAGCCGGATCGTGCGGCTGGTGCGTGTGAACAGCACGATGCCGAGCTGATCCTCGATTTCCTTGATCTGATGGCTGACCGCTGCCGGCGTCAGGCCGAGCTCGTCGGCGGCGCGGGTGAAATTGAGGTGCCGCGCCGCTGCCTCCAGCGTCCGCAGCGCACGGGTTCCAGGCAGCAGGCGCGCCATCAGTGCCAGACGAGGAGGGTTCGGTCGAGCATTCCAATCATCATCAAACAAAACTTGAAGATGCAGAAAAAACTACTCGTTTCTCGTTTGAATTTCAATCCGCCATGATCTGAGCATCGAAGAAACATCAAACCGGATTTGATGTCCGGAGAAGCGGATTGCACCATGTCTGACATCGCCTTGCGCTCGGTAACCCTCCGCCCGGCCTGGCTGCGCGCCATGCTTGACTGGCTTCGGCATGCAAAAATCGCAGTCAATCTTCCCTACGAGAATGTCGAGGATCTCTCCGATCGCCAGCTTCGCGACATCGGCGGCGAACGCAAGGACATCGCACGCGCCATGGACCGCGAACTCGGCCGGCTCGGCCTTCTCGACATAGGGTGGCAGAGGCCGAGGAAGCGGATAGGGCAGTAGTGAATGGTGAATGGTGAATGGTGAATGGGAAGCTAGGCGGTGCGCCTGCACATGTCCCTACCGATCGCTTCTCACCACTCACTATTCACTATTCACTATTCACTACCTCACCACCCTTACCACCGTCCGCTCCGACAGCAGGGGCAGCAGCCGTGCCATGGTGCGGGCCGTTACCGCGACGCAGCCTTGCGTCGGCGTGAAGCCGGGGCGCGCCAGGTGGAAGAAGATGGCGCTGCCGCGCCCGCGCCGGCGCGGCACAATGTTCCAGTCCAGCACCAGGCAGGCGTCATAGAGATCGTCGGTGCGCAGCATCCGCTCATGGCTGGCGCCATAGGGGATTTTGACCGGGCGGTTGTAGTTGCGGTCCCCAGGCACTTCGCACCAGCCGAGGTCGCGGCCGATCGGCGTCATCGCCAGCGGCGTCCGGCGGCCGCCGGCAAAACGGTCGCCGCGAAAATATCCCGACAATATCCGCATCGAGGCAAGCGGCGTGGCGCCGTCGCCCTCGCGCTTGCCGGCCGAGATGCCGCCATGCCCCAGCGCACATGGAAACACCAGTTTGCCGGCCTGCAGAAAGCCCTGGCTGGGTTGGCCGGGGCGCGCGCGCACGGTGAGCACGGTGAGCCCTTTCGGCAAAATTGCGCCGACTGCATTGCGATCGTGTTTTTTCTTGTATGATCGTGCCACGGAACAAATCACTGTGAACGGCTGTTGTGCCGGTCAGCTTCCGCATAAACAGGCAGCGGTCAACTGAAATCTCTTTTCAAAACAACGGATTGATCCATGACTTCACGCACCATTCTGATCGTCGACGACGATGACGACCTGCGCGGCACCCTTGTCGAGCAATTGTCGCTTTATGAGGAATTCGATGTCCTGCAGGAAGCGACCGCCGCCAAAGGCGTCGCCACGGCGCGTGGCGGGCTCATCGACCTGCTCATCATGGATGTCGGCCTGCCCGACATGGATGGCCGCGAGGCGGTAAAGATATTGCGCAAGGGCGGCTACAAGGCGCCGATCATCATGCTGACCGGCCATGATACCGATTCCGACACCATCCTTGGCCTCGAGGCCGGCGCCAACGACTATGTGACGAAGCCGTTCCGTTTTGCCGTGCTGCTGGCCCGCATCCGCGCGCAGTTGCGCCAGCACGAACAGAGCGAGGACGCCACTTTCTCGGTCGGCCCCTACACGTTCAAGCCCAGCCAGAAGCTTCTGATCGACCCGCGCGGCGCCAAGGTGCGGCTGACCGAAAAGGAAGCCTCGATCATCAAATATCTCTACCGTGCCGACCAGAAGGTGGTGACCCGCGACGTGCTGCTGGAGGAAGTCTGGGGCTACAATTCCGGCGTCACCACTCATACGCTCGAAACTCACGTCTACCGGCTGCGCCAGAAGATCGAGCGCGATCCTTCCAACGCGGAAATTCTCGTGACAGAAAGCGGCGGCTACAAGCTGGTTCCTTAAACATTTCATTATTCAAATAAGCGATCCGGGCGGGGCGCTTTTCGGGTACGGTCCTGAGGCTGGAGGTGGTTTTGGATCGGCCTCGTAGGGGAGGAGTCGGACTGACGGTTCGGGGACATAGCTAGATGGCGCTGGATGACGACATCCGCATCCTGTCCACCGTGAGGCTCTTCGAGGGCTTTACGCAGGAACAGCTGCGTCTGCTCGCCTTCGGCGCCGAAACCACCATGTTGAAAGCCGACCACAAGCTTTACCGCGAGGACGACGAGGCTGATTCAGCCTACATCGTGGTCAGCGGCCGCATCGTGCTCTACCGCGAGCACGACGGCGAGCGCATCCCGATCGGCACCGCCGGCCCCGGCACCATGCTCAGCGAACTGGCGCTGATCGCCGACACCAACCGGCTGACCAGCGCCTCCGCCGAAATCGATTCGGAAGTGCTGCGGCTCAGCCGCAAGATGTTCCGCCGCATCCTCGAGGAATACCCGGAACTGGCGGTTCACTTGCACCAGCGCATTTTGGAGGATTTCCAGGCGATGATCCGCCGCATCGAGGAACTTGGGCCGCGTTTTGCCGGCTAATATAGCGCCTCTGGCCTAGCCAGATTGGAACCGCGAGGGCTCAAGGCCGGTGCGTTGCGGAAACAAGCTCGGCCTTGCGCCGTGCCGTCTCCAGTCCCAGCGCAATGAAGCGGCGCGCATGTTTGGCCAGCTCCATATTGTCGGTCCACAGATTGCGCCAGATGGCGGTTTTCCGCGACAGGTTCTCGTCGACGATTTCCGACGAGAAAGATTCGAAGCTGAGGTCGTCGCTGTAGCCGATGGCGGTCAGCGCATCGAATATCGCGGCAAAATCGATATTGCCGGTGCCGAGGAAACCGCGATGGCTCTCGCCGATATGAACATAGCCGATCTTCCCGACCGCATTGCGAATGGCCAAGCCGACATCGGCCTCCTCGATGTTCATGTGGAAGCTGTCGAGATGCAGGAAGATATTGTCGGAGCCGCTGTCCGCGATGAAGGCCATGCCTTGCGCGGCGGTGTTGAGCAGATTGCTTTCGAAGCGGTTGACGATTTCGAGGTTGAGGGTGACGCCGGCTGATTTTGCCGTGTCCGCCACCTCGGCCAGCGTGCCGGCGCTGCGGTTCCACTGGTCACGCGTCGGCGCCTCGCTCTGCAAGCCGTGGCTGGTGCTGAGGATGCCGGCAACCTTCTGGCCGCCGAGATCGCGGGTCAGCGCGATCGTACGTTCCAGGATTTCGACGCCGTGCGCGGCAATCGTTTTGTCGGCGCTCGAAATATCGCCGTCGGCCGGCAGTCCAATGCTGATCGCAACGCCGAGGCCGAGATCGGCGATCCGCTTGGCCAAGCCGTCAATGTCGACATTGGCGGGGTCGAGATAGGAGAATTCGATCAGGTCGAAGCCGGCTTCCCTGGTGTTGGCCAGCGTCCGCTCGAGGTCGCCCTGCGCCGAGCTCGCCGACCAGACGAATGAGTGGATTCCGATGCGCGACATGATTGTCTCCGGTCATTCCAGGAGTAGCGGACCCAAGGCCAAAGCGGTTTTGGCAATCCGCTGCTCGGACAAAAAAGGTGCGGCCCGGCATCCCGGCCGCCCCCGGGGTGGGGGGGTTAGCGAGCCGCGGTGCCGGCCTTGTAATCCTTCAAACTGTCGGCCGTGATCAGCTTCGGGTCGAGCAGCACCGTCGGCTCGGCCGGCTTCTTGCCGGCAAGCAGGTCAGCCGCCATCGTCAGCGACTGGCCGGCCATCACATAGGGATCCTGCGAGGCCGAGGCCTTGATCATCGACGTGCCGGAGGCGAGTTCCTTCTCGATATCGGGTGCACCGTCGACCGCGGTGAAGATGAACTCCGAGCGGTTGAGCTGCTTGGCCGCAAGCTGGGCGCCGATCGCCGTCGGATCGTTGATGGCGAAGACCGCGTCGATCTTGTCGAAACGCGTCAGCAGCGACTGGAACACTTTCAGGCCGCCGTCACGCGAGCCTTCGGCGTTCTGGTCGTCGGAAAGGATCTTGATGTCGGGGTGCTTTGCCAGCACGTCCTTGCAGCCCTTGACCCGCTCCAGGATCGACGACGAGGCCGGGCCATTGAGGATGACATAGTCGCCCTTGCCGCCGGTATTATCGACCAGATACTGGCACGCCTCTTCGCCGGCCTTGACGTTGTTGGTCATCACGGTGACGTCGGCGCCCGGCGCCGAAACGTCGAAAGCGGCAACGACGATGCCGGCCGCCTGCGCCTTCTTCACCGCCGGCGCGATCGCCTTGGCATCGACTGCGTTGAGCATGATGACGTCGACACCGGCAGCGATGAAGGAATCGACCTGCGATACCTGCTTGTTGAGATCGTAGTCGGCCGATACCGAGGTCACCTGCACATTCGGGTTGATCTTCTTGGCCGCGTCCTCGATGCCCTTGATGGTGGCGACGAAGAACGGGTTGCCGAGCAGTCCGACCGAGATGCCGACCTTGTTCAGATCCTTTGCCGATGCCGGCGCGATGACGGCGGCCGCAAGGGCGACGCCGCAGAGCAGTTTAGCGATTGTCTTCATTGTTTTATTTTCCTCCTGATGCCCCGCGCCTCTCACGGTGCGTTACACATGAAACCGGCTCGTTGGATGCCGGCGACTAAGGGCCATCACGTTCTTGCTCCTGCCTGGAGCCGGTAACGGTCGAGGGCGACCGCCACGATGATGACCAATCCCTTGATGATGTACTGCCAGATGTCCGAAACACCGGCGAGGATGAGCCCGTTGGACAGCACGGCGATGATCAGGCCGCCGATCAGCGTGCCCCAGATCGAGCCGACACCGCCGACGAAACTGGTGCCGCCGAGGATGACTGCGGCAATGGCGTCGAGTTCGTAGGACTGGCCGAGCTGAAGCCCGTTGGCGGCATAGAGCCGGGCCGCCGACATGGCGCCGCCAAGGCCGGCCAGAAGGCCGGAAACGCCGTAGACGAAGAGCAGCACCAGCGGCACCTTGATGCCGGTCAGCCTGGCGGCCTCGGCGTTGCCGCCGACGGCGTAGATCCAGGTGCCGAGCACGGTGCGCTTGAGCACCAGCCAGGACAGGACGACGACCGCCAGCGCGATGATTACCAGCCACGGAATGCCGAACAGCGAACCGTTGCCGATGAAGTCGAACGGCAGGTCCGCGTTGAACACCGTCGTGTCCTGGCCGAGCAGGCGGGCGACGCCGCGCACGGCGGTCAGCGATCCCAGCGTGACGATGAAGGGCGGCAGCTTGATATAGGCGATCAGCAGCCCGTTGATGACGCCGAAACCGAGCCCGACGAGAATGGCCGCGGGCACGCCCAGCAGTCCCCAATCGGGCACCAGCGACACCATCACCGCCACCATCGCCGAGGCGGCAAGGATCGAGCCGACGGACAGGTCGATGCCGCCGGTCAGGATGACGAAGGTCATGCCGGCGGCCAGCACGATGTTGATCGACGATTGCTGCATGACGATCAGCAGATTGGTCTGGGTGAAAAAGCGCGGATTGATGAACTGGAAGCCGACCGCCAGCAGGATCAGGATCGGCAGCATGCCGAGTGCGGCGATGGCGGTACGCCACCTCGTGCTCCTGCCGACCGCCCGGTCGTCCGCTTTCATCGTGTCGGCCACCTTGTCGGTCATCGCTGAGCCGCTCCCGTTGCAAGTTCCATGATCGCTTCCTGCCGCAGCGGCTCGCCCTCCGACGCCGTCACCTCGCCGGCAATGGTGCCGTCGCGCATCACCAGCACGCGGTCGGCGATGCCGATCACCTCCGGCAGTTCGCTGGAGATCATCAGGATGGCGATGCCTTTCTTGGCCAGGTTGTCGATCAGCCGATAGATTTCCGACTTCGCCCCGACATCGACGCCGCGGGTCGGCTCATCGAGGATGACGACCTGCGGCTCGGTTTCCAGCAGGCGGGCGAGCAGCACCTTCTGCTGGTTGCCGCCCGACAGCGAGCCGGCATTGGCCTGCACCGAGCTGGTGCGGATGGAGAGGTCTGACACCGCCTTGGCGGCGCGCTTTTCGGCAGCCGTGAAGTCGCGCAAACCGCCGGCCTTCGCGTCCTTTGCCAGCACGCCCATGCTGATATTGTCGGAGATCGACATGTCGAGAAACAGGCCAAGTTGCTTGCGGTCCTCGGTCAGATAGGCGATGCCGGCATCGAGCGCCTCGCTCGGCGAACCGATGGATATCGGTTTGCCGCCGAGCTCCAGCGTGCCTGATGTGTGCCTGTCGGCGCCGAAGATCAGCCGTGCCAGTTCGGTCCGGCCCGAGCCGACCAGGCCGGCCAGTGCCAGTACCTCGCCCTTGTGGAGGTCGAAGGAACAATTCTTTATGAGATTGCCGTCCGACATGCCGCGCACCGACAGCGCGATGGCGCGCTTGCTGTCCGGCGGACGGTGATCCTTCTTGTAGAACGTCGACAGATCGCGCCCGACCATCATCGATACCAGGCGCGAGGCGTTCAGGTCGGCGCGGTCGAGCGTGCCGACATAGCCGCTGTCGCGTAGCACGCTGACGCGGTCGGCGAGCTGGTAGACCTCTTCCATGCGGTGGCTGATGTAGATGATGGCGATGCCTTGCGACTTCAGCGTCGCGATCACCTCGAACAGCCGGTCGGTCTCACGCGAGGTCAGCGACGTGGTCGGCTCGTCCATGACGATGATGCGCGCATTGGTCGACAGTGCGCGGGCGATTTCCACCAGCTGTCGCTCGCCAAGCGACAGGCTTGCGACCGGACTGCGCGCCGAGAAGGTCACGCCGAGCCGCGCGATGATCTCGCTGGCGCGCCGATTGCACTGCTCGCGGTCGACAACGCCGAACCGTCGCGGCTCGTTGCCGAGAAAAATGTTCTGCGCTACCGACAGATTAGGCGCCAGCGACAGCTCCTGATAGATGACCGCAATGCCGGCGGCGCGCGCCTTGATCGGGTCGCCAGTCGCGGCCGGCACGCCGTCGATCAGGATTTCGCCGCCGGGGTCCGGCCGGTAGGCGCCGGACAGCACCTTCATCAGCGTCGACTTGCCGGCACCGTTTTCGCCCATCAGCGCGTGCAGCTCGCCGGCGTGAACGGTCAGCGACACATCGTGCAAGGCGCGGATCGCACCGAACGTCTTGGAGATGTGGCGCATCTCCAGCACCGGCTGGCGCACCGTCTCGATCCGGGCGGCGGCGCTCATCGCGCACCTCCTGCGGCTGCGCTGGCCACAGCCCGGTCGGCGGCAAGGCCGCGCCAGTCGTTGCGATAGCCGGCAAGGCCGCTGAAACTTGCCGCATGCACCGCCTCCGGCGCTTCAGTGGCAAACTCGCGCCCGACGCTTTCGAAGGCAAGTGCGGCAGCACCGGTGGCGCTGCCCTCCAGCGTTGCTCCCTGCAGGAAAGCCTGCCCGGGCCGCAACTGCGCCAGCAACGCGGCAAGCAGCCCGCCATTGTTCAGGCCGCCGTCGACGATCACTGTGTTGTCCGAATGGATCAGCTCGAGGCACAGATCGACCATCAGCGCGACATAGAGCAGCGCCATGGCCGCGCGTTCCTCGGCATTGGGCGTACGCCCGACCAGTTCGCCGCGGCGGTGCGGCATCGGGCCGCCGGGCGCGAAGCTCGGCAGCGCCATAATGCCGGCGTCGATCACCCGTTGTATCGATGACGGCGCGATTGCGCCCTGCCAGCCGGCGCTGATCGTGGCGAATTCGCGCCCGCCCATGAAGCGGACGGTTGGCACTGGGCCGCCATCGACATCGACATTGACCAGCATGTCGCGCTCGCCGTCGAGTGCGTCGAGCGGGCAGTCCGGATTGAGCACGACCACCCAGGTGCCGGTCGAGACCACGGTCACCGCCCCGAGCTGCTGCCGGCGGTAGGCATGGAGCGCGGCATTGCTGTCGTGGACGCCATTATGGATGGCGATTGGCTTCGCGGCCTGGCCGAAGCGCTGCTCGCCGATCACCGCGCCTGCACGCTCGAAGGCGGGCATCTGGCGGCGCCAGCCCTCGGCATCGACCAGCGAGCTGAAATCGCGTTTGCGCGGCGCCCATAAATGCGAGTGGCAGCCAAGATACGACACTTCCGATACCGGCCGGCCGCCAAACCGCCAGCTCCAATATTGGGGGTAGCCGAGGATCGATTTCGCTGTGGCGAAGGCACCGGGCTCCACCTCCTTCAGCCACAACATGTGGCGGCCGTAGTTGAAGCCAAGCGGCAGGCGCGGCGAAAAGGTCTCGGCAAAATCCGGAATGCGGCGGTCGATCTGCGCGGCGATTTCAGCTGGCGGTTCCTGCTCGTAATCGAGGATCGGATGCGTCAGCGCGGCTTCGTCGACCAACGCGAAGGTGCAGCCATGGCCGGATACCATCAGCCCTTCCACGCCATGCGTGTCGACTGCATCATCAACGGCGCGAGCCGCCCAGTCGTGCAGCGCTGGCTCGTCGAGCACGCTGAAGCCGCCTTTGCGGATCCAGCTCGGCTGGGTGCGGCGCTCGTCGAGGATCTGTCCGTCCTGGCCGAAGACGAACAGCTTCGAATTGGTCTTGCCGAAATCGAGGACGGCGATGTTCACTGGGCGCCTCCCGAGGAAGCCGCGATCCGCACCATGACGCCGGCATCTTCGAGCGTGCGGGCATCTGTCTCGGACAGGCCGTCATCGGTGACCAGCGTGCCGATCCGCGACAGCGGCAGTGCCACATTGCGCGCGTGGATCGACAGTTTTCGGCTGTCGGCCAGCACGACGATCTGGTCGGCGCAGAGGCTGAGCTCGACGATCGAGCGGACCAGCAGCGGGTGCGATTCCAGAAGGCCTTCCTGGCCGATGCCTTGCGCGCCGAGAAAGAACTTCGAGGCGTAGAACGGCACCGTCTGCGTCAGCGAATGGATGATGCCCGGCTCGCGGTGCAGTTCGCCGCCGGCGACGGTGAGGCTGCAATGGCCGTGGTCGCTGAGATAGGCCGCGAGCGGCATCGAGTTGGTGTAGAGCCGGATGTTGCGGTCCGCGAGCTTGACGCCGAGATGGAAGCAGGTCGAACCGCCATGCACGATGACCGCGTCGCCGTCGCGCACCATGGTGGCGGCGAGAGCGGCGATCTGCCGCTTGGCCTCGACGGCGAGGTCGCGGTTCTCGTCATAGGGCCTGGCATAGGCGACGCCGGCTTGCGAAGCGCCATCGAGCGCCGAGATGCCGCCATAGACCTTGCGCGCTTCGCCGGCCTCGTCGATCTTGTCGATGTCGCGCCGCACTGTCGCCGCCGACACGCCAAGCCGCTCCTGCAGCTCGCGCACCGATGCGAAAGGCCGGTCCCGCAAAAGCTCGACAATCTGGCGCTGGCGGCCGGAGTCGCTCAACCCTTACCTCCCAATGCGCTTGCCTCCCAAGCATTTTGCAGGGCATTGCCATTTTGCACGGCAATTGGTGCAACTTACTCAACACGCCTCGGATTGCAAGCCTGATCTGACGCGATAACATCACTGTTGACGTAACTTACTCGCATCTGCGATACCAGCGTCGGTCTTCGTCCCGGCACCGGGACGTCCAAAGCCGTGGCCACGCGGCCGGTTTGTGGAGGAATTTCGATGACGATCAGTGCGGATGCGCAGGAACTGGCAGCGCTGCAGTCGCTTTCGGCCGCCATCGGCAGCGACCCGCATCTGACCCAGGCCGCCGGCGGCAACACCTCGCTGAAAGCCGGCGACACCCTCTGGATCAAGGCCTCCGGCACCTGGCTGAAGGACGCGCTCATCGCCGACATCATGGTGCCGGTCGGCATCCCGCCATTGCTCGACGCCATCGAACGGCGCGACCCGGCCGCCGAACAGCCGCAGGCCTTCACTGTCGACGCCCTCAACGCGCGCGGCTTGCGCCCGTCGATCGAGACCACCGTGCATGCGCTGATGCCGCAGCGCATCGTTCTGCATGTTCACTGCGTCGAGACCATTTCGCTGGCCGTGCAGGCCGACTGCGAGGCCGAGGCCGCCAGGCGGCTCGACGGCCATCAATGGGCGTATATTCCCTATCGCCGGCCGGGACTGCCGCTCGCGCAGGGTATCGCCGAGCGCCTTCGGCCAGGCGTGGATATCCTGATCCTCGGCAATCACGGCCTGGTCGTTGCAGCCGAGACCGTCGCCGCGGCCGACATGCTGCTGCGGCGCGTGACACGACTGTTGGCGCGGCCGCCGCGCCAGGTGGCGGAACCGGACATCGCGGCATTGACGGCGCGCGCCGGCGACAGCGACTACAGATTGCCGGCGGACGTTGAGGCGCATGCGGTGGCGATCGACCCCGAAAGCTGCCGCATGGCTTCGGCTGGCAGCCTCTACCCCGACCACGTCATCTTTCTCGGCGAAGGCTCGGTCCTGGCGAGACCGGACGAGGGTGTGAAGCGCGTCATCGAGCGCTGCGGCGCCGCACCCGTGGCGATCCTGTTTCCTGGACTCGGCGTGTTGATGCGCGGCGACGCCGGCGCCGGTGCCGACGCCATGCAGCGCTGCCTTTCCGACGTGACAGCGCGGATCAATGTCGCGGCGAAGCTGAATTATCTGACAGCGGCGGAGAATAACGAGCTGATCAACTGGGACGCCGAAAAATATCGCCAGAAACTCAATGCCGGAGGCAGCTGACATGCCGCGTTCGTCTGGTCCGCTTGCCATCGGCATCGACATCGGCACATCCGGCGCGCGCGCCGTCGCCATGCGTCCGGACTTTTCAATTGCCGCGCATTCCGCTATTGCCCTCGAGCGATTTGGGCCGAACGGCCGCGACCCAGCCATATGGTGGGAGGCGGTCGGCGCGACGTTGGCGGAACTGCTCAAATGTATCGATCGCGCGGCAGTGCGCTCGATCGCCGTCGACGGTACGTCGGGCACGCTGCTGCCGGTCGACGGCGCCGGGCGGCCGCTGGCCGAACCGCTGATGTACAACGACAAGGTCGCTGACGACACTATCCTGACTGAAATAGCCGGCGCGGCACCGGCAACGAGCGCTGCACTTGGGGCGACCTCCGGTCTCGCCAAGGCGCTGTCTTTCCAGCACCTGCCCGGCGTCGCCACTGTGCTGCACCAGGCAGACTGGATCGCCGGACAGTTTTCCGGCCGCTTCGATGTCAGCGACGAGAACAACGCCCTGAAGACCGGCTACGACGTCGGGGCCCGGCACTGGCCGGACTGGATCGCGGCGACCGGCGTGCGCATGGAATTCCTGCCCCGCGTCGTGCGGCCGGGCGATGTCACGGACACGCTCACCGCCAGCGCTGCGAAAATGTTCGGCCTGCCGCGCGACGTGGTTATCGTTGCCGGCACGACGGATGGCTGCGCCTCATTCCTGGCGACCGGTGCGAGTGCCGCGGGCGACGGCGTTACCGCGCTCGGCTCGTCGCTGACCATCAAGATCCTCTCCGACCGGCCGATCTCGGCGCCGCAATTCGGCATCTACAGCCATCGGCTGGGTGACACCTACCTGGCGGGCGGCGCCTCGAACTCCGGCGGCAAGGTGCTGGCCCAGCATTTCCCCGTCGCCCGCATTGTCGAACTCAGCAAAAAAATCGACCCGGCGACGAAGACCGGCCTCGATTATTACCCGCTGCCGGCGCCGGGCGAACGCTTCCCCATAGCCGATCCGGCGCTGCCGCCGCGCCTCGAGCCGCGGCCCGCGGACGACGCCGACTATCTGAAAGCGATGTTCGAGGGTATTGCGGCGATCGAAGCGCTCGGCTATCGCCGGCTTGCCGAACTCGGCGCCCCCCGGCTGACATCGGTCAGGAGCGTCGGCGGCGGTGCGGCCAATCCGGCCTGGACAGCGATCCGGCAGCGCAAGCTTGGCGTCGCTCTCGTGCCGGCTCTTTCGGAGGAGGCCGCTGCCGGCACGGCGCGGCTGGCGCTGATGGGCGCAAGCGCAGCGGGGCTTTTATGACGGCCAAGGCAATTCAACACCTCGACGGCATCGCCGCGCTGACCGACCGCTATCAGGTGTTCCTGCTCGACCAATTTGGTGTGCTGCACGACGGCACCAGCGCCTATCCAGGTGCTGTCGAAGCGTTGTCGGCACTCAAGCGCGCCGGCAAGACCATCGTACTGATCTCGAATTCCGGCAAGCGGGCGCAACCCAATGAGCGCCGCCTGCTGAAGCTCGGCTTCGAACCGGGAAGCTGGGATCACTTTGTCTCCTCCGGCGAGGTGGCGTGGCGCTCCTTCCACCAAATGGCAGCATCCGGAGCCCTGCGCCCGCAGACAAAATGCCTGCTGATCCGCCGCGACAATGACCGTTCGGCTGTCGACGGCCTGCCCTTCGTCCTGGCCAAGGACGGCAACGATGCCGAACTGGTGCTGATTTCCGCCAGCGAGGGCGATCGCTACGACCTCGACCATTATCGCCGGCTTCTTGGTCCGGCGGCGGCGCGGCGGGTGCCATGCTTCTGCACCAATCCCGACAAGATCATGCTGACTGCCGTCGGCCCTCGCTTCGGCGCCGGCCGGCTCGCCGATCTCTATGAGAGCCTCGGCGGCAGCGTGGCGCGCATTGGCAAGCCCAATCCGCAGATATTCGAGGCAGCGCTGGCACTGGCGGGCCACCCGGAGCGCGACAGCGTGGTCTGCGTCGGCGACAGCGTCGAGCACGACATCGCCGGCGGCAACGGCGTCGGCGTCGCGACGACGCTGGTCCTGTCGGGCATATTGGCGGGGGCGCCTGACCTGGAGGACGTTTTCGCCACGCTGAACGCCCGTCCCGACTACATCGCGGATAGCTTCAGGTTTCGCTGAGTTGTTAAGGCGAGACAAAGCTAATCCAGGTTGAAACGCCCGATCACCGGCACATGGTCCGAGGGCCGTTCCCAGCCGCGCGCCGGCCGCAGGATTTCATAGCCGGCAAAATGCGGCACCAGGTTTGGCGACGACCAGACATGGTCGAGGCGGCGGCCGCGATTTGAGGCCTGCCAATCCTGGGCGCGATAGCTCCACCAGGTGTAGAGTTTCTCCTCGTAAGGCACATTGAGCCGCATCAGGTCGATCCAGTCGCCGGCGAGCCGCATTGCCTCGAAGTTTTCCGTCTCGACCGGCGTATGGCTGACGACATTGAGGAGCTGCTTGTGCGACCAGACATCGTGCTCGAGCGGCGCGATGTTGAGGTCGCCGACCAGGATCGAGCCGGAGTGCTCGTCATGCTCGGCGCGGACGGCGTTCATCTCGGCAACGAAATCGAGCTTGTGCTTGAACTTGCGGTTGACGGCCGGGTCGGGCTCGTCGCCGCCGGCCGGAACGTAGAAATTGTGCAGCAGGATCGTTTTGCCGCCGGCCTTGACGGTGACCGACAGATGCCGGCTGTCGTCGATCTCGCAGAAGCGGCGCTTTTCGACCACCTCGATCGGACGGCGCGCTATGGTCGCAACGCCGTGATAGCCCTTCTGGCCGTGGAAGGCGATGTGCTCGTAGCCGAGCTTGCGGAACGCCTTCTCCGGAAACAATTCGTCCGGAACCTTGGTTTCCTGCAGGCAGAGCACGTCCGGCGCCAGCGCGACCAGCAGGCGCTCGACGATCGGCATGCGCAGCCGGACGGAGTTGATGTTCCAGGTAGCGACGGAAAACGGCATGTGGGGTTCCGGACAACGCAAGATCCGCCGGATGGCTCCGACGGAAGTCAATCGCGGAAACTACTGCCAGCCGCGCACCGCAAAAACAAGCCGCCCGCACCAACGCGGAAAAGCCATCCAGCAGCAGTAGCAAGTTACCGCGTCTTGGTGTTCAGCTCGCGGTTCGCCGTATAGTCGATGGCGAAGGTGTCGGGGGCGAAGCTGACGCCCTCCTTGGTGTTGAAGATCATCACCGTCGTGTCCTTGCCTTGCGCATCGGTGATGGTCCACTGCCGCAATTCATAAGATTTCGGATCGAACATCATGGTGATCTTCGAATTGCCGAACACCGATTTGTCGGCAAGCTGGATGGTGGTGAGATCGTCCTCTTCCTTGACGCTTCTGACGCGCCCGCCCGACAGATCGATCTTGTCGTCGAGCAGCAGCTTCAGCGGCGTCTTCGACAGCGGATAGAGGTCGGAGGTCCGCAGCTTCTTGTTGAGGATGACCACCGACTTGCCGTCGGAAATCACCCTGAAATTCGAGGCGCCGTCGTAATTGAAGCGGATCTTGCCCGGCCGTTCCAGAAAGAACTTGCCGCCGGTCTGCTCGCCCTTGGGTCCGAACTGCACGAACTCGCCGCTCATCGATTTGACCGAGGAGAAATGATCGGCGATCTTCTGCGCCGTCGCCGGAACCGCTGCTTGCGCCGACGCCAGCAACTGGAAGCCGGGCACGAGGTTGGCGGCCGCCGCACCGGCCAGGACCAGGCCGAGGCCGAGCACCTGCCGGCGGGTTGGGGCGAAATCCCTGCTTGGGGCGAGAGTTGCGTTTTTCATGCCGGTCACCATCATCTGATTGCTTGCTCGTTATATTGGTCTGGCCCCCCAGTTGGGCTTAAGTTTGGCGGGCCGCACGGCGCCCGTCCGCTGCAACGCGCCAAAAGGTTCAAAGTTGCCGGCGCGGACGCGCTCTAGAACTTGTCGTCCTCCGTCGGCACCAGGATTTCGCGTTTTCCGGCATGGTTGGCCGGGCCGACAATGCCTTCCTTCTCCATCTTCTCGATGATCGAGGCGGCGCGGTTGTAGCCGATGCCGAGCCGGCGCTGGATGTAGCTGGTCGAGGCCTTGCCGTCGCGCAGCACCACCGCGACCGCCTGGTCGTAGGGATCGTCGGAATCCTCGAAATTGCCGCCGTCGCCGCCGCCACTGCCTTTGCCCGTCGGCTCGTCGTCATCCTTGTCGTCGTCCTCGGTGATGGCGTCGAGATATTCCGGCACGCCCTGCAGCTTCAGATGCGCGACAATTTTCTCCACCTCGTCGTCGGAGACGAAGGGACCGTGCACGCGCTGGATGCGGCCGCCGCCGGCCATGTAGAGCATGTCGCCCATGCCGAGCAGCTGTTCGGCGCCCTGCTCGCCCAGGATGGTGCGGCTGTCGATCTTCGATGTCACCTGGAAGGAGATGCGGGTCGGGAAATTCGCCTTGATGGTGCCGGTGATGACGTCGACCGACGGCCGCTGCGTCGCCATGATGACATGGATGCCGGCGGCGCGCGCCATCTGCGCCAGGCGCTGCACCGCGCCTTCGATGTCCTTGCCGGCGACCATCATCAAATCGGCCATCTCGTCGATGATGACGACGATGTAGGGCATCGGCTCGAGGTCGAGGTTCTCCGTCTCGTAGATCGCCTCGCCGGTTTGGCGGTCGAAGCCGGTCTGCACGGTGCGCGAGATCCTTTCGCCCTTTTTCTCGGCCTGCTGCACGCGCGCGTTGAAGCCGTCGATGTTGCGGACGCCGACCTTGGACATCTTGCGGTAGCGGTCCTCCATCTCCCGCACGGTCCATTTTAGCGCCACCACCGCCTTCTTCGGATCGGTGACGACCGGCGTCAGAAGATGCGGAATGCCGTCATAGACCGAGAGCTCCAGCATCTTTGGATCGATCATGATCAGCCGGCAGTCCTGCGGCGTCAGCCGGTAGAGCAGCGACAGGATCATGGTGTTGATGGCGACGGACTTGCCCGAGCCGGTGGTGCCGGCGACCAGCACGTGCGGCATTTTGGCGATGTCGACGATCACCGCCTCGCCATTGATGGTCTTGCCCAGCGCCAGCGCCAGCTTGGCCTTGGTGGTTTCGAAATCGCGGCTGGCCATGATCTCGCGCAAATAGACCGTCTCGCGCCTGGCGTTCGGCAATTCGATGCCGATCGCGTTGCGGCCGGGCACCACGGCGACACGGCAGGCGATGGCGCTCATCGAGCGGGCGATGTCGTCGGACAGGCCGATGACCCGCGACGATTTGATGCCGGGCGCCGGTTCCAGCTCGTAGAGCGTGACGACCGGACCCGGACGCACATGGATGATTTCGCCCTTGACGCCGAAATCCTCCAGCACGCCCTCGAGCAGGCGGGCGTTCTGCTCCAGCGCGTCCTTGGACAGGCTGGCGTCGCGCACCACGTTCTTTGGTTCCGACAGGAAGTGCAGCGACGGCATCTCGAATTTTTCCGAGCCGATCAGCGAAGTCTGCGCCTCGCGCTGGACGCGGGCGCCGGGGGCCGGCCGCGGCGCCGGCGCCTCGACGCGTGTCGCCGCGTCGGAACGGAAGTTCTGCACCTTGGCCGTCGGCGCGGCGCGGCGCTGGCCGGCCGGCTCGGGCGCGAAATCCATGTCGTCGTCATTGTCGTTATCGAAGACGTCGGCATCGTCAGGGTCGATCGAGGCACTGCGGTCGTTGACCATGGCGGCGAAGAATTCCGGCTCGACGCGGGCGCGCCCGCCCGGGCTCATCCGCGCCTCGGCGAACTCGGCCGATTCGACCCGTTCGGCCGCCCGCCGCCAGGCGCTGGGGCGCGGTTCCATCTCCGGCTCGAAATCGTCGCGCTCGCGCCGGCGCGCGGCGCGGCGGCGCAGATAGGCCCGCAGCGACAGCCACCAGTGGGTGATGGCGCCAAGCGCCAATATACCTTCGTCGCCCTCGTCCTCTTCATTGTCGAAAAGCAGGTCCTCCTGCGGATCGGGCACTGCAGGCTGTTCGAGGACGGCAAAGCCGTTCTTGCGCGAAATCAGCGCCGAGCCATACAAGAATACCCACAGCGCCGGCGCTGCCAGGAGCACGGCGAGCACGCTGGCGACGAGGCCGGTCGGATAGCCGCCGATGACCAGGCCCGGGATATTGAGCACCATGTCGCCGAAGACGCCGCCGAGGCCGGTCGGCAGCGGCCAGGTCTTGGGCGGCACCACGCAGCCGGCAATTGCCGCGCCAAGCAGCGAAAACCCGAACCAGGCCAGCGCCCGTTTCGGCAGCCGGTCGACGCCGCGCGCGGTAAACAGCAGAAATCCCCAGATCACCGCCGGCACCAGCGCCGCAACGGCGGCAAGTCCGAAGAACTGCATGGCAATGTCGGAAAAGACGGCGCCGGCATAACCCATTGCATTGGTGACGATATTGTCGGTGGCATGCGAAAAGCTCGGATCGGCGACGTTCCAGGTTGCAAGGGCGGCGACGCCGAAACCAACCAGAGCAAACAGCCCGGCACCGACCAGCCGCCCGACCTGGCGCCTCGCGAACGACCGGATGCCGTGCTCCGTATCGGCCAGCGCAAGCGGTGCTGAAGCCCCTGAACGCATGCTCTTCCTCGTCTGTCGTTGCCCGGCCGGGCGCGGACGCGCAACACGGCAGATTCGGCTGTCAGACTAGCGGCGGGAAGGTTAAGGGCGCATTAACCATGGGCATTCTGCGTCACCGGAACGGGCGACCGCCACCACAGTTCGGAGCCGCTGCGGCCGCTGTTTCACGTCGCCGGCGGATCGAGCACCTTGATCAAGCGACCGTGATCGAGCCATCACGGCCATCCGCGCGCAAAAAAGAGGCCCGGAAATCTTCCGGGCCTCAAGGCGTGAGCCCTTTCGGGAGCATCACGACGGGATCTTCCCGGCACCGGCAAAACGCCGGTACCAGCCAATACCTTTTTACGGCACCACTTCGCCGTGCTGGCTGATGTCGAGGCCTTCGACCTCTTCCGGGGTGGAAGGACGCAGGCCGACCAGCGCCTTGACGATGTAGAGGATCACGAAGCTCGCGATCGCCGTCCACAGGATGGTGAAGACGATACCGTAGAGCTGCTTGCCGACAGAGGCGCCCGAGCCGAGGCTGTTGATCGCCGGATCGGCGAGCACGCCGGTCAGCAATGCACCGATGATGCCGCCGATGCCGTGCACGCCGAATGCATCGAGCGAGTCGTCATAGCCGAACGCGTGCTTGAGCTTGACGGCCGAGACGTAGCAGAGCACGCCGGCGACGATGCCGACGATGAAGGCGCCGGTCGGATTGACGAAGCCGGAAGCCGGCGTCACCGCGACCAGGCCAGCGACGGCGCCCGAGATGATGCCGAGAACGCTCGGCTTCTTGGCGACGATCCATTCGGCGAACATCCAGGCGAGCGCCGCAGCAGCAGCGGCAACCTGGGTGTTCAGCATTGCGGCACCGGCAAGGCCGTCGGCGGCCAGTTCCGAGCCGGCGTTGAAGCCGAACCAGCCGACCCACAGCAGCGAAGCGCCGATGACGGAGTAGACGAGGTTGTGCGGCGCCATGTTGGTGGTGCCGTAGCCTTCACGTTTGCCGAGAACCAGCGCGCAGACCAGGCCGGCAACACCGGCATTGATGTGAACGACGGTGCCGCCGGCGAAATCGAGAACGCCGGCTGTGCCGAGGAAGCCGCCGCCCCACACCCAGTGCGCGATCGGGGCGTAGACCACCAGCAGCCACGCGCCCATGAAGATGAGCAGCGCCGAGAACTTCATGCGTTCGGCGAAGGCGCCGGCAATCAGCGCCGGCGTGATGATGGCGAAGGTCATCTGGAACATCGAGAAGACGAACTCAGGAATGTTCGCCACGCCCGGCAGCCACAGCGAGGAGGTGGTGATGCCGTTGTGGAAGAACTTCGAGAAGCCGCCGAGATAGGCATTCATGCCGCCGCCATCCGAGAAGGCCAGCGAGTAGCCGAACATGAACCACAGCACCGTCACCAGGCAGGTGATGGCAAAGCTCTGCATGATGGTGGCGAGCACGTTCTTTTTGCGCACCATGCCGCCATAAAACAGCGCCAGGCCCGGTATGGTCATCATCAGCACCAGCGCCGTCGAGGTCAACATCCAGGCTGTGTTGCCGGTGTCGAGCGCGGGCGCAGGGGCAGCCGGTGCCGCCGGTGCCGCTTCCTGCGCGAACGCAGCAACCGTGCCCAGTGCAGCGAGAGCGAGCGAACCTAAAACGGCCGCGCGTCCCGTTATCTTCAAGGTGGAAGGAATATTCATTGAACTCTCCATTGGAATACGTATCCGCAGCTCAAAGCGCGTCGGTGTCTGTTTCGCCGGTGCGAATGCGCACCGCCTGGTCGATGCCGAAAACGAAGATCTTGCCGTCGCCGATCTGGCCGGTCTTGGCCGCCGCAGTGATGGCTTCGACGGCCTTGTCGACTATGTCGACAGCGACCGCGACTTCGATCTTGATTTTCGGCAGGAAGCTGACCGCGTATTCCGCCCCGCGATAGATTTCCGTGTGCCCCTTCTGACGTCCGTAGCCTTTTACTTCGGTGACGGTCAGGCCCTGGATGCCGACTGCGGTGAGCGCCTCGCGCACCTCGTCGAGCTTGAACGGCTTTATGATTGCCATCACGATCTTCATAAGGTTTCACCCTTTGCTGTTGCGGGTCCCCGCGTTTGCACGACTTCGCCGATCCCCATGAGAGCCGGAGAGTGCCCGCTAGGATTCAAGCTCCGTGCCAATTGCCGAAGCAGGGTGTTAAGCTGTTGTTAAACAACGAAATCGAGAAGGTCTGGCAGCTGCCTGTTCACAGGCGCGGCAGTGCATATGCTTAAAAAATAGGCAAATTTCGAAAAATGCCTACTCCGCAGGCGGCCGCTTCAGCCGGATGAGTCCTTCTTGGGCAACCGAGGCGATCAAGGTGCCGTCGCGGGCAAACAGCGAGCCGCGGGTAAAACCACGCGATCCTTGCGTCGACGGGCTGTCTTGCGTGTACAGCATCCAGTCGTCGAGCGGATGGCTGCGGTGGAACCACATGGCGTGGTCGAGGCTGGCTGCCTGGATATCACGATCGAAAATGGCGCGGCCATGGGCAAAGGTCGAGGTGTCGAGCAGCGTCATATCCGAGAGGTAAGCGAGCACGGCCGCCTGCGTGGCGCGGTCGGCTGGCACCGGGCCGGTGGTGCGGATCCAGATGTTCTGCTTCGGCTCGAGCTTTTCCCGGCTGGTATAATGCTTCAGCATCACCGGCTTCATCTCGATCGGCCGGTCGCGCTCCCAATAGCGCTTGATGCCGTCGGGCACGGCTTCGCCGAACTTGCCCAGCAATTCGCGCTGCGACAGCAACGTGTCGGGCGCCGGCACGTCCTGCGGCATCGGCACCTGATGTTCCAGGCCGACCTCATCCTGCTGGAACGAGGCTTCCAGCGAAAAGATCGCCTGGCCGTGCTGGATCGCCACGACGCGGCGCGTGGTGAAGGAGCCGCCGTCACGGATGCGGTCGACCTCGTAAATGATAGGCACCTTGGTGTCGCCCGGCCGCATGAAATAGCCATGCAGCGAATGCACGTGGCGCTCGGGCTCGATCGTTCGCTGCGCGGCGACCAGCGCCTGGGCGATGGTCTGGCCGCCGAAGATGCGCTGCCAATCGAGCTTGGGGCTGCGACCACGATATAGGTTGTGTTCCAGCTGCTCGAGGTCGAGAATGCCGAGAAGCTCGTCCATGGCTGCCGTCATCTTGACCTCGCCGCAAAATTACCATGGCGGTTTCCGACAGGAACAGCGGGCAGTCAAGGGCGGAATGCCCGGCGACAGTCAGGCTGCGAAAGGAATTGCCCATGGTCGACAGCAAGAATTCGCTCGACGTTCTGGTCGCCGGCGCCGGTTATATCGGCTTGGCCGCCGCCGTGTCGCTGAAGCAGGCGCGGCCGAGCCTCGCCGTCGCCGTCGTCGATGCCGCGCCGGCCGGCGTCTGGCAGAAGGACGGCCGCGCCTCGGCGATTGCCGCCGCCGCGTGCCGCATGCTCGACCAGCTCGGCGTCTGGAACGAGATCGCGCCGGAGGCGCAGGCAATCACCGAAATGATTGTCACCGATTCGCGCACATCCGATCCGGTCCGCCCGGTGTTCCTCACCTTCGACGGCGAGGTCGCGCCCGGCGAACCCTTTGCGCATATGGTCGCCAACAAGGATTTGAACGGCGCCTTGCGCCGGCGCGCCGAACAACTCGGCATCGGCATCATCGAAGGCGTCGCCGTCAGCGCCTTCGACATCAACGGCGCCGGCATAACGGTGCATCTTGCCGACGGCGCGACGCTGAAGGCGCGGCTGCTGGTTGCCGCCGACGGCGTCAATTCGAAGCTGCGCGACATGGCCGGCATCAAGACGGTGAAATGGGAGTATGGCCAGTCCGGCATCGTCTGCACGGTGGCGCACGAGCGGCCGCACAACGGCCGCGCCGAAGAGCATTTCCTTCCCGCGGGCCCGTTTGCCACGCTGCCGCTCAAGCCGGGCAAGGACGGCACCAACCGCTCATCGATCGTCTGGGTCGAACGGTCGCAGGATGCCGAGAAACTGGTCAGTGGCGACACGCTGGTCCTGGAATATGAGCTCGAGCAGCGCTTTGGCCTCAAACTCGGCGAAATCCATATCGCCGACAAGCCCCGCGCCTGGCCTCTCGGGCTGACCATTGCGCGCGCCTTCGTCGCGCCGCGCATCGCCTTGGCCGGCGACGCCGCCCACGGCATCCACCCGATCGCCGGCCAGGGTCTCAATCTCGGCTTCAAGGACGTGGCGGCGCTGGCCGAAGTGGTGGTCGAGGGCGACCGGCTCGGCCAGGACATCGGCGCGCTCGACGTGCTCGAGCGCTACCAGCAATGGCGGCGTTTCGACACGGTGCAGATGGGCATCACCACCGATGTGCTGAACCGGATGTTTTCCAACGATTTCGGCCCGCTGCGCACTTTGCGCGACATCGGCCTCGGCCTTGTCGAACGCATGCCGCGGCTGAAGGGGTTCTTCATCCGCCACGCGTCGGGTCTGTCCGGCGACACGCCGAAACTGTTGAAGGGCGAGGCGATTTAGGCTTGGCAAGTGCGCGTCACTGGCCGTTCGGTCAGTTGACCTCGAAGCCCAGCTTCTGGCGCAGCCTGAGCATTCGCTGGTCGGAAATCTGCAGGCTTTGCCCACCCGCCTCCGCCACACGGCCGACCATCTGCAGCAGATCGTTCCTTTCAGCCGCGTCGAGGCGTTCGCGCAGGAACGGCGCCAGCTTGTCGATGACGACCGTGGCGTCGTCGATTTGCGAAGCCGCCCATTTGGCGTAGATCACCGCCTCATCGGTCTGCTTTTTATCGGCAATCTCCGAAATGACCGATTGAATGGCGGCTTCGCGTTGCGGCAGGATAGGACCGTTCTCGGAAACGATGGCGGTGATCAGCGTCGCGGCCGCCACGACCGGATCGTCGATCGCCGTCAGCGGCGAGAGTGCCGCCTGCTTGCGCAGCTTCTTGCGGCGCACATTGCCCTGCACGCGGCCAACGACGTCGGCAACCTCACGCGCCGCGTCGTTCATGATCTTCAGCCGGTACCACCAGAAGCCCGCTGCTCCGAGCAGGCCGATTGCTGCAATCAATATATGCATGCCCCGAAATCCCCCGATCTCGGCGACGATAGGAGAAGTATTGCTTCGCTTCAACACGCAAAAGTTGCGTCCGACGAAGAAAACGAAAGCCCATGCCAGTCGTTGGTCCCCGCCGCTCCGCGGAGGAACTTATCGAGACATCTCTATGACCCGGGCACCTTATAGATCGCCCGCACCTCGATCGTGCCGATTTCGGCCAGCGGAATCTCGCCCGCGATCTCCAGCGCCTCGTCGAGGCTCTCGGCCTCGATCATGACGAAACCGAGCAACTGCTCCTTGGTTTCGGCGAAGGGGCCGTCGGTGACCAGCCGCTTGCCCTTGCGCCTGCGAACGGTTTTCGACGTTTTCACCGATTGCAGCGCCTGCGCGATGATCAGCATCCCGCGTTGGTCCAATGACCGGTCATGGGCCATCGAATCGGCGTCGAGCTTGGCCAGCCTCTCGGGCGTCATTGCGTAGAGATCTTTTTCTTCACCATAAACCAGGCAAACATACTTCATTTTTATCTCCATTCCTGGCTTGAAGCCGAAGACGAGGCTACGGAAATCTCCGCGGAGCCCTTGCCTGCCGCAGAATCGAGACCGGCCGCAGCATAGTCGAGAAGAGATACCGCAATCCCGATAATGGCAATCGCCGCAAGCAATCGGCCGAAGCCGGAAGGCTGCAGGCGCGACCAGTCGGCTTGTTGTTCACCGGCCCTGTAGCCGGTGCTTGTGCAGTGAGCAGAAAACAGGTTGTTCATGTGGTCCTCCATCCGGCCACCAAGTCCATGGCCGCCCGCAGGACGGCCGGGACAGATGGAAGTCGACATTTTTGCACGCGTATTTTTTTCGAATTTTTTTTCGCTCGACATGATGTGTCACGCTGCCGCCGATACGAAAGCGTGGGTGGCCTTCGCTCCGGCGCGCGCTATAGTCGACTGGATGCCGATCACGGGCTCAATCACGACAATCAAGGAGGAATTGATGGACCGCACCGCCAACGCCGTTTGGAAAGGCAGTTTCAAGGAAGGCAAAGGCACGCTCGATACACAGAGCGGGACGCTGAAGGGCACGCCCTATTCCGCCAAGATGCGTTTCGAGGACGAGAGCGGCAAATCCGGCACCAACCCGGAAGAGCTGATCGCCGCCGCCCATGCCGGCTGCTACGCCATGCAGCTTTCGCATTTTCTCGCCGAGAACGGCACTCCGGCCGCCGAACTCGACGCCAAGGCCGTGGTAACGCTGGTTCCCGGCACCGGCATCACCGGCAGCGCGATCACCCTGGTCGGCAAGGTACCGGGCATCGATGCCGCCAAGTTCAAGGAATTGGCCGAGAAGGCCAAGGCCGAATGCCCGGTCTCGAAAGCGCTCGGCGCCATCAAAGTATCGCTCGACGCTAGGCTCGGGTGAGGGAGCTTTTATGCCTGATAGATTCCAACTGGTGTTGGAGTCCATCAATTGTTGAAGTCGGCGCCGCCCCTCATTGCCCTGCCGGGCATTTCTCCCCGTAAGTGACGGGGAGAAAGAAGCTGGCCGCAGCTGCGGCACTCTTCTTGCAACGTTGATGATTGACGAAACCGTCGAAGAGCGTCCCTCTCCTCGTCCCTATACGAGGGCTTTGCACGGGAAGCGAAATCCTGGTTGGTGAGTTAATGGGGCTTTTTTGAAGGCCGGGAAAGCAGTTTTCGACGGCTTGGTATGGCATCGACCGGCA
>NZ_JAMYPX010000019.1:0-120634 GCF_040320585.1 Mesorhizobium sp. M0663
TGCCGGTCGATGCCATACCAAGCCGTCGAAAACTGCTTTCCCGGCCTTCAAAAAAGCCCCATTAACTCACCAACCAGGATTTCGCTTCCCGTGCAAAGCCCTCACAAGGGGAGAAGGGAAGAACCAGGCAGCGTCGATCAGGAGCGCGGCCTGGTCTTTTGCGGGTCGTAATGGGCGAAGGCGACGACGCGCGCCGGCAGCCGCTTGCTGTGGCCGTCGAGCTTGCCGATCTCGACCTCGGTGCCGATCGCCGAATGCGCGACGTCGAGCCTGGCCAGCGCGATGGTCTTGTTCAGCACCGGTGAGCGCATGCCGGAGGTGACGACGCCGATCTGGGCCCGGCCGACATGCACGCAATCGCCGTGGCCGACCGCGATATTGGCGTCGATGTCGAGGCCGACCAGCTTCTTCTGCGGGTTTTCCTTGCGCCGGATCAGCGCCTCGCGGCCGATGAAATCGTCGCTCTTGGTCTTCAGCGGTACGGTGAAGCCGATGCCGGCCTCGAACGGATCCGTCTGGTCGGAAAACTCGTGAGCAGCAAAGATCAGCCCGGCCTCGATGCGCACCATATCGAGCGCCTGCAGCCCCATCGGCTTCAGGCCGTGCGGCTGGCCGGCCTGCCAGATCGCGTCGAAGACCTTTTCGGCGTCGCGCGGATGGCACCAGATCTCGTAGCCGAGCTCGCCGGTGTAACCGGTGCGCGAGACAACGACCGGAATGCCGTTGCCGCCGCCGATGCGGGCGACGGCGAAACGGAACCATTCGAGTTCGTCGATCGACGGCTGCAGCGGCGAGGTCCAGA
Organism: Mesorhizobium sp. M0663; assembly: GCF_040320585.1. Lineage (NCBI taxonomy): Bacteria > Pseudomonadati > Pseudomonadota > Alphaproteobacteria > Hyphomicrobiales > Phyllobacteriaceae > Mesorhizobium > Mesorhizobium sp. M0663. Next base: position 803 of record NZ_JAMYPX010000019.1, read on the forward strand.
TGATCTGCCGCAGGACGTCGCGGCTTTTCGGTCCCTGCACGGCAACATTGTGCATCTGGTCGGTCGAGGAGCGCACCAGCACGGTGAGGCCGAGTTTTTGCGCCGTTTCGCGCAGCCATTCGCCGGATAGATCGTCGCCGCCGACCCAGCGGAAATTATCCTTGCCGAGCCTGAGCAGCGTGCCGTCGTCGATCATGCCGCCATGCTCGTAGCACATGGCGGAATAGACGACCTGGCCGACGCCGAGCTTTTTGATGTCGCGGGTCAGCGTGTATTGCAGCAGCGCCTCGGAGTCCGGCCCGGTGACCTCGAACTTGCGCAGCGGCGACAGGTCCATGATCACGGCGTCCTGCCGGCAGGCCCAGTATTCATCGATCGGGCTTTGCCTGGCGAAGGAATTGGCCAGCCAATAGCCCTTGTACTCGACGAAGTTGCGGGTGTGCTTGGCAAAGCTCGAATGAAAGGCGGTCTCGCGGGTCATTTTCGGTTCCGAATCGGGCGTCATGCGTCTGGCGATCGCTCGCGAGAATTTGTGCTGGCCGGGATAGGTTCGCACATGGATGTCGGTCAGGTTCCAGCCATTGGCCGGCGTCGTATCGTCGGGGCAGGCGGACGAGACGCAGACGATGTCCGTGAGCGCCCTGAGTAGCACATAGTCGCCCGGCCGCGACCACGGCTCGTCCGATACCACGACGCCATGCGCGTCGATGGCCGTGTTGAAGAAGAAGTTGATCGCCATCCAGCCGGCGCGAGGCGTGACACCCTTGTCGGCCAGCGCGCGGTTGAAATTCTCCGAGCAGTTGGGATGGCCGGGATAACCGATGTCGTCGTAATATTTGGCCGCGCAGGCGAGCGCGAATGCATCGTGGCGGCCGCAAGTGTCCTGCACAACCTCGACCAGCGGCTCCATGTCCTGGTCGTAGTATTTCGAGTGCAGACCGGGCATCGGATAGCTCGAACCCATCAGCGTGCGCGTCGTCGTCACGTCGAGCGGATGATCGCGGCCCTTGTCCAGCTTGCGCGCCGAAAAGCACTGGAAGTCGGTGCATTGACGCCCGTCGACATCGATGATCTGCAGATAGTCGCCCGCCTTGACGAAGTAGGCCTCCGCCGTCGCCGAATGGACGCGCAGGTCGAGCACGGGATCGGCCAGCGGGTCGGCAAGCCCGGATTTTGCCGCCGGGCGGATGGTGGCGCGGCGGACGATGACGCTAACCGGCGTCGCCGTATCGTGGCCGTCGACCAGCATCGGCCCGCCGGGCGCGGCAATCAGCATCGACCCATCGCGGGCGACGGTAAAAGCCTGTTCGGTACCGGCAGGGGTGGCGCCGCCGAAAACGCGAACCGCCTTCGCCTGGTCGATCTGCACCTGGCGCCGCTCGAGCCCCCGGCGCAAGGATGCGAGGCTGTCGTCGCCTTCGGCCAGCAGCGCCTTGATGCCGGCGGCATTGCTGTTCGATTTCTCGCCGAGAATGCCGGGATCGGTCGCGTCGCTGCTGTCCCATGCCAGCAGCTCGCAGGCCTGCCCGCCCTCGACATCGCGCACGGTGACAATGTCGCCGGCCTCGACCTCGATCAGCACCGCACCATTGCCCTGAACCGAGTAGCGCTCCATCCCGGCCGGCAGCGTAATCTGGCCTGGCCGCAGGATCAGGCTCGGCCGGGGCGGTCCGGCGACGACGGCGGGGTAGGGCGACTGGCTCATCTCAACCTTGGTTTCGAGAAACAAGTTTGCCTGTGTGTGAAATTATTTTAGCGGGAAGAATAGGATAGAAGAGCCGGAGTTGGCAAGTGAAGGCGGCGCGCGCGCCTCTTCCTTCTCTCCTTGTGGGAGAAGGTGGATCGGCGCGCAGCGCCGAGACGGTTGAGGGGTGTTGGACGGAGTGCCGTCATAGCCAAGCTGGAGCACCCCTCATCCGACCGAGCTTCGCTCGGCCACCTTCTCCCACAGGGGGAGAAGGGAAGGTGGCGCACAATCCTACCCCAATTCCTCGGAATGCCCGATCTCGACGCCATACTCGGCGGCAGCGTCCAGCATCGTATGCCACAGGCTTTCCGCGAAGGTGGCGAACACCAGAAGATTGAACACCGCCTGTCCGTTCGGCCGGTCATTGGCGCGCCAGAGATTGATGCTGGTGTGATCGACCGAGGTCGCCGCAGCGGTGCCGGCCGGGAACGCCGCGGGGTGCAGGTCTAGCGACGACAGTTTGGCCAGCATCGCGCGCGCCTTTTCTCCGGAAACGCTGATCAGCGCGCGCGCATGCGACTGGTCGGACAACGAGGCGGATTGCGCAAACGCCTGGCTCAGCGGTTCGCTCGCGTGCTTGCCGCCATTGGACAGGACCAGGAACTGATCCGGTCCCGACCAGATCAGCCTAGCGTCGGGAGTTCGGGTCGCCTTGGGCGTTTCCGGGGCGGCAACGCCGAAGCGGGTTTCGGCGGCCTTCGCCAGTTCTGCCGCTTTGCCGCGCCGCGCCATCACCTGGATCAGGTCGAAATTGCGGATCTCGGTGAGCGATACGCCGGCCGCCGTGCCGCGCGCGCCATAGGCGCCGACAACAAGCGCTTTCTCCAGCGGACTGCGGGCAATCCAGGAAAACTCAGCCACGCTGGCGCCCTCCATCCGGATCGTATAAGACCGGGCTGCACAGCTCGACGTCGTAGTCTTCGCCGCGTAGCGGATCGTGCGCATGGACGATCTCGCCGATGCGCTCGCGGCCACGCTCAACAAGCGCCAGCCCGATCCACTGGTCGAGCATGGGCGAGAAGCAGACCGAGGTGACGTAGCCCTGGTCGTTATCGGGGCCGGGCGTCTCGCCCTTCGGAATGATATGCGCGCCGGAGCGCAGGCGGCGCGTCTTGTCGACGGGCTTGATGCCGACGACGACCTGCCGGTCCGGGGCAATCAGCGCCTCGCGGCCGGCCATGACGCGGCCGATGAAATCTTTTTTGGTCGACATCATCTTGCCAAGGCCGAGGTCGGCGGCCGTCGTCGTGCCGTTCAGCTCCGGTCCGGCGACATGGCCCTTTTCGATGCGCATGACGCCGAGCGCCTCGGTACCGTAGGGCGTAACGCCGAACGGCTTGCCGGCCAGCATCAAATTGCGCACCAGCGCCTCGCCATAGCGGGCGGGAACCGAAATCTCGAACGCCAATTCGCCCGAAAACGAGATGCGGAACAGCCGCGCCTTGATGCCACCGCGAAGCGCAACTTCCCGCGCCCCCATGAAGGGAAAGCCTTCGTTCGACAAATCCTCCGCCGGATCGACCATTTCCCGAAGCAGGTCCCGGGTCTTCGGCCCGGCGATCGAGAATTGCGCCCACTGGTCGGAGACCGAGGTCAACTGCACGTCGAATTCCGGGAACAGCACCTGCCGGCAGAATTCGAGATGCTGCATCACCAGCCCGGCCTTGGCGGTGGTGGTGGTCAGGAAATAATGATCCTCGGCCAGCCGCGACGTCGTGCCGTCGTCATAGACGATGCCGTCCTCGCGCAGCATCAGCCCGTAGCGGGCTTTGCCGACGGCGAGACTGGAGAAGGTGTTGATGTAGACGCGGTCGAGAAAGGCGCCGGCATCCGGGCCGTGCACGTCGATCTTGCCGAGCGTCGAGACATCGCAGAAGCCGACGCCGGAGCGCACCGCCTTGACCTCGCGGGTGACCGATTCCAGCCAGTCCTTTTCGCCGGCGCGCGGATACCATTGCGCCCGCTTCCACAGGCCGGCGTCGACGAACACCGCGCCCTGTTCGGCTGCCCAGTGATGCGACGGCGTCAGCCTCGTCGCATGGAAGTCTTCGTCGCGATGATGGCCGGCGAAGGCGCCGATGGCGACCGGCACATAGGGCGGGCGGTAGATCGTCGTGCCGGTTTCGGGGATCGATTTGCCGCTGATTGCCGCCATGATGGCGAGACCGGCGACGTTCGAGGTCTTGCCCTGGTCGGTGGCCATGCCGAGCGTCGTATAGCGCTTGAGATGCTCGACCGATTCGAAACCTTCGCGCTGCGCCAGTTCGATATCGGACGCGGTCACGTCATGCTGGTAATCGACGAAGGCTTTCCCTTTGCCGGCCACATACCAAAGCGGCGTCAGCGAAAACGCCTCGCTGTCGGCGACCGGCGATGTGCCGGCATTGCCGCTGCGTCCAGCACCCTGCGCTGCCGCAGCACCCGCGGCAAAGCCCTGGCGCAGGCAGTCGCCCAGCCCGAAGGCGCCGTTGGCGGCGCCGACGGCCACCATGCCGGGCGGCGCACCATCCGGTACGAAGGCTGCGATATCGTCCTGCCATTTCGGCCGGCCGCGATGATAGGAGGTCAGCCCGACCGCCGGATTCCAGCCGCCGGACACGGCAAGCCCGTCGGCTTCGACTTCCGCCCGTGCGCCGCCGGCGAGCGACACGGAGATTTTCCGGACCTCGTCCTTGCCGCCTTCGACCCCGCTGACCGAGCCGTTGAGCACGGCAAAGCCGCCTTTGGCGGCAAGCGCGCGATGCGCGGCGGAGACGTCCGGGCGCGCGTCGATCACCGCCGCGATCTGCAAACCGGCGGCAAGCGCGGTCTCGACCGTGCGCCAGCCATCCTCATTGTTGGTGAACAGCGCGATCCTCTTGGCAGGGGTAACCGCGTAGCGCGCGACATAGGTCCGCATCGCCGAAGCCATCATCACGCCCGGCGTGTCGTTACCGGCAAAGACGATCGGCCGCTCGATGGCGCCGGCGGCGACGACGCAGCGCTTGGCCACGATCCGCCACAGCCGCTGGCGCACCTGGTGCTCGGGCGGCGAGGGCAGGTGGTCGTTGACCCGCTCGATGGCGCCATAGGTGCCGCAATCATAGACGCCGAACAATGTCGTGCGGGTCATGATGCGGACATCGGGCAGTGCGGCGAGTTCGGCCAGCGTGCGCGTAATCCATTCGGCCGCCGGCGCGCCGTCGATCATGCCGCCGTCGGCGAGCAGACGGCCGCCAAGCGCAAAATCTTCCTCGCACAGGATGACGCGGGCGCCGCCGCGCCCGGCCGCCAATGCCGCAGCCAGCCCGGCCGGGCCGGACCCGGCAATCAGCACGTCGCAATGCGCCCAGGCCTTGTCGTAATGGTCGGGATCGGCGACGCCGGGGGCGCGGCCGAGGCCGGCGGCGCGGCGGATCGCCGGCTCGTAGACCGCTTCCCAGAATTTCGCCGGCCACATGAAGGTCTTGTAGTAGAAGCCGGCGACGAAGATCGGCGCGAACAGCTGGTTGACCGCCATCAGATCGTGGCGCAGCGACGGCCAGCGGTTCTGGCTGGCGGCTTCGAGCCCGTCATAGAGTTCGGCCGTGGTCGCCTTGGTGTTCGGCTCGCGCCGCGCTCCGCTGCGCAGTTCGACCAGCGCGTTGGGCTCCTCCGAACCAGCGGTCAGGATGCCGCGCGGCCGATGGTATTTGAACGAGCGGCCGACCAGCTTGACGCCATTGGCGATCAGCGCCGAGGCCAGCGTGTCGCCTTGGAAGCCGGCAAAGCTCTTGCCGTCGAAGCGGAAGCTCAGCGGCACGGCGCGATCGATGAGACCGCCGCTCTCCAGCCGGTGTGTCTGCGCGGGGCCAACCATCAGACCCCAACCTCGGCGGCACCAACGCCTGCAGCCGGTTCGACCGCCGAAATCTCATGGGTCAGCGTGTTGCGGGCGACCTTCAGCCAGGCCCGGCAGCCGCCGCCATGGTACCAGTATTCGCTCATCGGCCCGGCGATGTTGTCGCGCAGATAGACGTAGTCGAAGACCTCGTCTTCGGTGGCGCCGGCCGCCGGACGCACGGGCTTGGCGTCGCCCAGATAGGTGAACTCGCCGAGTTCGCGTTCGCCGCAGAAGGGACAGACAATGCGCATGCTTCTTCAGCCAGCCTTCAATGCAGGTTCGGTTGGGCGCCTTGGCCCTTTTCGTCGATCATCGCACCTCGCCGGAAGCGGTCGAGGCGAAAGCCGATAGCCTCCTTGTGCGGCTCGTCGCGCGCCAGAAGATGGGCAAAGACCAGGCCGGAGCCGGGCGTCGCCTTGAAGCCGCCATAGCACCAGCCGGCGTTGAGATAGAGCCCGTCGACCGGTGTTTTGTCGATGATCGGCGAGCCGTCCATCGACATGTCCATGATGCCGCCCCACTGACGCAGAAGCCGTATCCGGCCGATCATCGGCATCAGCGCCATGCCGCCTTCGCAGACGTCTTCCATGACAGGCAAATTGCCGCGCTGGGCGTAGGAATTGTAGCCGTCTATATCGCCGCCGAAGACCAGGCCGCCCTTGTCGGACTGGCTGACGTAGAAATGGCCGGCGCCGAAGGTCATGACATTGGGGATCAGCGGCTTGATCGCCTCGGAGACGAATGCCTGCAGCACATGGCTTTCGATCGGCAGCCGCATGCCGGCCATCGCCGCGACGCGCGACGAGGAGCCGGCGACGGCCATGCCGACCTTGCCTGCGCCGATCCTGCCGCGGCTCGTCTCGACACCGGTCACCTTGCCGTCGGCGTCGCGGACAAAACCGGTCACTTCGCAGTTCTGGATGATGTCGACGCCGAGCGCGCTCGCCGCATGCGCATAGCCCCAGACCACGGCGTCGTGCCGTGCCGTGCCGCCACGTCGCTGCAAAAGCCCGCCTTGCACTGGAAAGCGCGCATTGTCGAAGTTCAGGAACGGCATCATCTTCCTGACCGCCGTCAGATCGAGCAGTTCGGCATCGATGCCGTTGATGCGCATGGTGTTGCCGCGCCGCGCATAGGCGTCGCGCTGCGCGTCGGAATGGTAGAGATTGATGACGCCGCGCTGGCTGACCATGGTGTTGTAGTTGAGGTCCTGCTCCATCCGCTCCCACAGCTTCATCGAAAGCTCGTAGAAACCGGTATTGCCGGGCAGCCCGTAATTGGAGCGGATGATGGTGGTGTTGCGGCCGGCATTGCCGGAGCCGATCCAGCCCTTTTCCAGCACCGCGACATTCCTGATGCCGTATTCGCTGGCGAGGAACCATGCCGTCGCCAGGCCATGGCCGCCGCCGCCGATGATCACCACGTCGTAGTGGCTCTTCGGGCTGGCGTCGCGCCAGGTGCGCTGCCAGTTCTTATGGCCGGAAAATGCCGCCCGGGCGAGGGAGAAGATCGAGTATTTCATGAACCTGTTTCGCGCCGGGCGTGCAACAATTCCGGATCAGATGTCGAGCGTGTGGTCGCGCTCCCACTGGGTGAAGTGGGAAGCATAGGAATTCCATTCCTGCTGCTTGAGCTTTAGATAGGCCGACGAGAATTCCTCACCCAGCGCCGTCTTGAGCGATTTGTCATTGTCGAATTCGCGCAATGCGTCGAGCAGGTTGAGCGGCAGCTTCGGCGCCCCTTCGACCGTATGGCCGAACTGGTACATGTCGATGTCGTAGCGCCTGCCGGGGTCGGCCTTCGAGCGGACGCCGTCAAGGCCGGCGGCGATGATGACGGCCTGCAGCAGATAGGGGTTTGCCGCGCCGTCCGGCAGGCGCAGCTCGAAGCGGCCTGGCCCAGGTACGCGCACCATGTGGGTGCGGTTGTTGCCCGTCCAGGTCACCGTGTTCGGCGCCCAGGTGGCGCCGGAGATGGTGCGCGGTGCGTTGATGCGCTTGTAGGAATTGACCGTCGGGTTGGTGATGGCGGCAAGCGCGGACGCATGTTTCATGATGCCGCCGAGGAAATTCCTGCCCTTGGCCGACAGGCCGAGCTCCATCGCATTATCGGCAAAGACATTGGTCTTGCCGTCTTTGTCCCACACCGAGATATGCGCATGGCAGCCATTGCCGGTCAGGCCCTGGAAGGGTTTAGGCATGAAGGTTGCGCGCAGGCCGTGCTTTTCGGCGACCGATTTCACCATGAATTTGAAGAAGGAATGCTTGTCGGCGGTCGCCAGCGCATCGTCGAAGGCCCAGTTCATCTCGAACTGGCCGTTGGCGTCCTCGTGGTCGTTCTGGTAGGCGCCCCAGCCGAGCGCCAGCATGTGGTCGCAGATCTCGGCGATCACATCGTAGCGGCGCATCACCGCTTGCTGGTCGTAGCAGGGCTTCGACGCCGTGTCGTATTCGTCGGAAATCGTCTTGCCATCCGGCGAGATCAGGAAGAATTCGGCCTCGACGCCGGTCTTGATGTGCATGCCGTCGCCGGCCGCCTCCGCGATCAACCGCTTCAGCGTGTTGCGCGGCGCCTGCTCGACCGATTTGTCGTCCATGATGCAGTTGGCGGCGACCCAGGCGACCTCCGGCTTCCAAGGCAACTGGATCACCGAGGCCGGATCCGGCACCGCCAGCATGTCGGGATGCGCCGGCGTCAGGTCGAGCCAGGTGGCAAAGCCGGCAAAGCCGGCACCGTCCCGCTGCATGTCGGCGATCGCCTGCGCCGGCACCAGCTTGGCGCGTTGCCCACCGAACAGGTCGGTGTAGGATATCATGAAATATTTGACGCCCTTCTCCTTGGCGAAGGCGGCGAGATCGTTCCCCATTATAGTTCCTCGCTTACTGGCATTTGGTTGGTTTTAGAAGCCGTTCTTGCCCGGTATCCAGTTGGTGCCGGCCAGCGGCACGCCGGCCATGGCGGCGGCTTCGATCGTCAAGGCGACAAGATCCTCGGGCTCGAGATTGTGCATGCTGTTCTTGCCGCACGCGCGTGCGATTGTCTGAGCCTCAAGTGTCATCACCTTAAGATAATTCGCCAGCCGCCGTCCGGCCGCAATCGGATCGACCCGTTTCATTAGCTCGGGATCCTGCGTGGTGATGCCGGCCGGGTCGCGACCCTCGTGCCAGTCGTCATAGGCGCCGGCGGTGGTGCCGAGCTCGTTGTATTCCGCCTCCCAGCGCGGGTCGTTGTCGCCGAGCGCGACAAGCGCTGCCGTGCCGATCGACACCGCGTCGACGCCGAGCGCCAGCGCCTTGGCGACGTCGGCCCCGTTGCGTATGCCGCCTGAGACGATCAGCTGCACCTTGCGGTGCATGCCGAGATCCTGCAGCGCCTGCACCGCCGGCCTGATACAGGCAAGCGTCGGCTGGCCGACATTTTCAATGAACACTTCCTGGGTCGCCGCAGTGCCGCCCTGCATGCCGTCGACGACGACGACATCGGCGCCCGATTTCACCGCAAGCGCGGTATCGTAATAGGGCCGCGCGCCGCCGACCTTGACGTAGATCGGCTTTTCCCAGTCGGTGATTTCGCGCAGTTCGAGGATCTTGATCTCGAGGTCGTCCGGCCCGGTCCAGTCGGGGTGGCGCGAGGCCGAGCGCTGGTCGATGCCTTTCGGCAGCGTGCGCATTTCGGCGACGCGGTCGGAGATCTTCTGGCCGAGCAGCATGCCGCCGCCGCCTGGCTTGGCGCCCTGGCCGACGACAACCTCGATCGCGTCGGCACGGCGCAGATCGCGCGGGTTCATGCCGTAGCGCGACGGCAGATACTGGTAGACCAGCGTCTTCGAATGGCCGCGCTCTTCCTCGGTCATGCCGCCGTCGCCGGTGGTCGTCGAGGTGCCCGACAGCGTCGCGCCACGGCCGAGCGCTTCCTTCGCCGGGCCGGACAGCGAGCCGAAGCTCATGCCCGCAATGGTGATCGGGATTTTCAATTCGATCGGTTTTCTCGCATAGCGCGAGCCGAGCACGACGCTGGTGTCGCAGCGCTCGCGATAGCCTTCGAGCGGATAGCGCGAGATCGAAGCACCGAGGAACAGAAGGTCGTCGAAATGCGGCAGCTTGCGCTTGGCGCCGGCGCCGCGGATGTCATAGATGCCGGTCGCCGCGGCGCGGCGGATCTCGGAAAGCGTGTAGTCGTCGAAGGTCGCGGATTTGCGCGGCGTCGTCGGCGGGTTGCGATAGGTCATTGAGCCTCAATACGCGTCGGCGTTGTCGATATTGAAATTGTAGAGGGTACGAGCCGAGCCATAACGCTTGAACTCCGCCGCCTTGACGCCGGTCACGCCGGCGCGGTCGAGCAAGCCTTGCAGCAATTCGAGATGCTCGGGCCGCATCTCCTTGGCGATGCAGTCGGCGCCGAGGCTTTCGACCTTGCCGCGCACGAAAAGCCGCGCCTCGTAAATGGAATCGCCGAGCGCATCGCCGGCGTCGCCCAGCACCACGAGGTTGCCGGACTGCGCCATGAAGGCCGACATATGGCCGATATTGCCATGGACGACGATGTCGATGCCTTTCATCGAGATGCCGCAGCGCGACGACGCGTTGCCTTCGATGACGAGCAACCCGCCCCGGCCGGTGGCGCCGGCATACTGGCTGGCGTCGCCTTTGACGATGATTGCGCCGGACATCATGTTCTCGCCGACGCCGGGTCCGGCCGAGCCATGCACGGTGATGGTGCCGCCGTCGTTCATGCCGCCGCAATAATAGCCGACGCTGCCGCGCACATCGATGGCGACCGGCTGGTCGACGCCGACGGCGACCGAATGGCTGCCTCGCGGGTGGAGCACCTCCCAGGCGGTCTCGTTCGAACCGGGCGCCAGATCGTGCAGCGCCTGGTTGAGCTCGCGCAGCGACATTTCGGCCAGGTCGAAGACCCGCGATGCCTGGCCCGGCTCGCGCGCGGCCTTGGAGAGGTTGCCCGTATTGAAGGCATTGCTTGCCGGCATTGGTTCAATGCTCCCAGAAATAGACGGTTGCGGGCTCGGGTTCCCAGACCTTCGCATTGTCTATGCCGGGCAGTTTGGTGAGCGCACGATATTCCGAGCCGAAGGCGACATACTGGTCGGTTTCGGCCATTACGGCGGGCTTGCAGGCGATCGGATCGCGCACCACGCCGAAGCCGTTCTTGGTGCCGACGACGAAGGTGAAAAAGCCGTCGAGATCGCTCAGCGTGCCTTCCAGTGCCTCGCCCAGATTCTTGCCATGCGCCATCTGCGAGGAGAGATAGGCGGCAGCGACCTCGGTGTCGTTCTCGGTCTCGAATGTCATGCCTTCGCGGATCAGCTCGCGGCGGACATTGTTGTGGTTGGACAGCGAGCCATTATGCACCAGGCACTGGTCGGCGCCGGTCGAGAACGGATGCGCGCCCATCGTCGTCACCGCCGATTCGGTCGCCATACGGGTATGGCCGATGCCGTGCGTGCCGGTCATCTCGCGGACGCCGAAACGGTCGACGACCGCTTCCGGCAAGCCGACTTCCTTGTAGATTTCGACGACGTCGCCGGCGCCCATGATGCGGATGTCGGGGCGCAGCGTCTGGATCGCCTCGCGCGCTTCGTCGATCTTGGCAGGCGTCGTCCGGACCACGGCATGCGTCGACTTCGCAGCAATGCTCACCGGCGCGCCGATTGCCTTGGCGAGTTCGGCGTCGAGGCCGCGGAAATCGCGCTCCGGCTTGGCCGACTGAATGGTGATCTTGGCTTCATTGGAGGGCGCGCCATAGATGGCGATGCCGGCGCTGTCGGGACCGCGATCGCTGAGCGAGATCAGCATCTCCGACAGCATCGCGCCAAGCTGGGGCTCGAGCGACTTGTCCTTCAAAAACAGTCCGACGATTCCGCACATGTCAGCCTCCGCGAGTTTGTTCCCTCCGAGATGTATCGAATGAGTCCCGGGAATTCAATGGTATGAAAAAAATTTTCCTGTCGTTATATATCGGCTGAGGCGCCGCCGGCCGCACTATCGCTGCGCTGGCCGCCATTGTGAACCCATTTGGCATAGCGGATGCGGGCGATCTTGTAGGCATCCAGGATCGACAGGGCATAGATCAGGAAGCCGCCGGCATGGCGTCCGACGAAGCTGGCGTCGGGCGGCGCGATCTTGGCGGTGACCCAGGCAAGGATCACCATGAAGAACAGGAATTGCAGGCCGCGCACCGGCACGCCGAGCACGACCTGCCCGCTCGCCGGCAAGACAATCGCAGCGCCCAGAACCAGATAGGGGCTCGGTGGTGCGGGGGAGGTGGTGATCTGGCTGGTCATGCTGCTTGCCGTTCGCTTTGATTGATGGCATCGCGCAGCGCCGAAGCCGACGACAGCAGCCTCTCGATCAGCACCGGATCGAGCCTGACCGTGCCGAATTCGGCTTGCCGGAATACGCCGTAGCGCGCCCGCTCGGCCTCGGCCAGCAGCCAGACGATGCGCACGCCGTTCGGCGTGATCAGCAATTCCTTGGCGCGCTCCTCGGCAAAGACATCGAGGTGGCCGGCGATGACGGCTTCGGGGAAGCGCACGCCCTTGCGGTCGCTCCGCAGCACCGCCTCGGCCGGAAACCCCGCCGCCTTCGGCAGCGTATGGACGAGATGATCGAAATTGGAAAAAGTCGTCGGCGATCCCGGCCGCATCATCATATCGAAAGTGCCTGGTATCGCGACCTTTTCGGTGATCGAAACGCTCAGCCAGCGCGCCGGCAGCTTCCTGATCGCCAGCGTGTCGACGATGGTCCGCACCTGCACCCGCCGGCCGTTCCACGAGCCGGCGAAGGTAACGACGCCGGCAGTGCCGTCCGAGACGTTGGCCGCGTCGGGGATGACGGCGCGGACGCCGGCTTCGTCGGCGGCAAGCCCGGTCGAAGCCTTGGCGCGGCTGGCCCGCGCAAGCCAGGCTATATGGAGGACGAGAGCCAGGGCAACCGCCCCGGCGAGCAATGCTGAGATCACCTAACGCACCTCGTCACGCAAATGCCCGCCCAGACCGGGCGCGCCGTCAGTAGCCCTGCGGCTTCGGCCACGGCATAGTGAACTGGGCACCACGGCGCACGAATTTGTAGCGGTAGAAGTGGAACCACAGCGAGATCAGGAAGTAGAAAGCGACCATGGCGATCAGCTGCGAGCCGAAGCCGAGGAAGATCGCAAAGAAGGTGACGACGCAAAGGCAGAACAAGACGATAGCCGGCAGCGGATGGAACGGATGGGTGTAGCCGCGGCGGATCGAGCCGAGCGGCCACTTTTTCCTGAACATGATGATGTTGATGCTCATGAAGGTGTATTGCAGCACGCCCGACAGGATCGAGAAGGTGATCGCCTGGTTGAGGTCGGCGATGAAGGCAAAGGCAAGCGCGATCGGCAGCAGAAACAGGATCGAGCGATAGGGCGTGCGGTATTTCGGATGCACCGCCGAGAACCAGGTCGGCAGATAGCGGTCGCGGCCGAGCGAAAACCAGGCGCGCGCGGCGTCGTTGATGCAGCCATTGGCGGAGGCGAGCGCGGCAAGTAGCGTCGCGATGAACAACAGGTTTTCCAGCAGCGCACTGCCGGTCAGTTTGCCTGCGTCCCACAGCGGATAGTAGGTGATGCCGAGATATTCCCAGGGCATCAGCGAGGCGCAGACATACCAGGTCATGGCGGCCGCGATCAGAAGCGTGATCATGCCGGCCATCGTGCCGTAGGGCAGCGAGCGCGCCGGCGAGCGCACTTCCTCGGCCGCCTGCGTGGTGCCCTCGATGCCGAGATAGTACCAGATGCCGAACTGGAAGGCGGCGATGACGCCGATCCAGCCATAGGGCAGGGCGTTGCCCGGGGTCACCAACTCGTTCAGCTTGAGCACGGCGCCTTGCGTCCACGGGCTGACCGAGAAGAACAGGATGACGATCGAGACATAGGCGATGGCGGTGATGACGAAATTGACGTTGAGCGTCATCAGCACGCCGCGATAGTTCAGCCATGCCAGCACGACGATGGTCGCGGCGATGAAGGAATTGTGGTTGAGCCCCTCGACGCCGGCTTTGGCGACGATGGTGTCGCCGAGCAGGATCGCGTCCGACACTTCGAGCATGGTGTAGGCAAAGACCAGGAACAGCGCGACGTTGAAGGCCATCAGCGGCCCGACAATGTGCTTGGCCTGGGCATATTGGCCGCCGGCGGCGGCAACCGTCGAGGTAACTTCGGAATCGATCATCGCGACCGACGTGTAGAGCAGGCCGACGATCCAGCAGACGATCAGCGCCGCCAGCGCGCCGCCCTTGTCCGCCGCGAAATTCCAGCCGGTGAATTCGCCGACCAGAACGATGCCGACACCGAGCGCCCAGACATGGGCGGGGCCGAGCACCCTGAGCAGTGAAACCCTGTCGCCTTGCACTTGCACCGCTGGTTCAGCCGTGATCGTCATCGTTCAATCCCCCACTCAGATCCGGTGTTTTTCGGACACGGCTTCAAGTTCGCCTTCCCTGGACGAGGTCAGCATCTCTTCGGAATAGGTCGTGTCGATCTTGAACCAGTCGTAGAGCATCCACAGCGCGAGCACGATCGAGATGCCCCAGCATGCGTAAGAGAGTGCCACCCACATGACGATGCTTCCTATCTATTTGTCGCCGAACTTTTCGTCGATGACGTCGCGGTATTCGCGGTCCGATGCGCGGAACAGAAAGATGAAATAGCCGATCAGCACTGCCGCCATGATGATCAGCGTCGGCCAGTCGATGATGTAGTGGAACCGGTTCTGGATGATGTCGTGCGCGGTTTCCGGCGTGTAGCCGAGCTTTTCCCAGATCGAGGCCATGGTCGGGTTTTGTCCGAGCGCTTCCCACGTCTTGGCGTCGAGCGCGTCAATGGATTTTGCCGCCCCTGCCAGACCTAGTTTCAGCGGCAGCCACAGCGCGACGAAAATCGCGACCACGACGACGGCGATATCGAAAACCTGTCCGGCCTTGCTCTGTTCGGGCGGTGTATAGCGGGCCATGCGTCTCCCCCTCAGGACTTGCGGTTGCGGTAGGCGTCGGCGTTCTTGATGTCGAGGCCGTAGATGAAGTCCTTGTCTTCCTTGTAGTGGTTGACCATCGCCAGGATCGCGGCCGTGTTGAAGATCAGCACCGCGGCGGCGGCGACCGCGACGACGAGCTTGATGCCGGCGTCGGGGACGTATGGCCATGTCATGAACAGGACAAAGAGGATCGTCGCCCACAGGCAGACGATCAGGAGCATGGATCCACGCACGTCGGAACGGTACAACGCTTCCACGCGCTGTTGCAGGTCGGACATCGGCTTTCCCCTTTTTCAACGCCGGTCCGGATTGGCCGGTCATTGCCCTCTTTCAAGAGAGTGAAATTTTTTTCATAAAATCCGGCCGAATTCTGGAATTGTCAAGACGATTTTACGCGACGTTAACCGTTAGTTTGGGCGCGCCGGATTTGCCTGACAATGAAATTATTTGCTTACGGGTATTGCAGGCTCCCGGCGTTTGCGATCAATATTCAAGGCAACGCTCCCGCCTGTGTGCAGGGAGCAGGGGAAAGCAAAAAAGTTTCTTTCGAACGGAGGACAGCGGATGACGGCATCCTGGAGATTTTCGACGCTTGCGGATCGCCATCGCGCGCTCGGCTCGAAGCTCGAGGACTGGAGCGGCATGGGCACCGCCTGGACCTACGACAAGGACGCGGACGAAGAGTATATCGCCATCCGCACCAAGGCCGGCCTGATGGATGTGTCCGGCTTGAAGAAGGTTCACATCACCGGGCCGCACGCCTCGCACCTGATCGATCTGGCGACGACGCGCGACGTCGAAAAGATCTATCCCGGCAAGTCGGCCTATGCCTGCATGCTCAACGAGGCCGGCAAGTTCACCGACGACTGCATCCTCTACCGCACCGGCCCGAATTCCTGGATGGTCGTGCATGGCTCGGGCACCGGCCATGAAGAGCTGCAACGCGCTTCGGTCGGTCGCGACGTGTCGCTGCGCTTCGACGACAATCTGCACGACCTTTCGCTGCAGGGGCCGCTAGCCGTGGATTATCTGGCAAAGCATGTGCCCGGCATTCGCGACCTCAACTATTTCCACCACATGCAGACGCAGTTGTTCGGCTTTCCGGTGATGATCTCGCGCACCGGCTACACCGGCGAGCGCGGCTACGAGATTTTCTGCCGTGGCCAGGACGCCGGAACGATCTGGGACAGGATCCTCGACGAGGGCAAGAGCGCCGGCATCATCCCGTGCCGCTTCACCACGCTCGACATGCTGCGCGTCGAGAGCTACCTGCTGTTTTACCCCTACGACAATTCGCAGAAATACCCGTTTGAGAACGAAGGCCCCGGCGACACGCTGTGGGAGCTTGGTCTCGACTTCACCGTCAGCCCCGGCAAGACAGGCTTTCGCGGTGCCGAGGAGCACTACCGCCTCAAGGGCAAGGAGCGCTTCAAGATCTTCGGCGTGCTGCTCGAAGGCAAGGAGCCGGCCGACGAGGGCGCACCGGTCTATCGCGACGGCAAAAAGGTCGGCGTGGTGACCTGCGCCATGTATTCGCCGCTGGTCAAAAAATCGATGGGCATTGCCCGGCTCGAGGTCGACTGCGCGGTACAGGGCACCAGGCTCGAGATCCGCAACAAGAGCGGCGCCATCAGCGCAACCGCCGAGCCGCTTCCTTTCGACGATCCGAAGAAGACCAAGCGCACGGCGAAAGGCTGAGGCATACTGCGGGTATGGCAGCGAAAAGCATCATCAGCCGGCCGGTCTATGGGACCCTGTCTCCGCAGCCCGGCAAGCATCATCTTTTCATAGCGGATGCAGAAGGAGCGCTGGCCATTGCCGATCTGGCCGCCAAGGCACCGGCGGATTTCTTCGGCGGCGCCCGCATCATCTTCATTCCCGGCCGCGACGGAAAATACGCCGATGCGGTCGAAGCCCTGAAGCCGGCACAGTTCTACCTCGGTCATTCCTTTGCCAGCGCCCTGCCGCGGCTGAAGCAGATGCTGGCCAACGCGCATATGGGCCTCAGGCTCTATCTCGCCGGCACCGAGGGGCTGATCGGCCAGGCCATGCAGGCGGCGCTCGAAGCCGGCATCGACCACACCTCGGTTCAGACCGAGCATCGCGGCTCGCTGGCGCGCCGCATGCAGTGCGTCCATTGCAAGGGCATCACCGAGAACGTGACGACGCAGCCGGCAACCTGTTCGCATTGCGGCCTGCTGCTTCTGGTGCGCGACCACTATTCGCGGCGCCTCGCCGCCTTCCAGGGCGTCTGCATCAACGCCGAGGACCGCAGCGAAATTCCTCCGATCGAGGAGGTCTTTCGATGAGCGCCGGCACAACTAAGCTCGATGTCGTCGTCAGCGATGTCGTCCCGGTCAACGAGCTGGTGACGCGCTTTCATTTCCGCCGGCGCGACGGCGAGCTTTTGCCGACCTTCTCCGGCGGCGCCCATGTCGTCGTCGAGATGCGCGATGGCGAACGCACCAGGCTCAATCCCTATTCGCTGATGGGCTCGCCGCTAGACACCCGCGAATACACCATCTCGGTGCGCCGCGACGACGCCGGCCGCGGCGGCTCGTTGTTCATGCACAGGCAGGTCAGGCCGGGCACGGAGATGGTGGTCAGCTATCCCGTCAACCTGTTCTCGCTCGATCTGCGCGCCAGGAAGCATCTGATGCTGGCCGGCGGCATCGGCATCACCCCGTTCATGGCGCAGACCGCGCAGCTGGCGGCGGAAGGCGGCAATTTCGAATTGCATTACACCTGCCGCACCGCCTCGCTCGGCACCTATGCCGACCTGCTGAGAGAGCGCTACGATCACCGGGTCAGGCTCTATCACGACGACCGCGACGAGCGCGTCGATCTCGACCGGCTGTTGTCATCGCAGCCGCTCGGCACGCATCTCTATGTCTGCGGCCCGTCGGGCATGATTGGCTGGGTGCGCGAGCGTGCCGCGGCGCTCGGCTGGCCTCCGGAGACCGTGCATTTCGAGCATTTCGCGGCGCCGCAGCCCGGCGCCCCCTTCGACGTGACGCTGGCGCTCAGCGGCAAGACCATCCGTGTCGACGAGCAGCAGAGCCTGCTCGAGGCGATCGAGGCGGCCGGCGTCGATCCGCCCTATCTCTGCCGCGGCGGCGTCTGTGGCCAGTGCGAGACCAACGTCATTTCGCATGACGGCAAATTCATCCACAGCGACCACTGGCTGAGCGAGGAAGACCACCGTTCGGGCTGCAAGATCATGCCCTGCGTCTCGCGCTTCGAGGGCAGGTCGCTGGTGCTGGAAAGATAGGAGGCGAGCTTGGGCATCACCTTTCGCAAGGAAACGTTCCGCGACGACTTCACCTTCAGGAACAGCCCCGAGCACATCAGGCGGTTCCCGTTCCCGTTCCATGAAGACAGCTACATGTATGCCGTCAACATCGAGCCGCATGTCGTCGGGCCGAAGGGCAGCGTGCTGGAGAATTTGATCGACGTCGACGAGCACTATGTCGCCGAGATGCAGGACCGCGCTTTGGTGCTGGCCGAGGATCCGCTGCGCTGCCAGTCGCTGCCGCACATGACGCTGGCCGGCTGGGATCTGCTCGAGCTTTTGATGGAGCAGCAGGCGCTGGGCTATCCCGAGCATTTCACGCTGACGCGCGACGGCGACCGCTGGCGCTGGATCAACCGGCCGCTTGGCATCGACGACAGCTTCACCTTTGGCGATGTCTCGACGCTGCCCTATGGGCCGATGGAATACATCACCCGCCAGAGCCAGGGCGATTTCTGCATTCTCGACCAGCGCGACGGCAACCTGTGGATGGATGCCGGCATGGTCACCACCCAGGCAGACTGGTCGCTCGATTTCGACATCGGCATGAACTTCTTCGAATGGCACGCGCCGGTGCCGCTGGCGCATGAGAAGGGCATATTCGTCCGGGCGCTGAAATTCCTCACCAACATCCAGCAGGGCAAACCGGCACGCCGGCTGAACTGGACGATGACCATCAATCCGCGCCTCGATACCAGCCCGGAAAATTACCACAAATGGGGTCCGGACCGCGCCACGGTGACGCCGGAAAACGTCGGCGACAAGGTTCATCTGCGCGTCGAGCTGCAGAGCTTCTGGCGGCTGCCGCGCTCGAATGCGATCGTCTTCCCGATCCGCTGCTACCTGATCAAGATGGACGAGCTGGTGACGCAGCCGAAATGGGCACGGCGCCTGCACCGCGTCATCCGCGACCTGCCCGAGGAACTCGCCAACTACAAGGGCCTGACGCGTTACCGTGCGACGCTGGTCGAGTGGCTGTCGAAGTTGGATGACGGCAGTGCGACGTCGCCGGGGTTTGGGCCGGATTGAGGTTCTGTTTGCGAGGTTCGCGCTGCCCGTCAAGCTGCCAATCTCCCCCCAAGAGGGGGAGATGCCCGGCAGGGCAGAGGGGGGCGCCGTAGAGCGCCGGCCTTTAGCCCCCTTGCGACCAATCGAGGACGAGCTTGCCCTGCAGTTCAACGTAGCAGCGCGTGGAGGTTACGGCATGGATCCTAGGGTCTCCGCTACGTCGCTTCGCTCCTGCTCCGCCCTAGGATGACGAAGTGAGGGACGCTTCAGCTAACCTCGAAACTTGCGAATTGCCGTCGGCCACCAACCTCTAAGCCGCGATGCAACTGCCAATCTCCGACATCCGCGATTAGCCTTGGACCCCACGCCTTCGTCATCCTAGGGCGAAGCAGGAGCGAAGCGACGTAGCGGAGACCCTAGGATCCATGCCGTTACCGTGGCCGTGGAGTGCAGCGATCCAGGATTGCTTGTGCGCCCTCATCTCCGGCTCACCCCGCGCTCTGCGGGTAGCAGATGATCGACAGATAGCGCATCGGCAGAACGCTCAGCACTTCCGGTCCGTGCGGCGCGTCGGCGTCGAAGAACAGGCTGTCGCCGGGCTTCATCGGGTAAAGATTGCTGCCGTGCCGGTAAACCACCTCGCCCTCGAGCATATAGAGGAATTCCATGCCCTCGTGCTGGAAGGTCGGGAACACGTCGGAATCCTCGGTCAGCGTGATCAGATAGGGTTCGACGACGACGCCGCTGGTGTTGGAGCCGATATGGCCGAGCAGATTGTACTGGTGGCCGGCGCGCGTGCCGCGGCGTTCGACGTCGAGGCCTTCGCCGGCCTTGACGAAGACGGCGCTGCGCTCTTCCTCGAAGCGGCGGAAGAAGGCGGTGACGGGAACGCCGAGCGCCCGTGACAGCGCCTGCAACGTGGTCAGCGATGGCGAGGTGATGCCGTTCTCGATCTTCGACAGCATGCCAAGCGAAATGTCGGTGGCGGCAGCCAGATCGGCCACCGTAATGCCGAGCTTCTTGCGGAAGGCCCGCACCTCGCGGCCGATGGCGACCTCCAGGACCTTTTCGCGGGTGTCGCGAATGGCGTGCGGGTTCTGGGTGAGCGGCGCGCGTATCTTGCGCGGATCGATTGCAGCGACCGACGGCTTGGCTTTGGCGGCGACGACGGCCGCAGCGGGCTTTAGACTGGATGCTTTTTTCGCCATGTTGCCACCCCGGACCTTGCCGATTCATTTCACTCACGGTGAACATATTCGGTGCCGATACAGAAGCGCAACTGCCACGGCAAGCCACCCGTGTCGAATTGCGCAATGTCCGGATTTCGCCCGAGCTACTGCGTCGCTTGGAAATCCAGCTGGGCGAAACGCGGTTTCGCGACAAGCCCTGTTGACAGCATCGAAGGGGCAATTACTGTCCTGTCAGTGAAATTTGTTTCGTTAGGGAAATGAGATCGGGAGGCCCGCAATGAAAGATCGTGTTGCCGTCATCGGAGCCGGGCCGTCCGGCATGGCCCAGCTCAGGGCCTTCAAGTCGGCCGCCGACAAGGGCGCCGATATTCCCGAAATCGTCTGCTTCGAAAAGCAGTCCGACTGGGGCGGCCTGTGGAACTACACCTGGCGCACCGGCCTCGACGAGCACGGCGACCCGGTGCACGGCTCGATGTACCGCTATCTCTGGTCGAACGGCCCGAAGGAATGTCTCGAATTCGCCGACTACACCTTCGAGGAGCATTTCGGCCGGCCGATCGGCTCCTATCCGCCGCGCGCCGTGCTGTGGGACTACATCAAGGGCCGCGTCGAAAAATCCGGCGTGCGCCAATGGGTGCGCTTCAACAGCCCGGTGCGCATGGTCACCTTTTCCGAAACGACAAAAAAATTCACGGTCACCGCGCATGACCGCACCAGCGACGTCACCTACTCGGAAGAGTTCGACAATGTCGTCGTCGCTTCGGGGCATTTCTCCGTGCCCAACGTTCCCTATTTCGAGGGCTTTTCGACCTTCAACGGCCGTATCCTGCACAGCCACGATTTCCGCGACGCGATGGAATTCAAGGGCAAGGACATATTGATCATCGGCCGCTCCTATTCAGCCGAGGACATCGGCTCGCAATGCTACAAATACGGCGCCAGATCGATCACCTCCAGCTACCGCTCGAAGCCGATGGGCTTCAAATGGCCGGAGAACTGGAAGGAAGTGCCGCTGCTGCAGAGGGTCGTCGGCAAGACGGCGCATTTCAAGGACGGCAGCACCAAAGACGTCGACGCCATCATCCTGTGCACCGGCTACCTCCATTCCTTCCCGTTCCTCACCGAGGATTTGAAGCTGAAGACCGCCAACCGTATGTGGCCGGACGGGCTCTACGAGGGCGTCGTCTGGGAGAAAAACCCGAAGCTGTCCTATATCGGCATGCAGGACCAGTTCTACACCTTCAACATGTTCGACGCGCAGGCCTGGTTCGCCCGCGACGTGATCATGGGCCGCATCAAGCTGCCGTCGGCCGAAGCGATGGCCGAGCACGGCCGGAAATGGCGGGCACGCGAGGAAACGCTGGAAGACGCCGAGCAGATGATCTGGTTCCAGGGCGACTACACCAGGGAGCTGATGGAGCAGACCGACTATCCCGGCTTCGATGTCGAGGCCGTCAATCAGACCTTCATGGAATGGGAGCACCATAAGGCGCAAGACATTATGGGCTTCCGCGACCATGCCTATCGCTCGCTGATGACCGGCACGATGGCGCCGCTGCACCATACGCCCTGGCTGCAGGCGATGGACGATTCGATGGAGAGCTATCTCGAGGTGAAGGGCGTCGCGGCGGAGTAAGCAGTCCGAACGGCGATTGACTTGCCTCAGACAACTTCCCGCGCCGGGCCGGCTGCCAGCGCCAGGGAATTTGCGACGTGCTCGAGGTGCTCCTCGCTCAGGATGCTGGTCGCGACGCGGACAGCGTTCGTTTTTCCCGTCGAAAACTTCGCCCCGGCATGGACCGCGATGCCGTGTGCGGCCAGCTGGGCGTCGACCGAAAACATTATCCCGACAAGTGTTGTCGACGGGGGCCGATCGGCACTCCCGCCGCAACAAGCCTCATGTGGTTTTCTCGCGGCCGGGCCGATTTAGGGTGCTCGCGTATGTGTGAATCTTCGCGATATGGGCGAGCACCTCGGCCTTGCTTGGCCCGCGAGCTATGACAGCCCAGTCGGTTGAGGACGGGCGGGTATCCTTTCCAAATGAACGAGACATGGTCTGATCTCCTGTGGTTTCGGTTGCGAAGCGTTCTCGGCGCTTACGGGAGATCGCACCGCGCGAGGAAGCAAAGCGTTTGAAGGCCCGCCGTTTCGCTGATTGCGGATCCGGCGCTGTTCACGACTGGTTGACGCAAAAAAACCTCTCGTTTTCCCACTGTTGTTCCCACTGCACGTCAAACGCTGCCGGCCGAGGTTTAGCCGTCCGGGGCGATCCCGGTCGCGCAACATCCGAACCCAGGAGTGAATGACATGCAGGACGATACAATGGTCATGGAAAAGGCTTCCGTTAAGAAGGCGTCGCGGGAGCCGAGGAACGGCGTCAATACGCCCACCCTTCTGGCCACCATCAATGCCGTCGCGGGCCAGCCGGAGCTTGCCAAGTTCCAGTTCCGGGCCAAGAGCCGCTGGATCACCGGCACGCACAGCCGCAGCACGATGGCCAACTTCTTCGGCGCCGGCGCCGAGCAGCCGCATGTGACGGCATACCAGGCCGACAGCGATCATCCGGCGGTCCTGTGCGGCGAAGACAACGGCCCGACGCCGGTCGAATACCTCCTCCACGCGCTTGCTTCCTGCCTCACCGCCGGCATCGCGAACATCGCGGCCGCGCGCGGCGTGACGCTGCATGAGGTGGAATCGACCGTCGAAGGCGACATCGACCTTCGCGGCATCCTCGGCATCTCTAACGAAGTCCGCAACGGCTACCAGGGCATCCGTATCTCCTTCAAGATCAAGGGCGATGCTTCGGCTGAGAAGCTCGAGGAAATCGTAATGCAGTCGCGCGCCCGTTCCGCGGTGTTCGACGTGCTGACCAACGGCGTGCCGGTCTCGGTTGCCGTGAAAGGCTGACTTCGGTCCGCAAGAGCAATATCGCCGGCCTCGTCCTGAAAAGGATGGCGCCGGCGATCTGTTGCCCCTGCTTACAAGGCGCGGATTCCATGCAGCATACAGACGTAGCCATTATCGGCGCCGGACAGGCGGGTTTAGCCATGAGCCGGTGCCTGTCCGAGCGCGGGGTCTACCACGTCGTGCTGGAGCGCGGCCGCATCGCTGAGCGCTGGCGCAGCGAACGGTGGGATTCGCTGCGCCTGCTGACGCCTAACTGGATGACACGCCTGCCCGGCGGCGGTTATCGCGGAGCCAATCCCGACGGCTTCATGACAATGGCCGAGACGGTGGGGTTCCTAGAGGATTACGCGTGCTCGATCACCGCACCGGTGGAGGACGGCGTGGAGGTGCTTTCGACCGAAAGGGTCGACGGAGGCTTCCGGCTGCTGACCGATCGCGGCCAATGGAGCGTACGTGCGGTCGTGGTCGCGACCGGATACAGCAACAGGCCACGCATTCCGCCAATCGCAAAGCAGATCTCCTCTCGTATCAGGCAAATCGTGCCGCGGGACTATCGCAATCCTCAGCAACTGCCCCAGGGTGGCGTTCTCGTGGCCGGGGCCTCGGCGACCGGCATACAACTTGCGGAGGAGATCAATCGCTCCGGGCGCCCGGTGACCCTGTCGGTCGGCAGTCATACACGCCTACCGAGGCTTTACCGCGGGCACGACATCCTGTGGTGGCTCGACCGGCTGGGAATGCTTGCCAAGCCTGTCGCTGAAATTCCGGATCTCACCGCGGCACGGCGGCAGCCCTCCCTGCAGCTGATAGGCACACCCGAGCGCAGGACGCTCGACCTTGCCGGTCTTCGGGAGCAAGGCGTTCGTCTTGTCGGTCGAGCGGCTGCCGCCTGCGATACACGCATTCGGTTCAACGGCGATCTCGCCGAAACGACCATGGCGGCGGAACGCAGGCTGAGGCGCGTGCTGGCCAATATAGACCGCGCGGCCGCCGGCGATGGCCTCTACTCGATCGATCCCGGTTCCATTCCGAGCCTGATTCTGAGCGCCGAACCGACCGAAATCGACCTCATCGACCAGGGTATCCAGACGATCATATGGGCTACCGGCTATCGCCGGGAATACCCATGGCTGAAGCTGGATGTGTTCGACGCCCGGGGCGAAATCCTGAACGATGGCGGCGTCTGCGCGTATCCGGGACTCTACGTGCTCGGCCTCAATTTCATGCGCCATCGAAGCTCCAGCTTCCTCGACGGCGTCGGCCGCGATGCGGAGGCGCTGGCGGCTCACCTGGCAATGTTTCTCGACGTCTCCCGCCGAGCAGCGGCCTGACCGCCGAATACAACGCTAGCGCGGCAAAAATCGACGTTGCCTTCAACGATGAAGCTCACGGCGGACAACGACAAGGGCTCCACTGGCGCCGTAGTCAGCGCCCGCAACCATGGAGAAAATCAAAATGAGTGAAATGGTGAACCCATCCCTGTGCCTCACCAGAACGCGAGGTTTGCGCTGGGCTGGCGGAACAATGTTGGCCGCAGTCTGGCGTTTCATTCGTATCCAACGGGACCGTAGACAGCTTTATGAGTTGCCGGACTACATCTTGCGCGACATCGGCATCACCCGCTTCGAGATCAACTGGATCACTTCGTTTGCCGGGCGTGATCCCAGCCGCCGCACGCGTTTTTTGAGGGCGGAGGAGGGCGGGGCTCGATGATTGCCGCATCGACGTCCCACGTCACGCATAGGGCGTGTCAGGCACCGCTTGTCATCGCCCTGCACTGCTCAGGCGGCAGCGGACGGCAATGGCGCAGCCTGGCGGAGCGGCTCGATGACAGCTACCGGCTCATCGCACCCGATCTGATCGGGGCGCCGGGCGGCGGCACCTGGACTGGTACCGGCGCTTTCCGTCTGGCCGACGAAGCCGCCGGGATCCTGGAGATGATCGACCACCATGACGGGCCTGCGCATCTTGTTGGCCATTCCTATGGTGGTGGATTGGCCCTGCATATAGCAGCGATGCGTCCAGACCGGCTGGCCAGCCTCTCCCTTTATGAGCCGTCTGCCTTTCACCTGCTGCGCGAGCTGGACTGTGAGGGCCACAAGGCGCTCGGCGAAGTCTTGGCGATCGCAGGCACCGTCCATGACGGCCTGATCAACGGCAGTTACCTGACCGCGACAGCTCATTTCATCGACTACTGGGGTGGGGCCGGCATCTTCGCGGCGATGAAGCCGGAACTTCAGGCCGCACTCGTGCGGTTTCTGCCGAAGGCCAGCCTGGACTTCCACGCATTGATCCATGAATCGACGCCAGCAAGCGAATATGCCCGATTTGGCTTTCCGGTCTTGGTATTGCGCGGCGAATTTGCACCAGTTCCGACGCAGCTCATTGCTCGGGAACTCGTTTCCCGCGTTCCGGCCGCGATCGGGGCGATTGTTCCTGGCGCCGGACATATGGGACCGCTGACCCACGCAGACGTGGTGGCGGATCGTTTGGTCCGGCAGATATCGTTCCATGACACCGCGGGGTCGCGAGCTGCGTGATCGCGGCTTGCTTGCCCTACAGGCAGCGCAAACCTTCGAAGCAGATCCCTGGATGCGGAGGGATCAAGCCGTAACCGCCATGGGAACGCGATCGGGCAGGACACTTCCGGCCGGCTCCTCCATGCCGGAGAAATCCTCCCGCATCTGCATTTCTCTGTAGAGCTTGGCCGCTTCCGCGAGAGTGGCATCCACGCCAGCGATTTTGCCGCGCCGCTTCGCGAGCCCGAGAGCTAGCAAGGAGCGGGCAAGCTCTGGCCGTAGCTCAACCCGCCTGGCAAGGCTGCAGGCCTGTTCGAGCCAACTAATGGCCGATCTGGAAGATTTCAGCTCGGCAAGGCCGCGCAGTACGATGATCTCGCTCCACGGATCGCCGCGTCCCCGCGCAAGCTCGAGCGCATGGCCGAGATTGGCCGCAGCTTCCGGCTCATACAGGCGCGCACGCACGCATGCGAGCACCGCGCGCGCGTGACATTCGAACTGGGCAAGATCGAGCCGCTCAGCCTCGGTCACCGCCATTTCCAAGGTGGCGCCCGCGTCGTGGTTGCGGCCGAGCAGGAATTCCGCATGCCCGAGCACGGTCAACAGCCATGGCCGGAGTAGGATAGATGCGCTGGTAGCGGCTTCGGAGGACCACAATTGCAGCGCCTCGACAAGCGCCGGCTCGGGGCCGCGCAGGACGCCCACCACACCGGTGAAATAGGCGGCCGCGCAGCTGTCGATCGGGCGCGCCACTTCGGCGGCGACCTTCTGCAGTTCGGCAAGCGAACGTTCCGCATCGTCGAACCGGCCAAGCCGCGCTTCCGCCTGCGCGCGGTGCCCCAGGTACCAAACCGCACGCGCACCGAGCTGTCCGAAACGCTCCAGACGCCAAGCTTTGGTGAACCTCTCCTCATGCGGAACAAGCCGCTCCAGCACCTGCCGCGCCTCGCTGCGGATCAGAAGCGCCTGTGAGGCGGCCAGGTCCGACTCGCTTATGCAGCGCTGCACGCCATTTGCCGTCGCGCCGCGCTTGAGTGTGTCGGCCGGTTCCAGCGCCTCCTCGTAGCGGCCGTGGGAGCTGTTGAGATAGCTCAAGTGGAGCAACACGTCGGAGATGAGTTGCGGATCGCCCAGTTCCACGGCCAGTTCGCGCGCTTCCAATAGCTGCGGCAGCGCCTTCCGATAGGCACCCAGGGCGCCGTAGGCGGGCCGCATCCGCACCCGCAGGTTGATCGCCTGGGCGAGAGTTTTCGGATTTCGGGGCAGCGCGGCGACTGCTTTGCGGGCGTTTTCGAGGAACTGGACCGCGGCGGAATAGGCCGAGCGTTCCTCAGCCCGACCCGCCGCTTGCAGCAGATAGTCCGCGGCCGGTTCCCATGCCTCGGCACGAAGCGCGTGTTCGGCCAGTTCCTCGATGTGGTGGTTCAGCGATCCGGCATAGAGTCTGTCCATCGCAACCAATGCAGCCCGATGCAGCCTTTTTCGGTCCTCCCCCAGCAGGGATTCGTAGGTCACCTTGAGCGTCAACGCGTGCTTGAACGTATACTCCACGTGAGGATAGCTCTGGACCTCGAACAGGAATTCCAAACTCTGCAGTTTGGCCAGGCATACCCCCAGCTCCGCCTCCGAGAGCGGCGAGAGTGCCCTCAGCAGGGGATACGGAACATTCTTGCCGATAACCGAAGCGAGTTGGAGTGCCTGCCTTTCCGAGTCACCCAGCTGCTGGATACGTGCGGCGATGAGCGATTGAACCGTCGACGGGATGGTGATGGAATCCACTGGCCTCTTGAGCTCGTAGCGGCCGGACTGGCCGGCAAGTGCACCGTCCGCAACCAGTCCGCGCACCATTTCTTCCAGGAATAGCGGCGTGCCCTCGGCCCGCTCGGCAAGCGATTGCCGCAGTTCCCCCAAGCTGGGATCGGATCCCAGCAATTCGGTGAGGAACTGCTCCATTTCGTCCCGCGCGAACCGCTCCAGCCTTATCTGCTGGAAATAGCCGCGGCGGTTCCATTCGTGCCGGTACTGCGGCCTGTAGGTGGCGAGCAGCATGATACGGTTGGCGCCCATGACCTCGACCAGCCTGTTCATTACGGCCTCGCTCTCGGCATCGATCCAGTGCAGATCCTCGATAAGCACGGCTACGGGCGAGGCCCGGCTCAAGGCAACGAGAAATGCGCTCATCGCCTCGGATACCCGTGAGGTCCGCTCCCGCGCATCGAGATGCCACCAGGAAGAATCGTCGACCGGCAGGTCCGCGAGGAAGGAAAGCGGCGCCGTATGACTTGGATCCAGGTCCAGTTCAGCCCGTTTGAAGGCAAACAGACGCTGGGCTTCCGCCAAGCCGTCTTCGCCACGAATGCCACAAGCCGAGAGCAGCAGCTTCTTTACAGCACCCAGAGTAACTGATGAATCAAACTCCAGACCGCCACATTCAAGCACAGTAAAACCGGCCACCTCGTCGAGGGAAAGAAATTCATGGGCAAGCCTCGACTTGCCCATGCCGGCGTCGGCGACGATCCCGGCGACCTGGCCGTGGCCCTCCCTGACCCGGCGCCAGGTTGCAAGAAGGATTTTCAGCTCGAGCTCGCGCGCCACCAGTCCTGTGAGGCCGCGGTTGGCCCTCAGGTGCCAGCGCGACAAAGCGTGATTTTCGCCCAACAGCTCGTAAATGCGTTCCTCGTGGCCAAGTTGCGGATGCTCCGAATGCGCTAAGCGGTGCATCTGCACATAGCCCCCGGCGGCTGCGCGCGCCCGGCCTGTCGCGGCGATCGTCGCACGGTGCAAGGCACGCATCAGCCGGTTGGCCGCACGCGGCGCGGCTCCGGCCAGTTCAACCTTGCTGGCTTTGGTGGTCCATTGCTGCCGCACGATCACCTCGCCGGTGTCTATTCCGGCCCTCAACTGGATCCCGCCCTGAGAAAGCTCCTCCACTGCCAGCTTGGCCGCAAGCGCGGCGCGGCATGCAAGATAAGCGTGATCCTCGGTGGCGCGAGCGAGACCGAATGCTGCGGTGATTGTCCCGTCAGCAGCCGACGTGACGACGCCGCCATGGCTCTCCACGACTTCTATCACCCGATCCTCGACGGGCTGGAATTCGCGGATCGCCACTTCCGGATCCTCCGTTTCGAGGAGATGCATGGGACTGACCACTTCCGCGGCCAGCACTGTTATGTATTGCCGAGAGCGGTTGATTCCCAAGGACGCCGGAGGGCCTGCCAGTTGCTGCGTCTGTTCGGGGTCGGCAAGGAAACGACGCGTTTCGTCGACGAAGGTCGCGAATGCCGGTTCGTGGCCAAGCAGCACGTGGTTGACGCTGTCTAGCGCAACGAAACGCGCGCCGGGGATTTTCCCAGCCATCGCCTGGCCATGATCGAACGGAATGACCGCGTCTCCCGTAGCATGCATCACCAGGGTCGGGACGCGGACCCGCGGTAACAGCTCGTCAACGTCAATGACGGCGCCTTCCTCGAAGATGCGATGGGCAATCTCCGGCGAGACGGTATTGCGTTGCAACTCGTTATACCAATTCCTCTGTTCCGGCCTTGCTTCCGGAATGAAGAGGGAGGTGAACATTTGCCGGAACACCGGGTCGTCTTGGCCCCAGCCTTCCTGAATCAGCGCTCCCATCGCTTCGCGGCGCGCTATTTCGCGCTGATTGCCCCGTTTGCGCCAACCTTTGGTGAATCCGCCATACAGCACCATCCCCGCCACGCGCTCTGGATGCCGGACGGCATAGGCTATCGAAACGGCGCACCCCTGGGAAATGCCAAGCAGGGAAACGCGGCGCAGACCAGCGGCATCGATGATGCTCTCCAGGTCGGCAACCATGGCCTCGAAGGACAGGTCGGCGGGATACCGGTCCGACAGGCCGTTGCCGCGCTGGTCGTAACGTATCAGCTGGTAGTGCGCGGAGAGGCCCTCGATCCAATGCTTCCACACCGGACTGTCCCATTCGAGCTCGAGATGGGACATCCAGTGGGCGGCCCTTACCAAAGGGGGGCCTTGACCACTCAAGGAATAGGCCAAGCGCGCGCCGTCGGGCGTCGTGCACCGGCGAATCTCCTGCGCAAGGATTCGCTCCGGCGGAGAGGCAAGCTGTATCTCCGACGCAGGCAAAACACGCGTCGGAAGGACGTTCTCATCGGCGGGAGCGACCCCGATGTCGCTACTCGAAGCGCGGCTCTGGACCATGGCGGATTGCCGTGCTGCCTCGCTCAGCCGGCGGATGTCCGCTCGAAGAGCCTCGTCCCCAGGCTCCAACCCGTCCAGGACATGCGCGTACGGAAGTGCCCGCGCCGGCTCAAGCCGGTCGACGAGCACCCGAAGGATGCGCAGATGCGTCACGTGCAGTTCGTCGGCGGTCGCAATGCGCCAGGCTTCGAATTCCGGACAGCGCGGCAGTGAAAGATCATCCAGGAAACGGCCGCGGAACGCTCCGGCGAGGGCCTCCAGTTTCTCCGGTTCGAGAGCCTCTATGTCACGACCGCCGAGGCCCCGGAGCGGCGCAATGTCCAGCACGACTTCGCTGGTGTTCAGGCGAACTGCGTTGCGGTCGGCTTGCAGGATCTCGCCGTTCCCGAGGTCGACGACCTGTCGGATCTTCGAGAGACTCCAGCGCAGGGCGCCGCGAGGATCGTCCGGTACCTCCCAGAACATCTCGCAAAGGCGCTCGCGCCGCTGCGGGCGCTCTACGAGCGCAAGATAGGCCAGTAGCGCCCGCGTCTTTTTCGAAGGCGGCAAGGAAACGACCTCGCCAAGGCGAAGGACGGTCAGATCTCCGAGAACGCGAATTTCGAGCGACACTTTGCCAATCCCAGTCGCTGCTAAATTAGCCATGGATTGTATCAAGTCCGTGCCGTTGCCGAAAGCTTTCGTTTCCGGAAGCGTGAGGTTTCCGCCTGCGCTCTGATTTGCCTTCCCTTCGTGGGAAGGCCGACACGGACAAGTCCACATGAATGCCGAGCCGGAACGGGATCACGCCCGTTCCGGCTCGCTTTGATGGTGGCGACCGCACTCTGAAAGGCCCGGAGGCGGGGTCTCACGCTGCCGCGCGCACCCATCGGGGCAGCAGGCTCTCGGGATTTGCGCATGCGCCGGGCGTGTAGTTTGCGCCAACGAACTCCAGCCGGGCGGCGAGCGTGCCGTCCCGCCAGGCCGCAAGCGTCTCCATGCAGCCACCGATATGCTCGCCGCCGACAAAGACCTGCGGAATTGTAGGCGAACCGATCCGGGCCCTCAGAGCCTTGCGGATTTCCCCGTCCCGGCCGTTCTTCTGGAATTCCGGAGCATCGATGTCGATGGACCTGTAGGCGATTCCGGCACGGTCGAAAAGCTTTCTTACCGTCCAGCAGAATTCGCACCATGTCAGGGCGAATATGACCACCGGATGCTCCGCATCATAGATCGCCTCATCGACAAACGCATGCGCCGACTGATCGATTTGGATTTCGTTCACGGGCGCCGATGAAAGGGCGAAGGACGGCGGCCGGTCGAAGCGGTAGCCGGGTGTGGAGCGAGAGATCGCCTCTTCGGCGGGCGACATTTCCTCGCTGATGTGATCGAACAGGATCGTGCTGAGATACCGCTCGCCCGTGTCAGGCAACATACAGAGCACGTTGCGGTCCGGTCCGACGCGTCGAGCGATTTCCAGTGCGCCGCTCAAGGTAGCCCCGCCGGAGATCCCCGCCAGTATTCCTTCTTCCGTCGCAAGCCGGCGCGCAGCTTCCAAAGCGCTGGCGCCTGAAACGGGCAAGATTTCGTCCACAAGATCGTCAGCCATCGCGTTGCCGACGATCTGCGGAATGAAATCAGGGCTCCAGCCCTGCATCGGGTGTGGCCGGAAGCGAGTGTGCGCCCGAGTGGGCAGTCCGTGTTCGTCGAAAGTTTGGGGAATGCCACTCGACAGCAGCGCCGAATTGTCGGGCTCGCAGACGATGATCCGCGTTTGCGGGCGCTCGCGCTTGAGTACTCGCGCCACACCGGCCAGCGTTCCGCCGGTCCCGGTGCCGGTGACCCAGTAGTCGAGTGGACGGTCTTGGAACGCCGCGAGGATTTCGAGCGCTGTCGTGCGGGCATGGACATCGGCGTTGACGGGCGTCTCGAATTGCCGGCAGAGGAACCAGCCGTGCGCTCCGGCCAGCTCGACCGCCTTGGCGAGCATGCCGCTGCCGCGCTCGACGGCAGGGGTCAACACGACCTTGGCACCGAAGAAACGCATCAGCTTGCGGCGTTCGAGGCTGGCGTTCTCCGGCATTACGATGACGAGAGGATAGCCTTTCCGCGCGCAAACCATGGCAAGTCCGATGCCCGTGTTGCCGCTCGTCGCCTCGATCACCGTCTGGCCAGGCCGAAGTGCACCCGAACTCTCCGCTTCTTCGATGATCGCGGCGGCAAGACGGTCCTTGACCGAGCCGCCAGGATTGAACGCCTCGATCTTGGCATAGAGCGAAGCGGCACCATTGTTGATGCGGGAAAGGCGGACGACCGGCGTGTCGCCGATCGTGTCGAGAATGCTGTCGTAGATACTGCTCATCTCAGCTGTCCTTGCCTGGTGATGACGGTGCTCCGCCCTCTTCGATCTCTGAGGTTGGCAGGAAGGGCGTGGTTTGCAGCGTTCGAACCAACGTGGAATTAAATGGATTTCGACGTTTGAATCAGCGGCTCATCGCAGGGTCCGGAAGGCGGCCGCATGGGACCTGCGCTCTCGCGCCGGATGACGCCGCCAATACGCCCAGAACCACGAGATTGGCCGCGCCTGCGACAGATGCCACCAGAAAAGCGCGCCCATAGCTGCCGAAGGTGTCATAGACGAAACCGCCGAAATAACCGGCCACCCCCATGCCCAGCCAGGCGATCAGCATGACGATGCCGAGTGACTGGCCAAAGCGTTCGGCTGGCGCAAACTGGCGCACGCAAAGGATCAGGCACGTCATGTTTCCGGCGAAGCCGAAGCCGAAAACCGCCGACAGCGCCAGCAGGCTCAGCTGCTGGTCCAGCGCGGGAAAAATCGCAACGCATGCCGTCTGAATAAACGACGCCAGGGCATAGGCGGCAAGATTGCTTGCCCGGTCGGCGAGGAGCCCGAACGCGATCCGCCCGACGGCGCCGAACAGCATGGCGGTCAGCAGGCTGAGCGATCCGACATCCGAAGACCCGCACACAGCCGTGACGAAGCTCGTGAGGTGCATCAGCGGGACGCCCATGCAGGCGCAGCAGAGGAAGGCTGCGGCAGATAGCAGCGTCACCGGGGAAAGGCGGCCACCTTGGAAACTTGGTTTCGCTGAAAAATGCACCGGTGCGACAACGGTCCGATCGACGGGCGGCGTCTGAACCGCTGGCATGGAGATCGCCAGCGCAGCCATCGTCGCCACAGCCATAATCGCGTATGCGAGGCGCCAGCCGACGCCGTCGATCAAGGCATTTGCGGCGTAGGGCATTATGCCTTGGCCTAGGGCTCCGCCTGCTGTGACGATCCCTATCGCCAGGCCGCGGCGGCGGTCGAACCAGAGTCCGGTCACTGCAAGTACCGGCGCGTACAGACAGGCAAAGCCTAGCCCGCCCAAAGCGAAGTTGGCCGCATAGATCTGCCAGAGCGAAGTGGCGGAGGAAAGCGCGGCGAGCGCGATCACCATGCCGGCTGAGCCGATGAATAGCAGGCTTTTGACATTCAGGCGGTCCGACAGCCGGCCCCAGAACAGCCCGCCCAACGCCATGCCGACGCTTGATAGCGTGTAGGCAAGGCTGATGTCGGCTCGCGACCAGCCAAACTCCGCCTCAAGCGGTCTGATGAAGACGGATGTGAGCGCCAGGCTGCCAAATCCGAACGCCATGGCGGTCGTGGCGCCGGCCGCAGCCAACAGGCCGCGTAGCCGTATTGCGCCGTCCCGAACCTCCCTGCCTCCAGTTGGTGGTGATTGACGATTCGACATGTTTCTGCCCTCGAAGGACCTCTTCGAAACTGTCATCGGCCAGCGGTATGGAAGCAGGCGTGTGCGTCAGCGTGGAAAGCTCCAACGCGGGCCGTGGAAACGCCCCGCCTAAGCTTGCAGCCTCCTCTCGGTGAACGGCGGATCAGGGAGATCTTATGATCATCGCCAGCGCCACCATGACGGACTGGTTGACGCCGAGCATGATCTCGGGACCGGCCAGCGGCAGTTGAACGCGAAAGAAGACAGGGTCTGTATATGGCCAGTCGCCAACTATCCGTCGGAGCAGCTGACCCTTTAGCTAACCTCCCGCGCCGGATCGGCTGCCAGCGCCAGGGAATTTGCGACGTGCTCGAGGTGCTCCTCGTCCAGAATGCTGGTCGCGACGCGGACAGCGTTCGTTTTTCCCGTCGAAAACTTCGCTCCGGCATGGACCGCGATGCCGTGGGCGGCCAGCGTGACCATCGCGTAAGGTTCCGAAGCAACCGGAATGAGGACGCTGAGACCGTGTCCGGCGTCGATATCGACATTGCGTTTGGCCAGTTCGCCGGCGAGCCGTTCGCGACGGCCGCGGTATACCTCCTTCGCCTGCTCCACCAGGGCGGCCGTGGCCGGGTCTTGCAGCAGCCAGGCGGTGGCTGCCTGCAGGATGCGGCTGGTCCATCCCGAGCTGAAGCTGCGGTAGGACTGGATCTGCTCGACGATCGTCGCCGATCCGGACAGCACGGCGAGCCGCAGATCCGGGCCGTGGGTCTTGGAATAGGACAGGATATTGACGACGCGATCGGGAAAACGCCGGCCAAGCGAAATGCGCGGCGCCGAGGCAATATCGCCGACGCCGTCATCTTCGACAATCAGCACGTCGGTGCCGGCGAGCAGGTCGCCGATGACTTCCAGCCGCGCCGACGACATGCAGGCGCCGGTAACCGAATGGACGCGCGGCTGGAACAGGAACGCGACGGGCCGCTGCCGCAGAGCGTTGGCAAGTGCATCCGGCAAGGGACCGTCGCTGTCGCAGTCTACCGGGATGATCGGCACATCGAGATCCTCGAGGATGTCGAGCAGGCGAAGCGCCGTCGGGTTCTCGATGGCCACCGGCGCCCCCGGCGGGACCAGCGCATGCAGCAAGGTGTAGATGGCGTTGTAACCGCCATTGGTGGCCAGGAACGCGCCGGGATCGTACGGCCATGACGGGCGCACTGCGGCCTCCAGCTCGGGCAGGATGCGCACCCGCTCGTAGCTGTTGAGCTTTTCGGCGCGCGCACCATGCGCCAGCGCGATGTCGAGCGGCGGCAAGAGCCTCACATCGGGCTCCGCGATCGCCAGGTTCAAAATATCCTGTCCGTAATTGCCGCCGCTCATGTGGCGCTCGGGCCGGGCGGCAAAGCGGTTGCCCATGATCCAGGTGCCGTTGCGTCCGCGGCCGCCGATGATCTTGTAGCGCCGTAACTCGCTCCACGCCTGCGAGACCGTCGCCGGGCTGACGCCAAGCACATAGGCCAGATCGCGCACCGGCGGAAGCTTTGCGCCGACAGGCAGCGCGCCGCTTCTGATCAGCGCACTGGTCTCGCGCGCGATGCCTCGCATCGTGCGGTCGCCAAGGCGATCAGCGAACCACCCTGCATCGAAATCCATCGGCACTCGCGACCATTAAAGCTAATGTTCAATAACATAATAACATTTGATCGGCCAAAAATAAACATTTACCAATCGCCGGTCAAACATAGCGTTGAAGTTCATGCCGATGCCCGTTTCCATCACTGTAGCCACCCGCGATTGGGACTATCTCACCCCTTTGGTGCTGGGTGACGTTACTTCGAGCCGCTTGTCGGTGAAGGTTGATCGTGTCGCCACGCTGATCGCGGATATCGGTACCGATCCGAACTACGATGCGGCGGAGGTCTCATTCAGCCGTTATGTGTCGGCGATGGCTTCGGGCGTCGATACGGTGGTTGGACTACCGTGCTTCATCATGCGCGGCTTTCGCCATCGCTGCATTATAACGATCGAGACCAGCCCGCTGGAACGGCTTTCCGACCTTGCCGGCAAACGCATCGGCGTGACCGGCTGGCGCGATTCCGGTAACACATGGACGCGAGCAGCACTTCGCCGGGAAGGCGTCGGCGTCGAGGATGCCTATTGGTTCGCCGGCAGGCTGACATCGGGGCACCCGATCGCCGACCGCCTCGACGGATTCGGCAGGCCGGGGCGCATCGAAGCAGCACCGGGCGAGCGCCCGATGATGGAGCTGCTGGCGCAAGGCGAGCTCGACGCCGTTTTCACGCCCTTCATGCCGGACGGCTTTTTCGGCCCGGCTTCCGGCTTCCGGCAAGTGCTGCGCGACTTTCGCGCGGCCGAACGCGCCTATTTCGCCGACGTCGGTTATGTCCCGGGCATGCATCTGGTCGCCGTCAAGGCCGCCCTGGTCAGGGAGCACCCCTGGCTGCCGCAGGAACTCGCCAGGCTGATCAACGAAAGCCAGCGCGTCTGGACGGCAAAGCGCCGAAAATATGCCGATACCTCGCCCTGGATCCTCGAGGAGCTGCTTCATGCGGGTCGCGACCTGCCTGCCTCCTGGAACGCCAGCGGCCTGCCGGCCAACCGGCGCATGATCGAGGATTTCGTCACCGAGCTCCATGCCCAGGGCATTCTGGCGGAACCGATTTCCGCCGAAGCCTTGTTTCCTTTCGAGGCCAGATCGCGGGCCACCGCAGCCTGACAACGCACAACGAAGAACACGAAGGAGAATGCCATGAGGACAATCAGCTTCATATTCGCCTCGCTCGTCACCATGCTGGCGCAGGCCAGCTTTGCCCAGGATATCCAGAAGCAATCGGTGAACGAGGATTTGCAGGCCCGGCTGCCGGAAGAGATCCGCACGGCGGGAAAGATCACAGCCGTCAACAACGGCTCGTTCCCGCCCTATGAGATCGTCACCGGCACCGAACTGTCGGGGGCGACCAAGGACATTTCCGACGCCATCGGCCAGCTGCTCGGTGTCGAGATCGATCATGCCTCGGTCGCCGGCCTGCCGGCTTTGCTGAGCGGCATCAATGCCGGCCGTTATCAGTTCGCGATGGGGCCTGTCGGCGACTATCCCGACCGGCAGAAATCCAACGACTTCATCGATTGGGTGCGCGAATACGTCGTCTTCGCCGTCGAGAAGGGCAATCCGCAAGGCATCACCTCGCTCGACACCGCGTGCGGCAAGCGCATCGCCGTCATGTCGGGTGGCTCGGCCGAAAAGGTCATCAAGCAGCAGGCGCAGAAATGCACCGAGGGGGGCAAGCCGGCCGTCGAGGTGCAATCCTTCACCGACCAGCCGAGCTCGATACTGGCCGTCCGGTCGAAACGCTCCGACGCATTCTTCTCCTCGCAGGCGCCGCTGACCTATTTCGTCGAGCAGGCGAAGGGCCAGCTGGAACTCGCCGGGGTCGGCCAGGCCAACGGCTTCAAGGACATCTATCAAGGCGCCGTCGTCAAGAAGGGCTCGCCGCTGGGCGGTGTGCTGCTCGACGCCTTCAAGGTCCTGATGAAGAACGGCACCTACGCCGCGGTCATGAAGAAGTGGGGTCTCGAGAAGAACATGATCGATGCGCCAGGCATCAACCAGGGCCAGTAGAGGCTGCCATGACCGACGCCACCGCTGCCTACGCGGCCGGGCTGCCGCGACGTCCCGACGACGCGCTGCGCGACGTCAAACGAGCCCACCGGCCGTTTCCGCTCGTCCGGCTGGCGCTCTGGGCGTTCACCGTCGCCGTGGCAGCCGGCTTCGCCTATATCGTTGCAGTCAACCCGAATTTCGGCTGGCCGGTCGTCGCCCAGTATTTCTTCGATCCGACGGTCATGCAGGGGCTTTCCGTAACGCTCGGCCTGACGGTCGTGGCGATGATCCTGGGTATCGTGCTCGGCCTGCTGCTCGCCATCGCGCGCATGTCGAACGATAGGCTGGCATCCCTTCTCTCCGGCCTGTTCATCTGGTTCTTCCGGGGAACGCCGCTGCTGGTGCAATTGATCCTGTGGTACAACCTTTCGACGCTGTTTCCGCGCATTTCCATTGGCTTCGCCAGTTGGAACACCAACGACCTGATCACGCCTTTGACGGCCGCCGTTCTTGGTCTGGCGCTGAACGAGGCCGCCTACATGGCCGAGATCATCCGTGGCGGGCTGCTGTCGGTGGACAAGGGACAGGCCGAAACGGCTGAAGCCTTCGGCATGACCCGCGCGCGGTCCTTGCGGCGCATCATCATCCCGCAGGCGATGCGGTCGATCGTGCCGCCGACCGGCAATCAGCTGATCAGCATGATCAAGGCGACGTCTCTTGTCAGCGTCATCGCCATGGCCGACCTGCTCTACTCGGTGCAGTCGATCTACAACCGCACCTTCGAAATCATTCCGCTGCTGATGGTTGCAGTGCTGTGGTACCTGCTGATCACCTCGGTCCTCAATGTCGCGCAAGGCGCGATCGAACGCCACTACAGCCGCGGCGACCGCGGCGCGCGCGAGAAGACGGCGACCGCCACCCTGGAGGCCGCCAATGAGCGCGCATGACACGCCCCTGGTCCGGGCGCGCAACGTTCACAAGGCCTTCGGCCCGCTCGAGGTGCTGAAGGGCATTGATCTGGACGTCGCGCCTGGTGAGGTGGTGGTCATTCTCGGACCGTCCGGCTCCGGAAAGTCGACCTTCCTGCGATGCATCAATCATCTCGAGGCGATCGACCAGGGGTCGATCGAGGTGGACGGCGAGCAGATCGGTTACCGGTTGCACGACGGCCGCCTCGACAAGCTTTCCGACCGCGCGATCGCCGCGCAGCGGCGCAAGATCGGCATGGTGTTCCAGCAGTTCAATCTCTATCCGCACATGACGACCCTGCAGAACGTCATCGAGGCTCCGGTCGGCGTTCACCGGGAGAACCGCAAGGAGGCGATCGGCTACGCCCGCGAACTGCTGACCCGTGTCGGTCTTGCCGACAAGATCGACGCCTATCCGCGCCAGCTTTCAGGCGGCCAGCAGCAGCGCGTCGCCATCGCCCGTGCGCTCGCCATCCGCCCGAAATTGATGCTCTTCGACGAGCCGACGTCGGCGCTCGATCCGGAGCTGGTGGGCGAGGTGCTCGCCACCATGCGCGATCTCGCCAGGCAGGGCTTGACCATGATCGTGGTCACGCATGAGATCGGGTTCGCCCGCGAAGCGGCGGATCGGGTGGTGTTCATGGACGACGGTAATGTGATCGAGGCCGGGCCTCCTGATGAGGTTCTCGCCAAACCCAGGCACCCCCGCACGCGGGCTTTCTTAAGCCGTTTCATCTAAAAGCAAAGCCGGCGCGGCACCTGCTCGGCCGGCAAAGGACCTCCCATGCCAAAGACCTCCAACCAGTTCGCCGACATTTCCGACTTCGCCGACAAGGCCGCCGAGCTTGCAGCGGCCCGCCAGCACCTGCACGCGCATCCCGAGCTTTCATTCCAGGAGCACGAAACGGCTGCATACGTTGCCGAACTGCTCGAAAGCTGGGGCTATGAGGTGACGCGCAATGTCGGCGGGCTCGGGGTCGTCGGCCGCCTGCGCCAGGGCAGCGGCCGCAGCATCGCCATCCGTGCCGACATGGACGCTCTGCCGATCACCGAAGCTACCAATCTCCCTTATACCAGCCAGGCCAGCGGCAAGATGCACGCCTGCGGTCATGACGGCCACACCACGATGCTGCTCGGCGCCGCCGAATACCTGGCGCGCACACGGCATTTCAACGGCACGGTGAACCTTGTCTTCCAGCCGGCCGAGGAAGCCGGCAAGGGAAGCGGGGCGCAGGCGATGATCGCCGACGGCCTGTTCGAGCGCTTTCCCTGCGATGCGATATTCGGGCTGCACAACCACCCGGGCGCCCCGACGGGTTCGTTCCTGATGCGCGCCGGGCCGCTGATGGCGGCGAGCGATACCGTCACCATCAGGATCGCCGGGCGTGGCGGCCACGCCTCGCGTCCGCACCTGACGGTCGACCCGATCGTCGCTGCCGCCAACATCGTCATGACCCTGCAGACGGTTGTGTCGCGCAACGTCAACCCGATCGAGACGGCTGTCGTCACCGTCGGCACGATTCACGGAGGCACGGCCTCCAACGTCATCCCGGAACACGCCGAAATCACGCTGAGCGTCCGCTCCTTCTCGGCCGAGATCCGCGACACGCTCGAGCAGCGTATTCGCAATATCGCAGCACTTGTGGCGCAGGCGCATGGCGCAACGATCGAGATCGATTACCAGCGCGGCTACCCGGTGGTGGTCAATTCCGAGCGCGAGACGTCCTTTGCGACAGACATCGCGGTCGAACTCGTCGGTCAGGACAAGGTGTCCGTCTGCCCGTTGATCCCCGGCAGCGAAGATTTTTCTTATTTCCTCGAACACAAACCCGGTTGCTTCCTGCGCCTCGGAAACGGCGAGGATTCAGCCATCCTGCACAGCTCGAAATATGATTTCAACGACGGCAATCTGACCGTCGGCGCAGCGCTCTGGGCTCGTTTGACCGAGAGATTCCTGGCCGCTTGATCCATACTTGCGGCTGGGATTGTCGATCGGCCGGTCGAGCATTATTGGGGCGACCGGCCGCGCGACGATGCTCAACGAATTCTCACGCATTCCCCCTCTTCGAATGCGATAATAGCTTCGCTTTCAGCCAAACAAAAAGTCACTCGTCGTCAGCGGGCTTGTAAAGTTTGCGAGAGTAACTTGATCGACTCCTGCGGTAATGATGGTGTCGGTTCCACTTTGCGCAATTGTGAGATCATCGAACGATTGCACGCCCTCCACCCCACTAAATACAATGGTGTCGCCTTGGGTCTGGCTGAAGTCGTAGATGGTGTTTTGGGTTCCGACCGTCATTGAACCATCGTCCTTGAATATGAATTGATCTCTGCCGCCCTGAGCCAGTTCGCTCAGTTGCCCGTCACCCCACATGTCGTTGATGACGGTGCAGCCGGGTGCCGCGCTCCCGGCGTACAGGGTATCGTTTCCGCCCAGAGCCGAACCGGACATTTGTAGAGCGTCGCCGCACAGGAAGTTGCGGACCTGGCCGCTTTCGCTGTTGTGGCCCCCGGTAAGAATGTCGTTGCCGCCCCTGGCGGAACCGGACATAGCGAGGGCGTCGCCGTACAACTCGCTTAGAACATCCGGACCGGAGTTCCTGTCGCCGCCGGTCAGGGAATCATTGCCGCCCACAGCGCTGCCGAGCATCGTGACCGCATCGCCATACCCCAAATTATGAGTGCCTTGCAGCACGGCCACGTCGTCGCCACCGCGAGCGTGGTCGGACATGTTGGCGCCCGCGTCACCGTAGAAACTTATCTGGGACCC
This sequence comes from Mesorhizobium sp. M0663, assembly GCF_040320585.1. Classification (NCBI taxonomy): domain Bacteria; kingdom Pseudomonadati; phylum Pseudomonadota; class Alphaproteobacteria; order Hyphomicrobiales; family Phyllobacteriaceae; genus Mesorhizobium; species Mesorhizobium sp. M0663. The sequence goes on from NZ_JAMYPX010000019.1 coordinate 41,611, forward strand.
ACCAGCGCTCGTGAAGTTGTCGTTGCCGCCTTTGGCAAAACCGGAAAGATCACCGCCCGCATCGCCAAAGAGGGTTTTGTTCGGGATCGCCCCACCCAGATCCGTGTAATGGTCGTCGCCGCCCTGAGCATGGTCCGACATGTCACCGCCGGCATCGCCGAAGAAAGTGCTGGTGGAAAAGAAGGCGCCCGTGAAGGTGTCGTTGCCGCCCTTGCTGTTGCCCGACATATCGCCGCCGGCATCGCCGTAGAAAGTGTTGAGCGAGTCGGTCCGGCTCGTATAGCTGTCGTCGCCGCCCTGGGCATTGCCGGACATGTTGCTGCCGGAGTCACCGAAGAAGGTGTTCGTGGCCTGCCTGGAGCCCTGGAAGGTGTCGTTGCCGCCCTTGCTGTGATCCGACATTTCGCCGCCCGCATCACCGTAGAAGGTGTGGGTAGCTCCTTGTACAGTGCTGGTCAGGAAAGTGTCATCCCCGCCCCGGGCATAGCCGAACATCTTGCCGCCGGCGTCACCGTAGAAGGTATCGACTACCTGCCTTGCCACTCCACTGTTGAAGGTATCGTTGCCGCCCCTGCTATGGTCCGACATATCGTCGCCCGCGTCACCAAAGGCAGTGGTGGTGGAGGATGACAGCCCCGTGGTGAAGGTATCGTCACCGCCCCGAGCAAAATTGAACAAGCTCCGAGCCGCGTCGCCGTAGAAGGTGTAGGTCGACGGTGCGGTTTCCGTAAAGGTGTCGTTGCCGCCTCTTGAGAAATCGAGCAGGCTGCCGCCAGCGTCGCCGGTCAAGATATTCGTATTCGGATCGCCTGTGAGGGCGTCATCGATACCCCACTGATGATCTGCTAGATCACCGGTAGTAAAGGGAACGCGTGTAGACATTATCCGCTCTCCTGTTGAGCCTACCCGTCCCATAACAGCCGTACGATGTGAGGCAAAAACGAGCAATAATCCCGAATGGCTATGTCTTTAGGCGTAGGGATCGGTGCCTCGTTAACGGCGCGCTTGGCGGCAGCTTCCTGAGGCCGTCCTATTCCGGACTATCCCAGCCTTGCCCGAGCCTTCGCCGTCCAGGCGTTGAACAGCCGGTCTGCGACGATGCCGATGAAGGCGATGGCCAGGCCGGCGACGATGCCGCGACCGGAATCGGCCTTGGACAGGGCGATGAACACCTCCTGGCCGAGATCGCGCGTGCCGACCATGGCGCAGATGATGATCATCGCCAGCGCCATCAGGATGGTCTGGTTGACGCCGAGCATGATCTCGGGCAACGCCAGCGGCAGCTGCACGCGAAAGAAGGTCTGGCGCCTGGTGCAGCCCGAAACCTTCGCCGCCTCGATCAGCGCCGGCGGCACCTGTCGAATGCCGTGATTGGTATAGCGGATGGCCGGCACCACGGCGAACGCGACGGTGGCGATCATCGCGGTGACGTCGCCGACCCTGAACAGCATGACCACCGGAATGATGAAGCAGAACGACGGCAGCACCTGCAGCGTGTCGATGACCGGCGTGACGATCTTTTCGAAGCGGTCGCTGCGCGATGCGATCAGCCCGATCGGGATGCCGATCAGGCAGGCGATAAAGGCCGAGATGCCGCACAAATAGACCGTCGCCATGGTCTTTTCCCAAAGTCCGGTGGCGGCGCAGAACGCTGTCAATGCCGCGACCAGGGCGGCGAGGCGCAAGCCGCCGAGCTGGTAGCCGGCAAGGCCGAGGAGACACACCGCGCCCAGCCACGGAAAGCCCTCGCAGAAGGCGCGCACCGGGTTGAGCACATTGAGGATAAGCACCACGCGGAATGCTTCGATCGTGTCGAAGAAGTTGATGGTGATCCAGTTCACCGCCGCCTTCCACAAAGGCGCGGTGGTGAAGGTGATCGCTTTCGGCACCGCGGCGAACGCCGGCACGAACAGGCCGAGCAGCGTGGCGACGGCGAGGATGGCAACGGCCAGCGTCAGATTGGGATAGCGCCGCCAGAAACTCGTGCTGGCCTGATGGCGGACATTGCCCTTGGCGTGATTGTGCGCGATCGCCTGGCTCAGCCGGTCGAGTGCAATTGCCAGTGCGACGATGGCGAGGCCAGCTTCCATCGCCTCGCCGACCTTGAGCGCGCGCAACGCCAAAAGCACGTCATAGCCGAGCCCACCGGCACCGATCATCGAGGCGATGATCACCATATTGAGCGCCAGCATGATGACCTGGTTGACGCCGACCATCAATGTCGGCCGCGCCGACGGCAACAGCACCCGCCACAGCTTTTGCCGTGCCGTGCAGCCGGCCATCTCGCTGAAATCGTCGATCTCCGACGGCACCCGCGACAGGCCGAGCATCGTCGCCCGCACCATTGGCGGCGTCGCGAAAATTGCCGTCGCGATCATTGCCGAGACCGGGCTGTTGCCGAACAGAAGCAGCATCGGGATCAGATAGGCGAAGGTCGGGATCGTCTGCATCAGATCGAGGGCAGGGGAGATCAACAACCTCTCCGCCCAAGGCTTGCGCCATGCCCAGATGCCGGCGAACAGCCCGGTGACAATGCAAAACGGCACGGCGATCGAGATCAAGCCCAGCGTCAGCATGGCGCTGGTCCACTGCCCGAACAGCGCGATGTAGAGAAAACAGCCGCCGGCCAGCGCACCCAGCTTCCAGCCGCCGGCGGCGCGTCCGGCAAGGTAGGCGGCAGCGCAGACGCCGACCCAGGACAGGCGCGGCAAGACGATCATATCCGCGCCATGGCCGATCTTGAAATTCTTGGCCAGAAGACCGAGCGCGAAATCGAGCGGCACGCCGAGCACCGCGGTGATCGAGCGGGTCAGCCAGGAGAAGTTCGACTTCACCCAGTTCATCAGCGCACCGACCCAGTCTGCGACAGGAACGATCGCGCCGGCCGGGTAATTGACCGCCCAGGGCAGGCTTTCCTGCAGCAGGAAGACGATAAGCACGGCGGCGAGCGCGCAGGCCCAGATCGCCAGCCAGGTTTGAACCGGCCGGGGCCTCGCTGCGCTGCCGCTTGCCGTAACCGTCATGCGCCAGCCCCACGACGTTCTATGCCGGCGAGAAGATCGATCACTGCCTGCGGCGTGACTAAGCCGATCGGCTTGCCGGTGCCGTTGACCACCGCGAAGGGCTTGCCGGCAGAGACGATATCAGCCGAAAAACTTGATATCTTGGCATCCGGCGCGACCGTGCCGCCGTACTCGGCGCCGTCGCAGGCGCGCATCAGGCTGCGCGCCGATATCACCTTGGCGCGATCGACATCGCGGGTGAATTCGGCGACATAGTCGGTCGCCGGATTGACCACCAGCTCTTCCGGCGTGCCGATCTGGATGACCTCGCCGTCCTTCATGATGGCGATCCGGTCGGCCAGCCGGATGGCCTCGTCGAAATCATGGGTAATGAAGACGATGGTCTTGTGCAGCATGGTCTGCAGCCGCATCAGCTCGTCCTGCATCTCACGGCGGATCAGCGGATCGAGGGCCGAGAACGGCTCGTCGAGGAACCAGATTTCCGGCTTTGTGGCGAGGCTGCGGGCGATGCCGACGCGCTGCTGCTGGCCGCCGGAAAGCTCGCGCGGATAGAAATGCTCGCGACCGCGCAAGCCGACCAGCTCGATCACTTCCCGCGCGCGCGCCTCGCGCGTCGGCCGGTCCTGCCCCTGGATGCCGAGGGGGAAGGCAATGTTCTCCAGTACGTTGAGATGCGGCAGCAAGGCAAAATTCTGGAACACCATGCCCATGCGGTGGCGTCGCAGCTCGATCAGCGCGGCATCGGAAATCTTGAGCAGGTCCTTGCCTTCAAACTCGACCTTGCCGTGGGTCGGCTCGATCAGCCGCGACATGCAGCGCACCAGCGTCGACTTGCCTGACCCCGAAAGTCCCATGATGATGAAGATCTCGCCCTGGCGGATTTCGAGATCGACGGCGCGCACCGCGCCAACCAGTCCGGCAGCGGCGATGTCCGCCAGGCTGGCCTTGCCGTCGCGCCGGCGGATGAAATCGGCCGCGTCCGCCCCGAACAGCTTCCAGACATTGCGACAGGCAAGCTTTATCGGGCGGGCGTCGTTGCCCGCTTTCGCCGCCTGTTCAATCGTATCGGTCATGCGATCGTCCTTCTGGAACACGGGATCGCGACCCGGCCACGGATGGCCGGGTCATCGGATTTCCAGTCAGACGGTCACTCGGCCCAGGCTTTCCAGTCGGCTTCGTGGGCGGCGATCCAGGCGGCGGCGACGTCTTCCGGCGTCTTGCCTTCGAGATCGATCTCGCCGCTCATCTTGTTGAGCTCGTCGGTGTCGACCGTGTAGTTTTTCGCGACCTTGTAGGCGACAGGCCATTTGTCCTTCATGCCGGCCCAGGAATATTTCCAGATCTCGCCATGCGGCTTGCCGCAGTCATATTTCGCGTCGGGGTTCACACCCCATTTCGGGTCGGTGTAGCACTCTGTCGTATAGTCGGGGAATTCGACCCATTCGCCCTTGTATTTGGCCGGCGCCCAATGCGGCGAATAGATCCACAGCATGATCGGCGCCTTGCGCTGATAGGCCGAGTCCAGTTCGGCGAACATCGCCGCATCGGTACCGGCATGGATGACGGTGAAGGGCAGTTTCAGCGCCTCGACGCGTTCGTCGTCAAAACCTTCCCATGTCACGGGTCCGCCGAGATAACGCCCCTTCGGCGCGGTTTCGGCCGTCGAGAAGGCCTCGGCGCATTTCGGGTCTTTCAGCGCCTCCCAGTTCGGCAGGCCGGGGCATTTCTCTTTCATATATTCGGGAAACCACCATTCTTCCTTGGCCTTGGGTCCGAGCTTGCCGAGGCGTTCGGTCTGGCCCGTCGCGTCCGAGGCCTTCATCGCCTCGCCGGCCGTCGTGTCCCAGAATTCCAGGCCGACATCGATGTCGCCATTGGTCAGGCCGGTGGTCAGGCTGGAGAGATAGTCGGCGGTCGGATACTCGACGGTATAGCCGAGCTTTTCGAGGATGCCGCCGAGGATCTTGGCGTTCAGATTGACGCTGGTCCAATCGAACAGTGCGATCTTGATCGGGTCGTTGGATTCCGGCGCTGCCGCATAGGCCGAAGATGTCAGTGCGGCTGCGGCAAGTGTTAAGGCTCCCATTGAGAAATTCGAAATCATGCTCCGAAGTGACATGCTTGTTCTCCTGTCAAGCTCTGGTGGACGTTATCGTTAGTTCCCTTCTTGCGTCTTTTTTGATTGTGTTGGAACAGCTGGTCGTTGCGCAAGGCCGTAGGCGCCACAATGCTGCCGAAGCGGATGCCGGCGCAAAACGGGGTTGGTGCCCAAATTGGTGAAGATGTGGCGGGACCGGCCGCGTCATGACTGCCGAAGGATTGCTGCCAAGGCAGTCATCCACGGATCGATCGCCGGTCTTGAGGGGCAAACCATCAAAGTCCCATGATCTCGGCTGTTGGCTCGGCAACTCGCCCAGCGCCACTTTCATGGGATGAAATTATATATACCAACGTTCACGTCGCGCAACGATTAACGCCGGTGCCAATTTCACGGCCCGTCTTTTGCGTGGACCCGTAGATGAGTTTGAAAAAAGCCAAGATTGCCGGTCATCCCGTGTGCGAGCCGCAAGGACAGGGTACCGATACAATGCAGCACACCAAAATGCCTTACTTCTTCGCCAACCGCGGGATCGCCGCCGGCTTGTGACCTTTCAACACCAGATCATATCCGAGGCTTTCATGACCTCTCCCTTGAACAGACTGCGAATTGCCGTGCTCTTTGGCGGACGTTCCGCCGAACATGACGTTTCGGTGCTTTCAGCAACCAATGTCATGCGTGCGCTGCTGTCCGCCAAATACGATGCCCTCCCAATCTTCGTCACGAGCGAAGGACAGTGGCTGCTGAGCAGCTTCCAGGATGGTACGCTCGCAAAACCTGCGGCCGGCACGGAAGTTTGCCTGGTTCCGGGTGGGCGCGGACGGATGATGGCGATCCCGGCCGACGGCACGCCCTATGATCTGCCGAAGATCGACATCTTGTTTCCTGTCCTGCACGGCCCTCATGGCGAAGACGGCTCGGTACAGGGGGTGGCCGAGGTGGCTCGGGTGCCGCTCGCCGGCTGCGGCATCCTGGGTTCGGCAACCGCGCTGGACAAGGACATCGCCAAACGGCTCCTGGAAGCGGCGGGGCTGCCAATCGCGCGCTCAGTGACGATCCATGAAGGTGCGGCGCCTGTCCTCGCCATACTGGAAAGCGAACTCGGCCTGCCGTTCTTCATCAAACCGGCGCGTCAGGGATCGTCTGTCGGCGTCGGAAAAGTCCATGCCAGCCAGGAATTCGATGGAGCGCTTGCTGAAGCCTTCCGGCACGATTGCAAGCTGTTGGCCGAGGAATTCATTCGTGGGCGCGAGATCGAATATAGCGTGTTGGAGGACCCGGCAGGCGACCTGTTCGTCTCGCGGCCAGGCGAGATCGTGCCGGCCGAAAGCCACGATTTCTACAGCTACGATGCCAAATACATCGACGAGAACGGCGCGGCACTTAAAGTGCCGGCCGAACTGCCGCCGGAGGTCGAGGCAGCCATGCGGGACGTGGCCGCAAGGGCTTTCAGAGCCGTCGGCTGTGACGGGATGGCGCGCGTCGACTTTTTCCTGACACCGGACATGCAATTCTTGGTCAATGAAATCAACACCATCCCCGGCTTCACCGATATCAGCATGTATTCCAAGGCAATGGCGGCGAGCGGCGTCAGCTATTCCGAAATCATCGACCGGCTCGTGGAGCATGGATTGGCACGGGCCGGCCGACCGGTCTGAACGCGGCGAAGGGGGCTTTCAGATCCCGGTGGATGGTACGTTGGCCCGCGCCGCCGCTCACGACATGATCAGGCCGCCATCGACATTGATGGTCTGGCCGGTGATGTAGGCTGCATCGTCGCTGGCCAGAAAGCTGACCAGGCCGGAGACATCTTCGCCGCTGCCGGCGCGGCCCATCGGGATGTTCTTCACCCATTCGGCCATCAGCTCGCCGGGCTTGTACTCGCCCATCAACTTGCCCCATGCGGCGTCGTTATAGGCCCACATATCGGTGTCGATGATGCCGGGGCAGATCGCGTTGACGGTGATCTTCTCCTTGGCCACTTCCTTGGCCAGGCTCTGGGTGACGCCGACGACGCCGAATTTCGAGGCCGCATAATGCGGCGTGTAGATAAAGCCCTGCCGCGCCTGGCCGGATGCGGTGTTGATCAGCCGGCCGCCATCACCATGCTTGCGAATGCGCGCGATCGCCTCCTGGCAGCACAGGAACACGCCCTTGGTGTTGACCGCCATCACCTTGTCCCATTCGGCCTCGGTCATCGCCTCTATCCTGGCGATGGTGATGACACCGGCATTCTGCACGGAGATGTCGACGCGGCCGAACTGTTGCTCGGCCAGGTCATAGAGGGCGACGACCTCGTCCTTTTTGGTCACGTCCATGCGCAGCGATGCGACCCTGGCGCCCGTAGCCTTGAGATCGGCGGCGACCTCTTCGACGCGCGGGTCGATGGCGCTGACAACGACCGCGGCACCTTCCGCCGCGAAGCGCCTGGCCATTGCCGCGCCAATGCCGCCGCTGGCGCCGGTGATGACCGCCGTTTTTCCCAGGAATCGCTTCTGCATCTTTTCTCCTACCAGCAGACGAAGCCGCCATCGACGATCAGGTCGATGCCGGTGACGAAACTCGAGGCGCGGCTGGCCAGGAACACGGTCGGGCCGACCATCTCTTCCGGCGCCGCCATGCGGCCCATCGGCGTGTCGCGCTCAAAGATCCTGACCTGGTCGGCGACCTCCGGCCGCTTGTTCATCGGCGTCAGCGTGTAGCCGGGGCTGACGACATTGACGCGCAGGCCGCGATCGGCCCATTCCATGGCGAGGCTCTTCGACATGTGGATCACCGCGGCCTTCGACGAATTGTAATGCGCCTGGGTCAGGCCGCGATTGACGATCGAGCCCGACATCGACGCGATGTTGATGATCGAGCCCTTGCGCCGCGTCAGCATGGCGCGGGCCTCGGCCTGGCAGGACAGGAACACGCCGCTGACATTGACGTCATAGAGCTTCTGCCATTTCTCCAGCGACAGCGTCTCTGCCGGCTCAGCTCCGGCGACGCCGGCATTGTTGACGGCGATGGTCAACGCGCCGAGTTCCATCTCCGTACGCTCGATCGCGGCCGCGAGATCGGCCTCTGAAGTCACCGTGCCGTTCAGCACCAGCGCCTTGCGGCCGAGTGCCGTGATCCGGTGCGCGGTCTCCTGTAGCCCGCCTTTCGAGGCGTGGCCGAAGCAGGCTATGTCGGCGCCGGCCTCGGCCAGCCCAATGGCGATTGCCTGCCCGATGCCGCTGCCGGCGCCTGTCACAAGTGCCACGTCACCATGAAGGTCGAATAATTTCATCGTCGGTCCCTCTACTCCAACCGCCGTCCTCCGGAAATAAAGGGGCGCCAACTCTGTTGCTGGCGCCCCGCGCGGTCTGGTGCCCGGGAGGATACCACCTGCTGCGCTTTGTTTCGATGGGCTGTTCCTAGCTCGTGGCGAGTTCCATCACGGCGATATTGCTTGCTTCGCTGCGGTCGAGAATGCCGCGTTGCCGGCCGCGGCTCAGCACCAGCACGCGATGTGACAGGCCGAGAACTTCCTCGAGGTCGGAGCTCACCACCACCACCGCCATGCCGGAGCGGGCAAGGTCGGCGATGACATCATAGATCGCGGCGCGTGCACCGACGTCGATGCCGCGCGTCGGCTCGTCCAGGATGAATACCTTGGGCGGGCGCGACACCCATTTGGCGATGATCACTTTCTGCTGGTTGCCGCCGGAGAGCTTGCTGACCGCCTGGTTCGGCCGGCCCTTGACGCCGAGCCGGCGAATGCCGGCCTCGGCGAATTTCTGCACCGCCTTCGGGAACACCCAGCCATTCGGCGCGACATGGTCGAAATTGCCGATCGCCAGGTTCTCGCCGATCGTCTGGTCGAGCACCACGCCCTGCGCCTTGCGGTCTTCCGGTACCAGGACGACGCCGGCCTTGATCGCCGCCGCCGGGCCATTGAGATGCACCGGCTTGCCGGCGACGCGCACCGATCCCGATGAGATCGGATCGGCACCGGCGATCGCCCGCACCAGCTCCGTGCGTCCGGCGCCGATCAGCCCGGCAATGCCGAGGATTTCGCCGGCCCGCACTGAAAAGCTGACATTTTGAAAGCTGCGTTCCGGCGAGGACAGGTTCTCGACCTCGAGCAACGTGTCGTTGCCCGGCGCCGATACCGTAGGGAACATCCGCTCGACACTGCGGCCGACCATTTGCTCGACGACAGTGCGCACCGGAATGTCGGCGCGCTCGTGCCGGGCGACGATGCGCCCGTCGCGCATCACCACCACGCGATCGGCGATCTGGGCGATCTCGTCCAGCCGGTGGCTGATATAGATGAAGGACATGCCTTCCGCCTTGAGCTTGCGGATCTGCTGGAACAGGAGCTCCGTTTCCTCGCCGCCAAGGGCGGCCGTCGGTTCGTCGAAGATCAGCAGCTCGGCATTGAGCGTCAGCGCCTTGGCGATCTCGACCTGCTGCTGGGCGGCGATACGCAGCGTGCGCACCTTGCGCTCGGGCGAGACATCGAGGCCGAGGCGCTTCAACTGGGCCGATGCCCGTGCATTCATTGCCGCGCGGTCGATGCGGCCGCCACGCATCGGCAGGCGCCCGACATAGACGTTTTCGGCGACCGACAGATCGGGCAAGAGCTTCAGCTCCTGGTGGATCATGCCGATGCCGGCGTCGATCGCCGCGGCAGGATTGGCGGGGGAATAAGCGTTCCCCCGCCAGGTGATGGTGCCGGCATCGGGTTTCGTCGACCCGGCGATGATGTTCGAGACAGTCGACTTGCCGGCGCCGTTTTCGCCAAGCAGCGCCACGACCTCGCCCGGCCGCACCTCGAAGCTCGCATCGGCCAGGACCTGCACCGGCCCGTAGCTTTTGCAGAGGCCGCTGACGACGAGCCCGTTATGGGGGCTGTGCGTGTGGCGAGGATCGGTGGACATCGTTGCGCTCGTCGATTGCCGGACTGGTCTCAATCAGGGATGCTTGGCGATGAACTGCTCGACATTGTCCTTGGTGGTCAGCGTCGCATCCTGCAGCTGTTCGGCGGGAATGGTCTCGCCGGCCACCAGCTTGATTGCTGCATCGACGGCGAGCCGGCCCATGCCCTGGGTCTGCTGCGTCGCGGTCACGTCGAAGACGCCGTCCTTCAGTGCCTTGAGCGCCGCCACGTCGCCGTCGAAGCCGGCAACCCAGACCTTGTGGCCGGGATTGGCGACCTTGACGGCCTGCGCCGCACCGAGCGCCAGCGCGTCGGCCTGGCCGATGACGATCGACACGTCGGGGTGCGACTGCAACAGATCCTGCGTCAGCTTGAAGCCTTCGTCCTGGTGCCAGCCTTCGCTCCACAATTCTCCGACAACCTTGATGTCGGGATAGCCTTTCAGCGCTTCGCCGCAGCCCTTCGAGCGGTCGACTTCGGGCGTCGTGCCCTTCTGGCCGTGGATGATGATCAGCTCGCCCTTGCCGCCGGCCTGCTTGGCGATGTAGTCGCAAACCGCCTTGGCCGATGCCACGCTGTTGGTTGCGATGAAGGTATCGCCGGGCGCGCCATCGGCGTTGCGGTCGACATTGACGACTGGGATGCCGGCAGCCTTGGCGGTCTTGGTCGGCACGGTGGCGGCGGTGGCGCCGGCTGGAATATAGATCAGCGCATCGATGTTCTGCGTGATCAGGTCCTGCACCTGGCTGACCTGGGTCGCCGAATCGCCCTTGGCGTCGACGGTAACGACCTCGATGCCCTTTTCCTTGCCGTAGGCTTCGACGGACTGCTTGATCTGGTTGAAGAAGTCGGCCTGCAGATTGGCGACGGCGAGGCCGAGCTTTTTGGCCTCCTTGGCCGAGGCCATGTCGGACAGGCCAAGCAGCGGGATGACGGCCGCGGCGGCAAGCAGCAATGAACGTTTGGTCAGCATGTTTATTCCTCCGTTGATGTTCAATCTGTCCTGCCCGCGCATCGCGGCGCCCCTTGGCCGAACAACTCCCAGTTTCGGATCACCGATCCGTTTTCGCCCGAATATCGGGGCGAATCTCATTGAGCCCAATTCTTCATTGTGCCCCATTCTTCATTGTGCTCGGCGCCGCCACGTGTCGGTGGCCACCGCCAGCGCGATCACCACGCCGATAACCACTTGCTGGATGAAGGGCGAGACACCGAGCAGGTTCAGCCCGTTGCGCAGCACGCCGATGATGAGGACGCCGATGGCTGTGCCGCCGATCGAACCGACGCCGCCCGACAGGCTGGCGCCGCCGATCACCACCGCCGCGATGGTGTCGAGTTCGTAGCCAAGGCCGGAGCTCGGCTGGACGGAATCGAGCCGGGCGGCAAGCACGATGCCGGCGAGACCGGCCAGCACGGCGCAGATCGCATAGACCCAGTTTGTCAGCGACTTGACTGGTATGCCGGACAGCCGGGCGACTTCGGCGCTGCCGCCGATCGCGTACAGGCTACGGCCGGTAGCGCGATAATTCAGGAAGATCGCGAAAATGACGGCAAGCACGATCATCAGCCCGACGGTGACCGAGAGGAATCCGAAATGGCGGATTATCGACAGGCTGGTGAACCAGTCGGGAAAGCCGACGATCTGCGAGCCGTCGGTGATCATGTTGGCGAGGCCGCGCGCCACCGACATCATCGCCAACGTGGCGATGAAGGGCGGCAGCTTGGTGACCGTCACCAGCAGGCCCGAAACCAGCCCGCAAAGGCCGGCGACGACGAGGGCTGCGGCGATGCCGGCCGGCAGGCCGAGATTGAGATAGTCCGGATGGGCGACGAAGCCCATCACCATGGAAGCCAGCGCCAGCACCGAGCCGACGGACAGGTCGATGCCGCCGATCAGGATGACCAGCGTCATGCCGATCGCCATGATGCCGAGCACAGTGACCTGGTCGAGCACGTTGAGGATGTTGCGGATGGTCAGGAAGGTGTCGGTAGTCAGCGAGAGCGCCAGGCACAGCAGAACCAGCCCGATCAGCGGACCCATGGTTCCGGCAAAGACAGCCGAAAACCTTGCGCCCGCCGTAGCCTGCGCGCCAGAGCCTGCCTTCAACTCGCCTGCCTTCAAATTGCTTGCGTCGTTGCTCACAGCCACTTTGTCTCCTCCACAGCAATCCGGCGCTGCATCACCGGGCCACTTTGTTCACCAGGCCCCTCCCTGTGAACAATTTATCTTTAACATGCAATTTTGTTCAGCTAAACTGTTCGTCGGAAAATTGTCAAGACCTGCCCGCTTCATTCGAGCACGGTTTGCGCTGTTCGCCGGTTTGCCTTACGCAATGTCTCGGAAATCTTGGGCATTTCGAAGTCGCCGGATTGGAATATCATGAGCAGAGCCGGCGACTGCGGCAAGGCAAACAGATGACGATCATAGAGAACGAAAGAGCCTCGCGCTTCCCCGACGCCGAACTCAAGGCCCGCGCCGCCTGGCACTATTATGTCGAGGGTCTTACGCAGGAGCGGATTTCCGAAATTCTCGGCGTCGGCCGCATCAAGGTGCATCGCATTCTCTCGGCCGCCCGCGAAGAGGGTGTCGTCCAGTTCCGCATCCGCGACAGCGTTGTCGAATGCGTGATCCTGGAGGAAAGCCTCAAGCAGCGCTTCGGGCTCAGCCAGGCTGTTGTGGTACCGTCGGCGGCCGACCGAAGCAACGCGCCGCTGATGATCGGCCACGCCGCCGCCGCCTACCTGGCCGACCATGTGAACGCCGGCGATGTCATCGCGCTGGGCTGGGGGCGGACGCTGAAATTCGCCATCAATGAATTGCCACGGCGGCCGATCGCCAGGACAACGGTGGTTTCGATGCTTGGCGGCCTCACCCATGCACAGCCGCTCAACCCGACCGAAAGCGCCTGGGATTTCGCCGAGAAGATCGGTGCGGAGTGTTTCCTGCTGCCGGTGCCGGTCTATGCCGACAGGCCGGAGCAGCGCGATGCTTTCATGAGCCAGCGCAGCGTTCAGGATGTTGTTTTCCGCGCGCGCCGGGCAAACATCGCCGTGCTCAGCGTCGGCTCGTTTTCCAGCGACAGCCCGATCGCCAATTACGGCTTCATCAAGCCAAGTGAACTCGAGGAACTGCAGGCGGCCGGTGCCGTCGGCGATATTCTGTGTCATTTCATCGACGCCGAGGGCCGCCCGGTCGACCACGAGGTCAACCGCCGCGTCTGTGCCTATCCGCTGCAGGATCTGTCGGATATTCCTAGCATAATCCTGGTTTCGGGAGGGCAGGAAAAGATTGCCATCATGCGGGCGGCGCTGGCCAACACCAAGGTATCGGTTCTGATCACCGACGAGGATGCGGCCAAGGGGCTGCTCAACCGCTAGATTTCGTCGAGAGCGCCGAGGCGGGTGTGGATGTCGCGCGTCGCCTGATAAAGGTCGCGGTAGATTTCCTTGCGGCTGCGATAGGCGGCGACAAGCCCGTCGACCGGATCGACATGCCTGGTGGGAGCGGCAGCCATTACCTCTGCTGCGGCTTCCGGCGAAGCAAACCAGCCGACAGCCGCTGCCGCCAGCATGGCAGCGCCGAGTGCGGCGGCTTCGTTGACCGGCGAAACCGAGAGCGGCCGCTCGAGCACGCTTGCCATGATCTGCATTAGCAGCGCGCAATTGGTGCCGCCGCCGGCGGCAATCATCGCCGCCGGTCCGCCGGCCTGGGCTTCCATGGCCTCGGTGGCGACGGCCTGCTCGAAGGCGATGCCTTCCAGGACAGCGCGGAAGAGATGCTCCGGCCGGTGATCGAGCGACAGGCCGACAATGGCGCCGCGCGCCGCACCGTCCCAATACGGGCTCATGACGCCGGCCCAATAGGGCATGATGAGCAGGCCCTCGCTGCCCGCGGCAACATCCAGCGCCACTTTCTCCAGCGCTGCCGCCGAGGGCGAACCGGTGGTTCGCACGATCCAGTCGACCAGCTGCATGCCCGATCGCAGCACGGTCTCCAGCATGAATCCGGAGCCGGTCGGCGAGACCAGCGTGCGAAAGGCGTCCGAGGTTTTCACCTTGCCGGAATAGCAGCCGCTGACCACGCCGGAGCCGAGCGAGAGATAGCTCTTGCCCTCGCCGTAGACGCCCATGCCGAGGCCCATCGCCTGGCCGTCCCCAGCGCCGGCAACGACCGGCGTGCCGGCCCTCAGGCCGGTCAGCTGCGCTATGCTTGCGGAAAGACTGCCGCAGACCACGCCCGGCGCGACCAGCTCGGGCAATTGCTCCATCTGCAGTCCGGCGGCCGCAACGAGGCGGGGATGCCAGGTACCTTTCTCGACGTCGAGCAGCCCGAGCGGATCCGCACTTGCGGTGCTGGTGACCAATCGCCCGGTCAGCCGCTGGACGAAGAAACCGTGCACGTCGACCAGTGCCGCTGCCTGGCGAAGCACTTGCGGCTGGTGCTCGGCAAGCCAGGCAATGGCGTAGAGCGCCGGCGTCGGGTCCGGGGGCTTGCCGCTCCAGTCGCGGATCGCCTCGCGGCCGAGTTCGGCCGAAAGCCTGATAACCTGCGGCCGGGCGCGTTCGTCGAGCCACAGGATCGCCGGCATGAGTGCTTTGCCGGCGCTGTCCACCAGCGTGAAGGTCTCTCGCTGGTGAGCGATGCAGATCGCCGCCACCCGCGTAGCGCCGACCGCCTCGGTGACCTGCTTCAATGCGCCAAGCAGCGCCGTCCACCAATGTTCGGCGTCCTGCTCGAAATGGCCGGGCTTCGGATTTGAAAGCGGGTACGGCTCGCGCGCCTGGAACAGCTCCTCGCCGTCGCGCGCGAAGGCAATCGCCTTCACGGCCGTGGTCGAGGCGTCGATCCCGATTACGACATCGTCCATCAGGCGGAGATCCGGCGGGGTCAGGCTGCGTTTGTAACGAACCGTCCGTCCGACTGGTCGAGACGGCGGCGGATCTGGGTTATCACCATCGAATCGTCGGGTACACAATTTTCATAGGTCAGGAAGTCGCCGGTCTTGAGCGGCTTGACCACCTTGGCGCGTTCGGCAAGGCCGAGCGGCAGGGCGCCGCGGGCGCGCGCATCCCCCCAGGTCATGGCGAAGCCGCGATAGTCGTTCTCGCCGATCATGCCGAGCGACTGGCCAACGCCAAGATCGCTCTTGGCGACCGCCACCGCCTCGGCCACAGGATGGTCGAGCGGCTCCATGTCGGCCCGCTTGTAGACCACGGCGCGCGCCGCCGACAGCGGCACTTCCAGGCTGGTCAGATGATAGGGCCGGAAGATCGTGAAATAGGGGCCCTTGCCGACCTTGAGGTCGATCATGCGCTCCAGCACACGCGGATGCCGGGTCTCGATGATGCAGAACACGCCGGGCGCCACTCCCTTGCCGATCGAGTAATCGACCACGCCCTTGCGATGCAGCACGCCGCCATCCTCGCGCGGGCAAAGCACGCTGGCCAACTCCTCCAGCGTCGCGGTCGGGCCGTGCATGCCCGGCACGTCGGGCACCAGGCCGGTCGCATTGGCGATCGCCACCATCTCGATCGCCGTCTTCGAGCCGTCGACGAATTCGACCAGCATGCGCGCATTCATGTTGCGCTCGGCCGCCTCCTTCTCGTAGTCGGCCGGCATGGCGTCGATCTTCAGCGGATTGTTCTTGCCCTTGCCGGCGGCGATGATGTTGAAGCCGAGGCTTTTGGCAAAGCCGATGATCTCCAGCGTGCAGGCGGGCTCGTCGCCGGCGGCACCGGTATAGACGACGCCGGCCTTGCGTGCCTCCTCCTTGAGGAAGCGGCCGATGGTGATGTCGGCCTCGACATTGAGCATGACGATATGCTTGCCGTTCTTCATCACTTCGAGCGCAAACAGCGTGCCGATATTGGGATTACCCGTTGCGTCGATGATGACGTCGATCCGGCCGGCCGCCGCCAGCGCATGCAAATCTTCGGTCACCGCGATCTTGCCGGCCTCGATGGCGCGGTCGATCGCGGCCGCATTGCCGGCATGGACGATGTCGGAACGGTCATGGCCAGCGAGCAGCGCCGCGTCGATCGCTGCCTGCGGCCTGACTTCGGAAATGGCGCCGATCCGCATGCCCGGCATCAGCGCGACCTGGACGACGATGTCGGTGCCCATCTGTCCGGCGCCGGCAAGCCCGATGGTGATCGGCCCCTGCTGTTCAGCGCGCTGCAGAAGTTCCGCTGCAAATTGCGGATGGGACATGTCGCTTCCTCCAGTTCCTGACGCGCCGCAGCGTCCAAATCAACGGTTTGAACATTTCTATTTGCAAATGAAAAATATTTCAACCGGCAATTGGGCATTGTCGCTCTGCAATCGGCCGAAGACGATTGGAGGAGCGGTCATCCACACGGCCGTGCCTCCGCAGTCAGAAGGACGCGGCATATTCAGGTTGATTGGGTGCAGCCTTGTTGTAGCTCAGCTGCCGATTTCGAAGAAGGGCGCACCAAGCAGGCCGGGAACGACATCGATGCCGAGGCCCGGCCCATCCGGAATGCCCATACGGCTTCCCGAAACCGGCGGCATGTTGGATGCGGTGCGCACCGTCACCCATTCGTGGAAGGCGATGGCGTGCAGCCGGCGCTCCTCCGGCGTCGACAGCGACAGATGCGCCATGGCCGATGTGTCGATCTCGGCGCCGCCAGTGTCTTCGACCGTGATCATGAAGCCGAGGTCGACGGCAAGGTCGCGGATCTGGCGCGTTTTGGTGACGCCGCCGAGGCGCGAGATCTTCAGCGTCAGCCCGTCGGCCGCGCCCTTGCGGTGGATGTCGAGCATATCGTCCAACGAGGCGACGGATTCGTCGAGCACCATCGGCTTGTCGAGCGAGCGGCGCACCGACAGGCATTCGTCGATCGTCGTGCAGGGCTGCTCGAACGTGTAGTCGATGGTGCGCGTCGCATCCACGAACTGGCGCGCCTCGTAAGGGGTCCAGCCGGCATTGGCGTCGCAGAAGATGACGGTGCCCTTCGGCACCGCGGCGGCAACGGCTGTGACGCGTTCGATGTCGTCATGGACGTTGCCGCCGACCTTGACCTGCAGCCGTTGAAATCCTTTCCCGACGATGTGCTTGGCAAGTGCGGCCATCGCGTCGACCGTGCCGTGGGTGACGACCTTGTAGAGTTCCGCCGTCTCGCTCTCGCGGCCGCCAAGCAACGTGACCAGCGGCACGTCGGCGGCGCGCGCCGCGAGATCCGAGCATGCCATGTCGAGCGCCGACTTGATGTAGGGATGGCCCTTGAACACCGTGTCCATCAACCTGTTGATACTGGCAAGCCCGCGTGGGTCATGGCCAATGAGATGCGGCGCGATCTCGACGACGCCGGCGCGAGTACCCGCAGCGAAGGCAGGCGAATAGAAATTGCCAAGCGGCGCCATCTCGCCCCAGCCGGTGAGCCCGCTATCGGCGGTGACGGCGACGATCACCGCGTCGAACGCATCGGCGACACGCCCCTTGGACATGCGGTAGGGCCCGTCCACGAAGGGCTGCACGACATGGTAGGCCTTGATGGTTTTGATCTGCACGTTTTCTGTCCGTTGTCTGTGTTCCGGGATGTCCGTCAAATTTGTCGGGCTCAGCCGCCTTTAGGTCGGCCGGCACGATCGGCGCCGGCGCCCTTTGAGCCGCGCTGTTCCAGCCCGCGCGCATAGGCGAGCAGTTCTTCGAAATCCAGGTCGATATGGTCCTTGGCGTGGCGCTGTGCGGCGCGCATGTCGCTGCCCTTGAGCAGCCGTACATAGGTCTCGTGAGCATCTACGGCAGGCACCGGCTCGTTGCGCGCCCGCTGGTGCAGCGCGAAATACATCTGCAGCCGGCTGGTCAGCCGCTGCCAGGTTTCCAGCAGCACCGAATTGTCGGCCCATTCGTGGATCAGGCCATGCAGTTGCAGCGCTGTTTCGATCTGCCGCGTCGTGTCCAGGTCGCGCGTCGCCTGCTTCACCGCCGCATGGCGCCGGTCAAGCTCGTCGAAGAAGCGCTGGTCGCGAAGCGGCCAGGTCCGCTCGATGGCGAACTCGTCGAGCACCTTGTTGAGCGAATAGGCGTCGTCGATGTCCTTGGCGGTGACGTTGATGACGAAGGTTCCGGCGTAGGGGATGCTGGTCAGGATGCCTTCCTGCACCAGCTCGCGCATTGCCTCGCGCAGCGGCGCGCGGCTCACCCGCATCTGCTCGGAAATCCTGAGTTCGTTGAGCTTCTGTCCCGGTTCCAGCCGGCCGGTCAGGATCGCCCGCCGGAGCAGCCCCACGATCTCGGCCCTGCGTGTCGTATCCGCGATCGGACTGAAATCCAGCTTTGCCATTCGGCTGCTCCAGGGAACCGAAAGCAAGACAAGCAGATTGTCGACAATCTTACAAGAGCTGGATTCTCGATCCTGGAGACATTGGCGCCCTTCCGGCCTCAGCCAGCCTGACCATGCAAGCCGACCAGGTCCCGGCCGCTGAGCGTCAGCTGGCTTCTCGCAGCGGGAAACAACCTGGTGCGTAGCCTTCGCAATGTCCATTGACGACTGGGAAGGTTTGTGTCACTAGCAGTGACATGAATTCACAAACGATGACTCAGAAATACGAGAGCCCGCTGCGGGCAGAGCAGGCGCAGGCCACGCGCGAGCGCATCCTCGCGTCCATTCGAACGATTCTGGAGCAAAATCCGTACAGCCTGCTTGGCTTCGATGAGGTTGCCGAGGTTTCGGGCGTAAACCGACGGACCATCTTCCGCCATTTCCCGACGAAGGAAGCGCTTTTGGAAGCCTTTTGGGCCAGCACCAATGCCTCTCTGGGAGTGCGGTTCTGGCCTGAGCGGGAGCAGGATCTGATCGATCTTCCTCCCGACCTTTTCGCCTCGTTGGACGCAATCGAAGGCGTAGTCAGAGCCTCGCATGCGAGCGCTACCGGGCGCGAGATGCGCCTGCAAGCCAATGGTGAGCGGCAACGTGCCTTTCAGAGCAGCCTTTCGCAAGTCGCAAACGGAATGGACCCGAAGGCGGCGCGCCAGCTTGAGGCCGTGATCCAGCTCCTGTTCAGCGCCACTGCCTGGCAGACGATGAAAGACTACTGGGGTCTTACCGGCCGTGAGGCCGGAGAGGCAGCCGCCTGGGCAATTCGCGCCTTGCTCAATGCGGCAAAATCGCAGCAAGGCGCTGTTCGAAAGGAAAAAGCAAGTGACTTGGCATAAGACCAAAGCGACGGTCCATCCGGCCGATTCGGTTCAAGGCTTCTGGGTAATGGGCGATCAGGTCGCTGTCCGGGCAAAGCTCGCTGGGACGGCACTCAACGTGATCGACGTCACGGTACCTCCTGGAAGCGGCACGCCGCCCCACACGCATCCTTCCGCGGAAATTTTCCGCATTCTCGAGGGCACCCTCACGATATGGACAATGATCGATGGGGTCGCGCAAGAATATGAGGTGGAACCCGGTGATGTCGTCACCATTCCGGGCAACGCGCCCCATGGCTATCGCAATGCTGGTCCCGTGCCGGTTATTTTCATGGCGATCGTCGACGACGAGATGATCGCATTCTTCGAAGAGGCTGCATCCAAGGACGCGCCCTCCGGCCCGCCGACCGCTGGCATGATTAACCGCGTGATCGAGCTTACCGGACGCCACGGGATCCGGATCCTGCAGGCGGCCTGACCGGCGAAACCGTTGCGCCAGGATTTGACCTGGAAGACGGTGCCTTATGCCGCCTAAATCCAGCAGTCCATCCATCCAGGTCGAAGCGGGCGTTCGCGCGAGTGATACGTGTAGCCGCGACAAGCCGTCGGCTGGATGGATGTCTCGTTTGCTGATCCACAAACTGCCTTCACAGTTGGAGAGCGCCTCTATGCTGCCATCGTCGCCAGAGCCGCCGTTCGCACTACGGCTTGAATCGGCCGTGTCGAAAACATCAGCAAAAACGGCGCCCTTGGCGTGGGAGCCGAGGGCGCCGCGGGACCGGAACCTGATGGGGGTTATCAGGTGGCCGGTTTCTCGGGCAGCGGCGAGATCGGCATTCCCGGGCCGATCTTCTGCAGATTGCCGGTAATCACCCGGTCGCCTTCGGCCACACCGCTCAAGATGGCGACCTGATCGCCATTGGTCGGTCCGAGCGAAACGATACGCTGGTCGACCGTGTTGTCCTTGCCGACGACATAGAGGTATTTGCCGAGCTGGCCTGAGCCGAGTGCCGTCTGCGGTACCATCAGCGCATCGGGCTGCTCTTTGACGTGCAGCCGGACGCGGACATATTGGCCGGGCAGCAGCGTGAACTTGCCGTTGCCGACCGTCGCCCGTGCCGTGATCGTGCCGGTCGATCGATCGATCGTGTTGTCCATGAAGGTAAGATCGCCCTTCTGGCGCGGTTCCGTTTCACCGGGAAGCAGGACGTCGACACTGATCGGTCCCGCGGCCCGGGCTTCCTCGATCTGTGTCAGGTCCGTTTCGCTCGGATTGAAGGTGACGTAGATCGGATCGAGCTGCACCAGCGAATTGAGCACCGTGCCGGCGACGCTGACCAGCGTTCCAACAGATGCTTGGCTGCGTCCGATGCGTCCCGCGAACGGGGCACGGATTTCGGTGTAGCTCAAATTGAGCTCGGCGGTCCGCAAGGCGGCCTGGTTCACGGCGAGCGAGGCCTGAGCCTCACGCAAGGTGCTGGTGCGCTGGTCGAACACGTCCTTGGCGAGATAGCCGCTCTTGGCGAGTTCGCTGCCGCGCCCGAGATTGGAGCGCGCATAGTCGAGCTTCGCCGTGTCGCGCTGGATAAGCGCCTTCGCCTGCTCGAGGGCAGCCTGGAAATCCTCAGGGGCGATCTTGTAGAGAAGGTCGCCCTTCGCAACGTCGCTGCCGTCGGTAGCGACCTGCTCCTGCAGATAACCCGGCACGCGCGCCTGCAGCGTGATGCTGCGGATCGGCTCCACCCGGGCGGCGTAGTCGAGATAGATCGGGATCGTCTTCTTGACGACGCTCACCACCGGCACCGGCATGACAAAAGCTTCCGGCTTGGGTGTCGCCGCCCCGGCTGTGCCGGCGTTGAGGCTGAGGCTGCCCATGTCGAGCAGGTGAACGCTCGCCACCGAAATCGCCCCAAGGGCGACGGCCGTTCCCAGCGCGATTTTCCATTTACGCATGATCAATTCTCCAGTCCTATTCGGCCGCTTCGGCCAATGGCTCGAAGGCGGGTTCGGCAGTTGGTTGTTCGGTCGCTTCGGAAACCGGTTCGCTCTCGCTGCGGCGCTCGCGCAGCTGCTCGATCACCGCATAGAAGACCGGCACGAACACCAGCGACAGGATCGTCGCCGCGACCATGCCGCCAAAGACGGTGGTGCCGATCGACTGCCGGCTTGCGGCACCCGCACCCGTGGCGAACATCAGCGGCAGCACGCCGAGGATGAAGGCGAAGGCGGTCATCAGGATCGGCCGCAGCCGCAGCCGCGCGGCTTCCATCGCGGCGTCGACGATGCTGAGGCCTTCTTCGCGCCGGCGCCGGGCAAACTCGACGATCAGAATCGCGTTCTTGGCCGCCAGTCCGATCAGCATGACGAAGCCGATCTGCGAATAGACGTCGATCTGCATGCCACGCAGCCACAGCACGACGAACGCACCGAACAGTGCGAGCGGCACCGCCAGCAGCACCATGAACGGCATCGCCCAGCTCTCATATTGCGCGGCGAGGATCAGGAAGACGAAGACGATCGCGAGACCAAAGACGACGGATGCGATCGATCCCGCCTTGAGCTCCTGATAGGTGATGCCGGTCCATTCGTAGCCGAAGTCTCTCGGCAACGCCGTGGCAGCGGCGCGTTCCATCGCCGCCACCGCCTGGCCGGACGAAAAGCCGGGGGCGGCGCCGCCATTGATCAGGGCCGACGCATTGTTGTTGTAGTGCGGCACGGTCTCGGGGCCGACGACGGGCACAAGCTTGCCCAGCGTGCTCAGCGGCACCATGCCACCCGACGCATTGCGGACATAGAGCCGCGATATGTCGGCCGGACCGGCGCGAGAGTCCTTGTCGGCCTGTATCGTCACCCGGAAGGTGCGGCCGAACAGGTTGAAATCGTTCACATAGAGCGAGCCGAGATAGATCTGCAGCGTATTGAACACGTCCGGCAGGTTGAGCCCGAGCAGCTTCGCCTTGGCGCGATCGAGATCGTAGTTGAACTGCGGCGTCGAGGTCGAGAACGACGAGAACAATTGCTGTGGGTTGAGCTCGGGCTGCTTGCGCGCCTCGGCAATCACGGCTTGCGTCGCATCGTTGAGCGCCACGCTGCCGCGGCCGGTCAGGTCCTCGACCTGGAACTCGAAGCCCCCGGTGGTGCCAATGCCTGGGATCGACGGCGGGTCGAAGCTCAGCGCAAAAGCCTCTGGAATTTGCAGCAGCTTGTTGCGCACGTCGGCGACGAGCTTAGACGCGCTCTGATCGGGGCCGCGTTCGTCCCATGGCTTCAGGATAGCGAATTCGACCGCCGAATTCGACTGCGCGGCACTGGTCAGGAAGTTCAAGCCGCTGATCGAGCCGACGATGTCGACGCCGGGCGTGTTCTGCAGGATGTCGCGTGCCTTTTGCGCCACCGCGTCGGTGCGTTCCAGCGAGGCCCCGTCGGGGAGCTGGATGACGACGAAGAAATAGCCCTGGTCCTCGACCGGAAGGAAGGTCGAGGGCAGGCGCTGCCAGACGAAATAGGTCGCGACAAGTCCGGCCGCGAACACGCCGAGCATGATCCAGCGCAGGCGGATGAGAATACGGACCCCATTCGCATAGGCATGCGCCAGCCGTTCGAAGCCCATGTTGAACCAGCGGAACAGCACGAACTGCGTTTCCGGCCGGTGGCGCAGGAAGGCGGCGCTGAGCGACGGGGTAAGCGTCAGCGAGACGAAGGCCGAGATGCCGAAGGAGATCGCCACCGTCAGGGCGAACTGGTTGTAGAGCCGGCCGGACACGCCCGGAATGAAGGCGACCGGCACGAACACCGCCATCAGCACGGCGGTCGTCGCGATGATCGGGCCGGTGACCTCCGCCATCGCGGTGCGCGTGGCAGCCAGAGGTTTGAGACCGGCCTCAAGTTGGCGTTCGACATTCTCGACGACGACGATGGCGTCGTCGACGACGAGGCCAATCGCCAGCACCATGCCGAGCAGGCTGAGCATGTTCAGTGAGAAGCCAAGCATATGCATGACGGCCAGCGTCGCCACCAGCGACACCGGAATTGCGATCGTCGGGATGATCGTGGTGCGCCAGCTTTGCAGGAAGATGAACACCACGGCGACGACCAGGACCAGCGCTTCGCCGAGCGTGATCAGCACGTCGTGCATTGAGGCCGAAACGAAACGTGTCGTATCGTAATGCATGGCGTAGCTGACGCCCTTCGGGAAACGGGCCGACAGCTCCTGCATCTTGTCCTTGACGCGCTGCTGCAGATCGAGCGCGTTGGAGCCCGGCATCTGGTAGACCGCGAGCACCACCGTCGGGTCCTTGCCGAAGAAGGCCGACGACGAATATTGCAGCGCGCCGAGCTCGATGCGCGCAACGTCGCGCAGCCTGACCAGCGAGCCGTTGGCGGTATTGGCCCGCACGACGATGTCGCCGAACTCCTTGGGATCGCTCAGCCTGCCGACGGCGTTGACCTGCATCTCGAAGGCGGTGCCGGCCGGAGCCGGCGACTGCCCGATCTTGCCGGCCGCCACCTGGACGTTCTGCTCGGCGACGGCGTTCTGCACGTCGACGGCAGTAATGCCGAGATTGGCTAGCTTGTCGGGGTCGAGCCAGATGCGCATCGAATAGCGCCGCTCACCGAAGATCTGCACGTCGCCGACGCCGGGCAGGCGCTTCAGCGGATCGACCACCTGCAAGTAGGCGAGGTTGCTCAGCGCGACCGGGTTGACGGAACCGTCTGGCGAGGTGAGGTCGACGATCAGGACGAAGTTCGGGTTCTGCTTCTTGATCGTCACGCCGCCCTGATTGACGATGGCCGGCAACGAGGAAGCCGCCTGCGAAACGCGGTTCTGGACGTCGACGGCCGCCGTGCTCAGATCGTAGCCGACGTCGAAGGTGATCGTGATCGTCGAGGAGCCGTCATTGGAGCTCGACGACGACATATAGGTCATCCCCTGGACGCCGTTGATCTGCTGTTCGAGCGGCGTCGTCACCGTGTCGGCGACGACCTGCGCGCTGGCGCCCGGGTAATGGGCGCTGACCACGACCTGGGGCGGCGTGATGTCGGGAAACTGCGAGACGGGCAGGAGGAAATAACAGATCCCTCCGGCGAGCACCATGATGATGGCGATCGCCGACGCAAAGATCGGACGATGAATGAAGAAGTTTACCATGATATGCATGCCTCGCCCGATGCTCTGGCCCGGCCAAACGCCCTGGCTACCCTGGAAAGCCGCCGGCTGCGTGTTGAGCCGGAATCTTCGAGAAAGCCGAAATCTTCAAGGCGGCGCGGCGCATTGCGGCGCTCGGCCTGTTCGTCCGCCAGCGCACGCAGCATCGCCTCGAAAGACCGCGGGTCGACGCGGTCGGCTTTCATCAGCATGCGGATCATCGGATCCCTTACGACTTCATCGATCGTCAGATCATTGCGCTGCGACATCGAAGCGGCTCCTGGTTTTTGGTGATCCGCGGCAAGCCGCGGATCTGGTGTTTTCTTGCTCGCCGGCCGAGGCCGTGAGGTGCGGTTCGTCCCCTTGCCGATCGGGGCGGGGCTGATGGCTGGCACTTGCGAGTTTGACATGATGCAATGCGGGTGTTACAGGTAAGTAACATCTCTAACGTTACAGACCGGTAACACCCTAGTCAAGAGGTGCACCGAGGGAATTTCGGGAAACGCAATCACGGAGGTTTTGATGACAGACGGTGTTGTGGAGCGTGTTCGCCCCCGGGACAGGATCCTGGAGACGGCACGGGACATGTTTCACAAGCATGGCATTCGCGGCGTCGGCATCGACGCCATCACCGAGGCCGCCGGCACCAACAAGATGACGCTCTACCGGCATTTCGAGTCCAAGGACGACCTGATCATCGAATGTCTGCGGGCGACCGCCTGCAGCGCCAACGCGATGTGGGAAAAGTTCGAGGCTGAGAATCCGGGCGACAAGCTGGCGCAGCTGCATGCCTGGGTCCGGATGGCGGCCGATTGCCTGATGTCGGATCGCCGCGGTTGCGACATGGCCAACGCCGCCATCGAGCTGAGCGAGGCCGATCATCCGGCAAGGCAAGTGATCAAGGAACTCAAGGAAGCGCAGCGCGAGCGGCTGGTCTCGCTGTGTCGCGATGCCGGCATCGGACAGGCCGAGCTTCTTGCGGACACGCTGTCGCTGTTGCTCGAGGGCGCCCGCGTCAGCCTGCAAAGCGTCGGCGCCGAGGGCCCGAGCGCGCAGTTCGTCCGCATGGCGGAAGGCCTGATCACGTCGTTCAGGGCCAGATAGTCTCGCAAGCGGCGAAACGATACGTGGCGTTTCGATTGCGGGCCGCGCCGCCGGGTGATGTCTCGTCCCATCGGATGTGCCATCTCGCGTCTCCTGTGCCGATCCTCCGCACCATGGCCGGCGCGGCGTTGATTGCTGGTCGTGAGGCAGGATAGGGCCGCCGGCGAACCGGTGAGAGTGACAAGTGTGACAGGATTCCGCCCGACAAGCCGCGGCGGTCGCAGCGAAGCACATCGATCCGCGGATCAGCAATCGTGTCCGGTGCCAGTCACGATCCCAGCATCGCCCGCTATCCCGGAGCCGGAACAAAAAAAGCCCGCTGCCGGGAGGAGGTGGCAGCGGGCTCGATTTCGAATACGGCACGGGAGGAGGTGTACCGCACTCAGCGTCGGCATCGCATCTGGGAGGAGTAGATGGCCGACACCTGCGAAACTATCGATTGCCCAATGATTCGGCAACCACAAAAGTTGCATAGGTGATGTGCAGATTTGCGGTATCAACCGAATTTTAACGATCCACTGGCCCGAGCCATCGCCTCGCGCGACATCACTGCACCGGGACATTTTCCTTGAAGATCAGGCGCGGCTCGATGAATTTCCGCGTCAGATAGGGCGCCGACGAGGCGATCGAGCCGAGCAGGCGAATGACCGACTGTTCGGCGATCAGCCGCGCATTCTGGTCGATGACGACGTCGAGCAGATCGTCGACCAGATAGCCGCGCGTCTCGCGCGTCAGATCATGGCAGATGAACACCGGCTTCGTCTGCGGCCTGACTTCGAGCAATGCTTTTGCCACGCCCGAGCGCCCGGCGCCGATACAATAGATGCCGAGCAGCTCCGGCTCGTTGTGCAGCGCCTTCATGGTCGCGGTATAACTGACCTCCGGCTCATCGTTGATCTCGACGGCGCTGGTGACGGTTAGGTTGGGGAACTCCTCGCCGAGCACGGAGCGAAAGCCCATCTCGCGTTCCTCATGGCCGCGGTAGGAGCGTGAACCGACGACCATCGCCAGATGGCCCTGGCGGCCGCCGAGGAACCGTCCCATCAGCAGCGCCGCCGTACGGCCGGCCACCCGGTTGTCGATGCCGACGTAGGCCGAGCGGGGCGCGCCCGGAACATCGGACACCAGCGTGACCAGGCGGATGCCGGCCTCGACGATCTCGCGCAAGATGTTGCGCGTTCTCGGGTGGTCGACGGCAATGACGCCGACACCGTTCGCCTTGAGCGAGAGGTTTTCGACGGCCCCCTGCAAGGCGCTCGGCGAGATGCCGGCGAGCTTGTGGATGCGGCAGGAGGCGACCAGCGGCAGGCGCGCCGCATAATCCTCGATGTGTCTGGCCAGATCGGCCATGAAGGCATTGCTGCCGATCGGCAGGAAGAATTCGAGATGCGCCGGCCGCGACGGCAACGCGACCTGGTCGACGACCGGCAGATAGCCGAGCTGCTTGGCCGCCTCCATCACGCGCTGCCGGTTGGCGGCACTGGCTCCCGCCCGGTTGTTGAGCACACGGTCGACCGTCGCGGTCGACAGGCCGCAGCTCCTGGCAATATCCGAAACGGTGGCTTTCATGTCGCAACCATGTGGCGATGCGATCCAGTGCCTCGACGATAAGCCCGGCCGGCTGCTCAGCCGGGCCGTTGCGTGCCCTCGACCAGCGCGTCATGGATCTCCTTGTCCGACATGCCGGTGATGACGCGTTCGACTTCGGCGACACTGGTCTTCTTCGGGTCGATATCGTCGGCAACCACCTTGCCGCGGCGCATGACGACGATGCGGTCGACCACCTGGAAGACATGATGGATGTTGTGGGCGATGAAGATGCAGGAATGGCCAGAATCGCGGGCGCTGCGCACGAAGCTCAGCACGCCTTGCGTTTCGGCGACGCCGAGATTGTTGGTCGGCTCGTCGAGGATGATGAGGTCGCTGTCGAAATGCATGGCGCGCGCAATCGCCACCGCCTGCCGCTCGCCGCCGGAGAGCGAGCCGATCGGCGTCGTCGGCGGGATGTTCTTCGAGATGCCGACCTGCTTGAGCAGGTCGCGGGCAACCACGTTCATCGCCTCCTGGTCCATCCGATTGAGGAAGCGCGGCGGCTTGATCGGCTCGCGCCCGAGAAACAGGTTGCGGGCGATCGACAGCTGCGTCACCAGCGCCGAGTCCTGGTAGATCGTCTCGATGCCATGCGCGATGGCGTCGCTGGTACTGCGCAAATTCACCTTCTTGCCGCGGATGAAGATGTCGCCGCTGGTCAGCGGGACCGCGCCCGACAGCACTTTGATCAGCGTCGACTTGCCGGCGCCGTTGTCGCCGAGCAGGCCGACGATCTCCCTTTCGTTGACATGGAAATTGGCATCAACCAGCGCCTGCACGCGGCCATAGGACTTGCGGATATTTTCCATGCGGACAAGCGGTTCGGCCATGGTTCAAGTCCCTGCCTGATGCCGGCGTTCCAGCCATGAATGGAGCGCCATCATGCCGAGGATGATGGCGCCGATGAAAATATTATAGGCAAGGCCCGGCACGCCGATCAGCACGATGCCGTTGCGCATCACGCGCAGGATCAGGATACCGAGCACCGTGCCGATGATTGTGCCGCGCCCGCCGGTCAGCGCCGTGCCGCCGATCACCACCATGGCGATGACTTCGAGCTCGTAGCCGGTGCCGCTGTTGGGGTTGGCCGCAGAGGTGCGCAGCGAGGAGATGACGCCGGCAAGCGAGGCCAGGATCGACGACAGGATGAACAGGCCGATCTTGACGCCGCTGACGTTGACGCCGCGCGCCCTTGCAGCACTCGGGTTGCCGCCGGCCGCCTGGATCCAGTTGCCGGTCCGGCTCTGCGTCAGCACGTAGCCGAGCGCGATTGCGGCGGCGATGAACCAGAACAGCGACATATAGATCCGGAACGGCCCGATGAAGAAATCGCCGACCAGCGCTTCCCCCAGCCAGCTGCCCTCGGCGCTCCAGGTCCGCTGCGGAAACCCGTTGGTGACGAACAAAGCGGTGCCGCGCACCACCAGCAGCATGCCCAGCGTCACCAGGAAGGACGGGATCTTGAGCTGCGTCACGAACCAGCCATTGACCAGCCCGATAAACGCAGCGACCACCAGCGCGATGACGAAGGCGGCTTCGAGCGAGACGACGCCGCTGTTGAACAACGTCCACATCAGGACCGGCGAGAAGCCGAACACCGAGCCGACCGAGAGATCGAATTCGCCTGATGTCATCAACAGCGTCATCGCCAGCGCGATCAGCCCGAGCTCGACCGTGAAGGCCAGCGTGTTCGAGATGTTTTGCGGCGACAGGAAGTCGTGGTTGATGCCCCAGAACACGGCGATCTCGACGACGAGCAGCACGAACGGCCCGAACTCGGGCCGCGCGATCGAGCGTTGGATAAGAGAACGATTTTCCACCTTGGACCCGCGATAGGATTGGATTTGGCCGCGACCGCAACCGGCTTCGGCGGAATGATGAGACAGTCACGGCCGCCGAAGCGGCCGTGACCAACTCGATCGCGGATTTATTTGCCGGACAGGATCTTGTCGTAGACTGCCGCGGTGTCCTTCTCGTAGAGCGCGCCGGTGATCACGTCGAAGCCGGGTGGAATACCGCTCGCCGCCATGTTGGCGAGCGAGAGCGCGACGTAGCTGGTCGCCTGCGGATCCTGCCACTGCGCGGCATTGACGTAGCCGTTCAGCACTTCCTGGGTGGTGTCGAGCGAGTTGCCCCAGCCGACGACCGGGATTTCGCCCGGCTTGACGCCGACCTGGTCGAACACCCGCTTGATCGAACCGGTGACAAGGTCGCCGAGGCCGATAACCGCCTTGACCTTGGCCCTGTTGGCGGTGAGGTAATCGACCATGCGGTTGATCACTTCGGCCTGGTCGAGCGTCGCTTCGGTGATTTCATAGGTGATGCCGAGCGGCTCGAACACGCTCTTGATGCCTTCCTCTTCCTGGACGCCATAGGTGGCGCCGGGAATCTCGACCGGCATCCAGACGAAGTCGCCCTTCTTCACAAGGCCCTTGTCGACCAGATACTGCGCCCAATGTTTGCCGAAGGTGACGTTGTCGCCGCCGACATAGGCGTTGAAGTCCGCCTTCGGGTCGGGCGTGTTGAAGTTGATGATCGGGATGTTCGCCGCCCGCGCTTCCTTGGCGATCTCCACAAGGCTGCCCGGATCAGGGCTGGTCGTGGTGATGCCGTCGGCCTTGGCGGAAATCGCGGCGCGAACAGCCTCCTGCTGCGACGCCACGTCGCCATTGTGGAACGACGTGTTGACGGTGTTGCCGGTGTCCGTCGCCCATTGCTTGGCCCCGGCAAGGAAGTAGGTCCAGACCGGATCGGCCGGGCCGCCATGCGAAATCCAGTAGAACGTCTTGGCCTGTGCCGCGGCCGGAATGGCCAGCGCCACCACCAAGCCAAGTACAAGCAGTCTTAGCCTCGTCAGCATTTGATTTCCTCCCATTTGAACCGAACTCCTCCTCCGACGACGATCGCGGCCAAAAACCGTGCGCGGCCAAAGCCGTGATCGCATTTGCCAGCGTCGACCTGGGCGCATTAGAGCATTCCCTTTTTCGATCGATGGCAAGCCTCGATTGCCAATGGACGTTGGCGCAAGGCACCACGCCATCAGCAATCCCATCAGATTGCATCAGTTTGGCTGATATTTTCCAGGCGGCCGACGATCGGCCTTGCGACCGTCATGCAATGCTGCGCGGCGGCGCGCCGAGCACGTATTGCTCTAGGTCGATAAGCGTCCCGGTCATCAGCCCGGAGGCGTCGCTGAGCAGGAACAGCGTTAGCTGGGCGACTTCGTCCATGGTCAGCAATCGACCAAGCGGCAGGCCGGCGGCGGCAATCTTTGCCCAGTTTTCGCCCTTGCCCAGCGTGCGCGCCTGCATCTCTTGTTCGGCCGGCGTCGCTACCCAGCCCATGTTGATGCCGTTGACGCGGATGCGATCGGAAAGATGCGCGTTGGCAATGTTTCTGGTCAGCGTCGAAAGCGCGCCCTTGGTTGCGGAATAGATGGCAAGGTCCGGCGCACCGCAATGCGCATTCACCGACAGTATGTTGACGATGGCGCCCGCCGCCCGCCGTGTCTTCATGTCGGCTACGGCCCCCTGCATGAGGAAGAACGGCGCGCGCGCATTGACGGAAAACAACCTGTCCCAGTCGTCGATTGTGCCAGTTTCCAGAGAGGCCCGGTCGGTGAGGGCCGCGGCGTTCACCAGACAATCGATGCGGCCGAGTCTTTTGATCGCTTCCGCCATGACAGCTGCAGGCGCGGCCGGATCTCCAAGGTCGGCCTGGATGAAGACGACGGGCCGGCTTGGTCGTGAAAGCTCTTCGGCGATGCGTCTGCCACGCTCGGCATTGCGGCCGACAATGGCGATCCCTTCGACGCCATCGGCTGAGGCCAGCCGGACGATGGTCTCGCCAAGTCCTTGCGTTCCGCCGGTAACGACAAGGGTCTTGCCCTCAAGAGCGACGATCAATGGACTCTCCCGAATGCCGACGAGCAGGTAATTTCCAATCAGAGAATTCTAGAATCTATCGGATGTAGGGTGGGGGACTAGATGAGGTCGGCCCTGGCAAGGTCGCGCATCAGGTGGCTGGCACCGTAAGTCCAGTGCGGACAGTCGGGCGACAACCGCACCCGGTTGACCAAGGCGCCGAACTTCTCTGACGATATGGTGACGATGTCGCCGACCTTGTGGGTAAAGCCCTTGCCTGTTTCGCCGCGATCCTTCGACGGCACGAACATCGTGCCGAGATAGAGCGCCAGCCCGTCCGGGTATTGGTGATGTGGCCCCATGGCGGCGGCGACCAACTCTTCCGGCGAGCGGCTGATCTCGGCCATCGAACTGGCGCCCTCCAGCGAGAACCCATCCTCGCCTTCGACCTTCAGGCGTACGATCGCCTGCTTCACGTCGCCAATGGAAAATGTCTCGTCGAACAGCCGGATAAAGGGGCCAAGTGCTGCCGAGGCGTTGTTGTCCTTGGCTTTGCCGAGCAGCAGCGCCGAGCGCCCCTCGACGTCGCGCAGATTGACGTCGTTGCCGATCGTCGCCCCGACAATCCTGCCGCTGCTGGCGGCAATCATGGCGATCTCCGGCTCCGGATTGTTCCATGTCGAAACCGGATGCAGGCCGACGTCGGCGCCGAAGCCGACCGAGGCCATCGGCTGGCATTTGGTGAAGATCTCGGCATCGGGGCCGATGCCGACTTCCAGATATTGCGACCAGGCGCCGCGCGCAATCAGCTTGGCCTTGATCTCCATCGCTTCCGGCGAGCCGGGCTTGAGCTTCGACAGATCGTGGCCGATCAGCCCGGCAATGTCGGCGCGAATGGCGTCGGCCTTTTCCGCCGAACCGCGCGCCTGCTCCTCAATAACGCGCTCGAGCAAGCTGACGACAAAGGTGACGCCAGATGCCTTGATCGCCTGCAGGTCGACGGGGGACAGCAGATACGGTTTCCCCGGATCGCGCGCTGTCTCGAAACTGTTGGCGGCAATGGCATCGAGCGGGCCGATCGGCCGCCCCTTGGCCGAGCGGACGTGCCCCGCCGGATCCGGCAATTCGCAAACGTCGCGTACGGTCGGTGCGACATTTGATGTGATGTCGAAGACCGTGCCGTCACGCACCGTGACCACCAGCGGATGGGAAGCATCGCTCGCCCGGGCGCGGCCCACGAAGAGGCCTTCGGCGGGCAAATGTGTGGCGTTCGTCATGGCTTACATTTCCTGTTGTCTTGTCCTTCGGCCGCGGCACTTTCAACAAATTCCCGCCAAAGGTCTATCCCGCTTGCAGGGCGAGCTTTGTCAATTCTTTCAAGCGGTCTTCGCATCGCTGGACCTTGATCGAGCCTGACGTGCGCCAACGGCGACGGAAAACGCTCTTTCAAAATAATGAAACCGTCGCTAGGGTTTTCACCTACTGAAATCTTCAGGTGACGCTTGGTCTTACGGTTTTCCGATCCAATCTGGCAGAAGCCGCGGACAGCCACCGCGTTCCAGTCGCTTTTTCCAGCCGGCCAATGCGTCGATGTCGTTATCGTCGGCGGCGGCATTCTGGGTCTGTCAGCGGCCTTGCACGCTGCCCGGCTCGGCCTTGCCGTCCAGGTGCTGGAGGCCGGCGAAATTGGCAATGGCGCATCCGGCCTGAACGGCGGTCAGGTCATTCCCGGCCTGAAATACGATCCGGACTGGCTGCTGGAGCATTTTGGTCTCGAACGCGGCGAAGCGCTCGTCAACTTTGCCGCCTCGACCGCTGACACCGTCTTCGAATTGATCCGCGACGAAAGACTGGCGGTGCCGTTCGTCCGCAATGGCTGGATCCAGGCCGCGCATACCGAGACCGCGCTGAAAGCGGCGGCGAACCGGGATCGGCAGTGGCGCGCCCGCGGCGCCGATGTCCGGCTGCTGAGCGGGACGGAGATCGCGCGATGACCGGCGCGCAAGGCTATCTCGGCGGCTGGCTCGATCGCCGCGCCGGTGTCATCGATCCGCTCGCCTACACGTTGGAACTGGCGCGCGTCGCTGCAGCGGCGGGCGTAAAGATCGCCGAGCGCCAGAACGTGATGCAGATCAGCAAGAATGCTGGCATTTGGCACGTTTCGACGGAAAGCGGCGCCGAACTCAAGGCCAAGGCGGTCGTTCTGGCGACCAACGCCTATACCGGCGGCCTGCTCCCCGGCCTCGCCAAGACGATCGTTCCGCTGCATTCCTTCCAGATCGCGACAGCGCCGCTATCGTCCAATCTCGCGGCGGCGATCCTGCCGGACGGGCAGGCGGTTTCGGATTCGCGCCGCATCCTCGTCTATTACCGCAAGAGTGCCGACGGCCGGCTGGTGCTTGGTGGGCGCGGCCGCATGGCCTTGCCGAACGGCCCGGCCGACTGGGCGCATCTGGAGCGCGCGCTGCTGCGGCTTTATCCGGCGCTGTCAGACATTGCCATTGAAAAGCGGTGGTTCGGCCGGGTGGCAATGACGCCGGACCATCTCCCGCATATCCACGAGCCAGAGAAGGGTCTGCTGGCGGTCGTCGGTTGCCAGGGCCGCGGCATCGGCCTGATGACCGCGCTTGGCGAGCGCATCGCCTCCTACCTGTCGAGCGGCGACACCAGGCAATTGCCGTTCCCGGTCTCGCCGATCCGGCCGATTCCGTTTCATGCGTTTCGGCAGGTCGGCGTCGCCGCGACGATCGCCTGGTACCGGATGCTGGACGCGTTCGAACGCTGACGTTCATGCCCAAGCATGAAACAGCTTGACAATTTCACAAATATGAAAAAAGCTTAATCGATTTCAAATTTCGATGGACAGCCGATGTCGACCATCGTCGTAACGCAGTCGCTGCCGGAAACCCGGTCTTCGCCGGCCTTCCGCTTCGCCATGCTGCTGCCCGGCGGGCTGGTCACCTTCTTGCTGATCCTTTTCGCCCTCGGCCTCGTGCTTTTCCTCGCCTTCCGCGGCAATGACGGCTCGTTGCTGGGGGCTGGTTTCACCCTTGCGAATTTCGTCACTGTGGCCACCGATCCGCTGTACTGGACGGTGACGCTGCGCTCGCTGGGCATCGCCGGCCTGGTGACGCTGGCAACCGTCGTCACCGCCTATCCCGTTGCCTACTATCTGGCTTTCCATGCCGGGCGGCGGCGCGGGCTGCTGCTGTTCCTGCTGACCCTGCCGTTCTGGACCAGCTATCTCCTGCGCGTCTTCGCCTGGAAGATCGTGCTTGCCTATAATGGCGTGCTCAACTCGGCGTTGATCGAAAGCGGCATCTGGTCGGAGCCGACATTGGCCTTCCTTAATACGCCGGCAGCGGTCGTCGTCACGCTCGCCCACGCTTATGCGCCGTTCGCCATCCTGCCCATCTATGTGGCGCTGGACACCATCCCGAAATCGTTGCTCGAGGCCGCTTCCGATCTCGGCGCAAAACCATTCACCTGTTTCCGCCGCATCGTGCTGCCCAATTCGATGCCGGGCGTGCTGGCGGCCGCTCTCGTCGTCTTCGTGCCGACCGTCGGCGATTATGTGACGCCGGCGCTGGTCGGCGGCCCTGCCAGTACAATGATCGGCACACTGATCCAGGCCGAGTTCGGCAAGGCCAATGACTGGCCGTTCGGCGCCGCACTCGCCGTCGCCGTCATGCTGGTCATTCTCGCCGTGGTGCTGGTGGTGCGCTTCGCCGACCGCCGATACGGCAGCCGCACATGAACACGGCGCGCCTGGACGCAAAGCAAGGCGGCGGCTGGCTGGGTGTCTATGTCCTTGCCTATCTGATGTTCCTGTATTTGCCGATACTGCTGATCCCGCTGTTTTCCTTCAACAATTCGATCCAGGCGGCATTTCCGCTGCAAGGCTTCACGCTTGAGTGGTACGGCACACTTTACGGCAATTCGGCGCTGTCCGGTGCGCTTGCCACCAGCCTCGTCATCGGCGCCATTGCCGCCACCGGCGCAACACTCTGCGGCATCACCGTGTCCTATATGGACCTTTACGGCCGCTCGCCGCTGGCCGCCACGATCAGTGCCATTGCGCGGCTGCCGATCCTGATCCCCGGCGTCATCGTCGGCATCTCGCTGTTGATCCTGGTCAATCTCGCCGGTTTCGGGCCGTCGCGCATTGCCATTGTGCTCGGCCACGTATTGGTGGCGCTGCCGACGACGGTGGTGGTCATGCGCAGCCGCTTCGCCGCCATCCCGAAGACCATCCGCGAGGCAGCGCTCGACCTCGGCGCCTCGGACTGGACGACCTTCAGACGGGTGATGCTGCCGCTCAGCCTGCCCGCCATTATTTCGGCGTTCATGCTGGCCTTCCTGACCTCGTTCGACGAGTTCATCGTCGCCTTCTTCCTTGCCGGCACCGAGCCGACGCTGCCGCTTTATATCTGGAGCCAGCTGCGCTTCCCGAAATCGCTGCCGACCGTCATGGCGCTCGGCACGGCGATCCTGGCCGTGTCGTTCGTCATCGCCGCACTCGCCGAAATCCTGCGCCATCGCGGGCTTGCCGCCACCCGGCGGCCAGCGCCCGCCAGCCTGTCAAAACCAGAAGAAACCGAAAGAGGAGAACTGCAATGGCATTCGACTTGAAATCGATAACGACAAAGACAGCGAAAACCGGACTGGCCGCCTTCGCGCTGGCGCTTGCATCGACTGTCGCCTTTGCCGGCGACAAGCTGCAATATTTCACCTGGTCGGGTTACGAGCTGCCCGACTTCAACAAGAGCTTCCTCGCCGCGCACCCTGATGGCGTCGAAGCCGCGATGTTCGGCGACGACGATGACGCCTTCACCAAGGTCAAGGCCGGCTTCCGCCCCGATGTCGCGCACCCTTGCTATGACAAGGTGGCGCGCTGGAACAAGGAAGGCCTGCTGCAGCCGATCGACACCAAGCGCATCAAGAACTGGGATTCGATCTTCCCGGTCTTCAAGAACCTGCCCGACCTGCAGGCCGGCGACGGCAAGGTTTGGATGGTGCCGTGGGACTGGGGCAATACCTCGATCCTCTACCGCACCGATCTGGTGAAGAACCCGGAAGCCAGCTGGAACCTGCTCTGGGACAAGCAATATGCCGGGCGCATGGCGACCATCGATGCCGTCCACGACACACCGGTGGTGGCGGCCCTTCTGGCCGGCGTCAATCCATTCGACATGACACCGGAACAGATGGACAAGGTGGCGGAAAACTGCGCGAGCAGCGCCCGCTGCTCTCGAACTACACCACCGACATGACCTCGGTCGAACAGGCGCTGGCGAGCGGGCAGTTGGTCGCCGCCATGACCTGGAACGCCTCGGCCACCTCGCTGAAGAAGCAGGGCGTGCCTGTCGAGTTCATGAAGCCGAAGGAAGGCATGCTGACCTGGGCTTGCGGCTTCGTCATGCTCAAGGACGCCAAGAACGTCGATCTTGCTTATGACTTCATCAACAGCCGGCTGGAAACGGATTCCGGAAAGTATCTGATCCAGGCCTACGGCTATGGCAGCTCGACCAGCTCGGCTTTCGCCGCCGTGCCAAAGGAGGAGTTGGAGAAACTGCAGCTGCCTTCCGATCCCGAGGTGATGCTGAAGACCACGATCTTCACCGGGCCGATGAAACAGAATGACGAACTCGCCAAGATGTTCGAGAAGGTCAAGGCAGGCGGCTGAGTTCGCTCTTCCTTCTCCCCTTGTGGGAGAAGGTGTCGCCGAAGGCGACGGATGAGGGGTGTTCCAGATGGCACCGACAGCACTCCGACCAACACCCCTCATCCGTCTCGGCGCTTCGCGCCGATCCACCTTCTCCCACAAGGGGAGAAGGGAAAACCTTACCAAACAAGGACGAACGAATGGACATGCTGGACGAAGCGGCTGAGAAGCCGAAAGACGACGCCGACGTCAGGGTCGGCCGGCGCGTGCGGGCGCTGAGGCTGGAGCGCAATCTCTCGCTGGCCGAACTTGCCGCCAAAGCCGGTGTCTCGATCGGAGCGCTCAGCCAGATCGAGCGCGGCATGTCGTCATTGCGGGTACGCGTGATCTGGCCGCTCGCCGCCGCCCTCGACATCGAGCCGTCGGCGCTGATCGCCGACGGCAACGATGCCGGCAACGATCTCTATTGCGTGCGCGCCAACAGCCGGCGGCAGATCCCGGTCAAGTCGGAAGGCATTGCCAAGGCACTGCTGTCGCCGCCGGCCGCCACGCTCACCGGCATGTTGGTGACGGTGGAAGCCGGCGGCGGCACCGCCGAAGCCTATGCCCATGCCGGCCACGAATTCGGGTTCGTCCTGTCGGGCGAGATCGAGCTGGTGGTCGATTCGACCAGATACGGGCTGAAGGCCGGCGACAGCTTCGCCTTCAAGAGCACCTTGCTGCATGCCTTCCGCAATCCGAGCAGCGAGCGCTGCCAGATCCTGTGGGTCAACACGACCAAGCCGTCCGAGGTTCGCGATGGCGCCTGATCCTCTCGTCCGGCTGGACAAGGTCTCCAAGATGTTCCCCGGCGGCATCGTCGGGCTCGACGCCGTCGATCTCGACATTGCCCGCGGCGAGTTCCTGACCTTGCTCGGACCGTCCGGCTGCGGCAAGACCACCAGCCTGCGGGTCATCGCCGGCTTCGAGGGCCCGTCGAACGGCAGGGTCCTGCTCGAAGGCCGCGACATCACAGCGCTCAGGCCCTTCGGCCGTCCTGTCAATACCGTGTTCCAGGACTACGCGCTGTTCCCACACATGAACGTTGCCGAAAATGTCGGCTTCGGCCTGTCGCTGCGCAAGCTCTCCGGTGCCGAACAGGCAAGGCGCGTCGGCGCAGCGCTCGACATGGTCGGCCTTGCCGAGAAGCTCGGCGCCCGCGTGTCCGAATTGTCGGGTGGCCAGCGCCAGCGCGTCGCACTTGCCCGCGCGATCGTCTGCGAGCCGCGTGTGCTGCTGCTCGACGAGCCGCTGTCGGCGCTCGACGCGCATCTGCGCGAGCAGATGCAGGTCGAACTGAAGCGACTGCAGTCGCGGCTTGGCACCACTTTCGTCATGGTCACGCACGACCAGACCGAGGCGCTGTCGATCTCAGACCGCATTGTCGTCATGAACAAGGGCCGCATCGAGCAGATTGCGCCGCCGGCGACCCTTTACGATCGACCCGCCACCAAATTCGTCGCCAGCTTCATCGGCACCATGAACCTTCTGCAGTCGCGCTTTGTCGGCCGTGACGGCGAGCGCTTGCGGTTCATCGCCGGCGCTCTGCCGCTGGAAGCGATTTCGGATAAAGGCGAGCTGCCTGGCGAGGGCACGGTGCGCACCATCGGCGTGCGTCCGGAGGACCTTTTGGCCACGACCGAGGCGGCGGCCGGTACTGCACCGGTGCGGGTGAACAGCATCGTCTTTCACGGCCGCACCTTGCGCCTTCATGCAGAGTTGGGGCAGGGGACACAGGTGGTGATCGACGCGCCGCGCCGGACAGAGGGTTTTCAATTCAGCGTCGGCGACGTGGCGCATATCAGCCTGCGCCGTGGTGCCAACTGCCCTATGCTGCCTAGCTAGTCTCACTCATTTCCAGAAAACCGGAGCACGGCCCATGAGCAATCATCTCAATTTTTTCATCGGCGGCAAATGGGTCGGCCCCGTGGTTCCGGCAACGCTGGATGTGATCGATCCGTCCACTGAAGAGGCCTACACCAAAATCTCGGTCGGCTCGAAAGCCGATGTCGACAAGGCCGTGGCTGCAGCCAAGGCGGCATTCCCGGCCTTTTCGCAAACGACCAAGGCCGAGCGCCTGAAGCTGCTGAAGCGTATCCTCGAAGTCTACAATGAGCGCTACGAGGACATCGCCCAGGCGGTCAGCCAGGAAATGGGCGCGCCGATCAGGTGGGCGCGCGAGGCGCAGGCCTGGGCGGGCAGGGCGCATATGGAAGCCACTATCAAGGCGCTGGAGGATTACGAATTCAGCGAGAAGCGCGGCACCACCATGGTGGTCAAGGAGCCGATCGGCGTCTGCGCGCTGATTACACCGTGGAACTGGCCGCTCAACCAGATAGTCTGCAAGGTGGCGCCGGCCATCGCCGCCGGCTGCACCGTCATTTTAAAGCCTTCCGAAATCGCGCCGATCAGCGGCATCATCTTTTCCGAGGTGATGGACGCCGCCGGCACGCCGAAGGGCGTCTACAATATGGTGAATGGCACTGGTCCGGATGTCGGCCAGGTCATGGCTGGCCATCCCGATGTCGACATGGTCTCGTTCACCGGATCGACCCGGGCCGGCATCATCGTCGCCAAGACGGCGGCCGAGACGGTAAAGCGCGTCGCGCAGGAGCTCGGCGGCAAATCGGCCAACATCGTGCTGCCCGACGCTGACTTCGAGACGGCGGTGCGCAAGGGTGTCAACGCCTGCTTCGGCAATAGCGGCCAGTCTTGCGATGCGCCGACCCGCATGCTGGTGCCGGCCGCCCGTCACGACGAGGCGCTGACGATCGCCAGGAAGGCCGCCGAACGGCACAAGGTCGGCGACCCGCGCTCGGAGGAGACCAAGCTCGGGCCCGTAGTCAGCAACATCCAGTTCGACAAGATCCAGCGGTTGATCGAGGCCGGTATCGCCGAGGGTGCGACGCTGGTCACCGGCGGCCCCGGCCGGCCGGAACACCTCAACCGTGGCTACTATGTGCGACCGACCGTTTTCGGCCACGTCAGGCCCGGCATGACCATCGAGAAGGAGGAGATCTTCGGGCCGGTTCTGTCGGTCATCTCCTACGATGACGATGATGATGCGGTGAAGATCGCCAACGACACCGTCTATGGCCTGGCTGCCTATGTGCAGTCCGGGGATATCGACCACGCCCGCAAGATTGCCAGCCGCCTGCGTGCCGGCCAGGTCTCGATCAACTATCCGGAATGGGACACGTTCGCGCCCTTCGGCGGCTACAAGCAGTCCGGCAACGGCCGCGAATACGCCGACTGGGCCATCCACGACTTCCTCGAGATCAAGGGCATCATCGGCTACGGCGCCTGAGCGTTCAACATTGGCATTACGCCAACCGTCGAAATTTGTTGCGAGCGTTGGTGCCTCGGCACCGGCGTTCGGTTGAACGGCCACGACGGCTCCGTGGCCGCAATGTGAGTGCGAAGCAGGGTCGCCTCAGATCGTCTTGAGATAGCCGGCCAACTGATCCGCCACCGTGCCCCAGCCGTCGTAGAAGCCCATCTCCTCGTGGCTGTTGCGCGTGGCTTCGTCGCGGTGGATGGCGGTGGCGGTGTAGCGCGTCGTCTCGCCATGCGATTGCAGCGCTATGACGGCTGTGATGAATGGGTCGCCTGACGGCCGGTAGCCGGGCAGCAGCGCATCGGTCCACACCAGCCGCTCGTCCTGGACGATCTCGAGGTAGCAGCAACGCCTATCGTTGACCTCCTTGCCGTCGGGCGACTGCATGCGGGTGCGGAACAGGCCGCCGGGCCGCAGGTCGATCTCGCAATCGGTGATGATCCACGGCTTCGGCGTGAACCATTGGCGGACATGTTCGGGCTCCGTCAAGGCCATCCACAGCAGTTTTCGCGGCGCCTCGATCGTCCGTTCGAGCACGAGGTCGAGCTTCGGATCGGGTTGGAACAACGGCACCGTATTCATCTGTCTTTCTCCTTGAGTTTCAGCACGTAATCGTCGAACTGGTCGAGACGGCGCTCCCACAGCGCACGCTGCTCGGCCAGCCAGTTTTCCGCGAGCTTCAACGGCTCCGGCGCGAGCCGGTAGGTCCTGACGCGGCCGGCCTTTTCCGAATGCACCAGCCCGCAGCCTTCCAGAACCCTGAGGTGCTCGATGAAGGATGGCAGGGCCATCTCGAACGGCCGGGCAAGCTCGCTGACCGAGGCGGGGCTTCGGTTCAGTCGCTCGACCACGCGTCGCCGGGTCGGATCGGCGAGCGCCCGGAAAATGCCGTCAATGGGCGGGGGGCTTTCGGTCTGCAGGCCCGTCATGGTCGTTTCCTTGCCTCAAATTAGCTCGGGAAATAGTTAGGAAGATTCCTTACTATTGGCAAGCGCGAAAATCGCAGACGGCCGGCGAGGCCGCTGGAAAACCGAGAGGCGCGGTTTTAGGGTGCCGTCAGATTCGACTGGTCCGAGGACGCGTTTTGACGATCACCATGTACGGCATCACCAATTGCGATACGGTCAAGAAGGCGCGTT
The DNA here is from genome assembly GCF_040320585.1 of Mesorhizobium sp. M0663. Taxonomy (NCBI): domain Bacteria; kingdom Pseudomonadati; phylum Pseudomonadota; class Alphaproteobacteria; order Hyphomicrobiales; family Phyllobacteriaceae; genus Mesorhizobium; species Mesorhizobium sp. M0663. The sequence continues at coordinate 82,685 of NZ_JAMYPX010000019.1, forward strand.
CCTGGCTGGCGAGCCACGATGTTGCCTATCGCTTTCACGACTACAGGGCAGACGGCCTTGACGCGGATCGGCTGAACGGCTGGTCAGGCAAGGTCGGCTGGGAAATTCTGCTCAACAAGGCGAGCACAACGTTCCGTGAACTGTCGGACGAGGACAGACTGGGCCTGGACGAGAAGAAGGCCAAGGCGCTGATGCTGGCCAAACCGACGATGATCAAGCGTCCGGTGCTGGAACTTGGCGACAGGGTTCTCGTTGGCTTCAAGCCTGATGTTTATCAAGAGGCGGTGAGTGGGAAGTAGAACCGACCCGCCGCGATCCGTCGCGCCCCCCTCTGTCCTGCCGGACAGCTCCCCCTCTGGTGGGGAGATTGGATGTCGCTTCGGCTTTCGCTAGTCTCCAAAGAAGGGCGCTTTCGGCGAAGCTGCCAATCTCCCCCCTTGAGGGGGAGATGGCCGGCAGGCCAGAGGGTGGCGCTGTCCCGCCGGTGTGACTAATTGATCTCACGCAAATAGCTCGCCAGTGCCACCGCATTGTTGTGCGCCTCGTCATGGGCGCCGTAGAGCAGCGTCACCTTGCCTTCACGGAGCAAGGCACGTAGTTCCGCCACCGCCTCGCTGTTCCGGTCGAGCTCATCGCGGTATCGCCGCTGGAATTCCGCCCAGCGCGCCGACTCATGACCGAACCATTTGCGCAACGCATTGCTCGGCGCGATGTCCTTCAGCCAGACCGTCAGCGCCGCGTCCTCTTTGCGGACGCCGCGAGGCCATATGCGGTCGACGAGCACCCGCTGCCCGTCATCGGGCGCCGGCGGCTCATAGATGCGCTTGACCGCGAGCCCCATTGCCAACTCCGCATGGGCCAGCAGGCGCCGCTGCTTGCTGGCCTTCGTTTAGAGATCCCGGGCCTAAACCCACTCGCCCTTGCGCATCACCGGCACGCGGCTGCCGTCCTTATGGACACCGTCTATGTCGATCTTGTCCGAGCCGATCATCCAGTCGATGTGGATGAAACTCTTGTTGCCGCCGCGCGCCGCGATCTCGTCCTGGCTGAGCGAGGCGCCGTCGACGAAGCACTTCGAATAGCACTGGCCGAGCGCGATGTGGCAGGCGGCGTTCTCGTCGAACAGCGTGTTGAAAAACAGCAGCCCGCTCTTGGCGATCGGCGAGGAATGCGGCACCAGCGCCACCTCGCCGAGACGGCGCGAGCCTTCGTCGGTATCGAGCACCTTTTGCAGCACATCCTCGCCCTTCGTGGCCTTGGCCTCGACAATGCGGCCCGCCTCGAAACGCACCGCAATGCCGTCGATCAGGGTACCCTGATAGGACAGCGGCTTGGTGCTGGTGACATGGCCTTCGACGCGCCTTGCATGCGGCGTGGTGAAAACCTCTTCGGTCGGGATGTTGGGGTTGCAGGTGATGCCGTTCTTGGCGGTCGAGGCGCCGCCCATCCACTCGTGGCCGTCGGCCAGCCCGACGGTCAGGTCGGTGCCGGGGCCGGTGAAATGCAGTGCGTGGAAATTGTGGCCGTTCAGCCATTCGGTGCGGCTCTTCAACGCCGCATTGTGCGCCGTCCAGTTGCCGATCGGGTCTTCGACATCCACGCGCGAGGCGGCAAAGATAGCGTCGGCGAGCTTGGCCACGGCGACGTCTTCGGCATCGTCCGGAAATACCTGCTTGGCCCAGGCCTCATCGGGATAAGCGACGATGTTCCAGTTGATGTCGAAGCCGGTGATCTTCTCCAGCGCCGGCTGGTAAGCCATCGAATTCGCCTTGTTGGCACGCGCCACCTTTGCCGGGTCCTGCGCCGAAAGCAGCGACGGATCCTCGCCGCGCACGGCAAGCCTCGCCGCATTGTTGGCGAAGGCTTTTGTCATGCCTTCATAGAGCCAGCCGGCGGCGCGGTCGAAGCCGGCGTCGGCGCCGTAGCGGAAGCGCGCGAGAGTGATCTCATCGTCGTTGAAGATCGGCGTCACCAGGCCCGCGCCTGCCTTGTAGGCGTGCTCGACGATCCGCCGCGTCAAAGGCAGCGCGGCAATAGACGAGGTCAGCACCAGATCCTGCCCCGGCTGCAATTGCAGCCCGACCTTGACGGCGACCTCCGCCAGCCTGTCGAGCTTCACCGGGTCGATGCTTGCGGAAACGCCGCGCGAATGTGTGGTCATGATCCTGCCTGCCGTGATTGGGGACTGTTTCTTACATAGACCGGCGCTGCCGACCTTTCCACTGTGATGTGCCGGCAGGTTTAGCGCGTGCTCTCGAGCGACCTGAACTGCGCCATCGTCGCCTCGATCTCTTCGCGGATCCAGGTCTTGAAATCCCTGACCTTACGGCTTTCGCTCTTGATGGCCGAGGTCACCAGCCAATAGCCGAGCCCGCTCTGGGCGCGTATGCCGAACGGCGCAACGAGACGGCCGTCGGCCAGCGCGTCGGCGGCCAGCAACTGCCAGCCGAGCATGACGCCGTGGCCGGCAATCGCCGATTCCAGGCACAGCATCGGATCGGTGAAGCGCGCGCCCTTCATGAAGGTGACAGGCTCCACTCCGGCCGCTTCGAACCAGCTCTCCCAACTGATCATCGATCTTTCGTCCGTGATCGCACAGGTCAAAGCAAGGTCCTCGATCGATTTCAGCTTGCTGGCGATCACCGGTGCACAGACCGGAAACACCTCCTGCGCCAGCAGCAATTCGGCCCGCCCGCCCGGCCATTTGCCGTCGCCGAGCCGAATGGCGACGTCGATGTCCGAACGATCGAGATCGGCAAGCCGCACCGAGGCATCGATGCGCAGAAGCACGTTCGGATGCCGGGCGAAATGCCGCGACAGCCGCGGCAGCAGCCATTTCGAGGCGAAAGCCGGCGCCACCGAAACCACCAGCGTGCACTCCGAGCTTTCATCGGCAAGCGCCACCGCCTGTGCGAGTTCGCGGAAGCCTGCGCTGAGCCGCGCGGTAAAGACGGTGCCGAATTCCGTCGCCACCAGGCCAGCTGGCGTTCGTTCGAATAGCGCCCGGCCGAGCTGCTTTTCTGTTCGGTTGATCTGCTGGCTGACGGCGCTGACCGAGACGTTGAGCTCGCCGGCCGCCGCCGCGAGCGAGCCCAGGCGGGCAACAGTTTCCACGGCGCGCAAGCCGTTGAGATGGACGCGGTTCAGAGTAGCCATACAGTTTTTCTAAACTGGAGCGGCTGAAATCTCAATTGCCAGACGCTAAGGAACGGCGGATTCTAAGTGGGCTACTCAGAGTGAGGAGGCAAATCCGATGAAGATTTTGTCATGGCTTGGCGCCTTTTCCCCGATCGGGGCGCAGCCGCACCGGGATGACAGCCAGGCCACCAGCTGGGTGACCGATCCGCTGTCGCATCCGGTGCTCGACACCATGTCGGAGCGCGAACTCGCCGACATGCCATTCAGGCTGACCGCGTGTCGTACCCGCTTCGAGACGGCGCCAAGGACCTGCTGCGGCTGAACAAGGACTTGCTGGCACTTCAGGTGAGCCGGCCGCCGACGCGGCTGCGCAACCCTTCTGGCCCAACAAAAGGCGGATTGTCTGACCGGCAGGCGCACCTATTGTGCATCGCGATGAAAGCCGCTTCGCCCTTGCGCCTGGCAATCGCCGGCATGATTGCCCTGGCCGTCGCCATGGGAATCGGCCGCTTCGTCTATACGCCGATCCTGCCTGGCATGATGGAAGAGCTCGGCCTGTCGCCGGCTGATGCCGGCTGGATCGCATCGGCCAATTATCTCGGCTATCTCGTCGGCGCGCTTGCCGCCACCGGCGGCTGGGCGCAAGGCCGCGAGCGCCAGCTGATGCTGGCCGGCCTTGCCGCCACCGCGATCCTCGCCGGCCTGATGGGCCTGAGCGGCACCATGCCCGGCTTTCTCCTCATCCGCTTTCTTGCCGGCCTCGCCAGCGCCTTCGTGCTGGTCTTCATGACCAGCATCGTTTTCGGTCATCTCGCGGCGGCCGGGCGAAACGACCTGCAGGCGCTGTATTTCGGCGGTGTCGGCCTCGGCATCGCGGCGTCCTCGGCGCTGTTGGCAGTCCTCGTCACCGAACATGCCGGCTGGGCGGCGGGCTGGCTGTGGTCCGCGGTGATTTCGGCCTGCGGCTTTGCCGTCGTCGCCTTGCTGGCCGGCGGCACCTCGGCCGCGAACAGCACCACCGGGAGCGAGCCGGCACTGCCGAAAGACCGGTCGCTGGTGAAGATCATCGTCGCCTACGGCCTGTTCGGCTTCGGCTACATCGTCACGGCAACGTTCCTGGTCGCCATCGTCCGCCAGGGCGGCGGCGGCCGCGTCTTCGAGGCCGTGGTCTGGATGGTCACCGGACTTGCCGGTTTCCCATCGGTCTGGCTGTGGCAGAAGCTTACGGCTAAAATCGGGCTCTATGCCACCTACGCCCTGGGGTGCCTGGTCGAGGTGGTCGGCGTCAGCGCCAGTGTCGTCATGGGCGGGCGCACCGGGCCGCTGCTCGGCGGCCTTCTTGTCGGCGGCACCTTCATCGCCATAACCGCGCTTGGCCTCCAGGCCGGACGGCAGCTTGCCCCGCAAGCACCACGCCGGATGCTGGCGGTGATGACGGCCGCCTTCGGCCTCGGCCAGATCATTGGCCCGATCGTCGCCGGTCTGCTTGCGCAGGCCTCGGGTAACTTTTTCCTTGCCTCGATCGTGGCCGCCGCCGTCCTGCTCGCCTCGGGTGCGATCGCCTGGTCGGCTGCGCCAAAATCGCCATGATTATGGTCTTGCTCGGCGCCGGGCGTTGGGCACGGGCATTTTCTTTCCCGCTAATGTGTGACTTTATGCCCGCTGAACCCGCTGATTTGCGCATCGACCGAGGATTTCGCCACAGTGTTCGTATCGTTTTTTCCGCAGCCGAAGCTGTTCTTCAGTTCGGTCGCCGTCTGGAGCCTCGCGGCCGTTCTGTTTTGGTTTTTTGGAGGAGAGCAACTTGGAGCAGTGTTTGGACTGCCCCCGATGGCCGCCGGCGTCGACAAGATCATTGGCGTGTCGCTCTTTTGGTCGAAGCCATTTCTCTGGTTCTATATATATTTTGCGGCTGTCGTCCTCATCTTCTACGGCTTTTGGGCCTGGTACCGACCTCATCCATGGCGGAATTGGTCGATCCTTGGCACCTCACTGATTCTCTTTGTGATCTATTACCAGGTGCAGGTAAATGTCGCCTTCAATGACTGGTATGGCCCTTTCTACGATCTTATTCAGAAGGCTTTAGGCACACCGTACTCTACGACGCCGTGGGACTTCTATATCCAACTGCTGACAATCATGTGGATTGCGCTTCTGGCTGTGACCGTTGGCGCCCTCAACCGGTTTTTTGTAAGTCATTGGATATTTCGTTGGCGCACCGCAATGAACGAATACTACATGACCAACTGGGAAAGATTGAGGCGCATCGAAGGTGCGTCCCAGCGTGTTCAAGAAGACACGATGCGCTTCTCCAGCACGATGGAGGATCTGGGCGTAAGCTTAGTCGGGTCCATCATGACACTGATAGCGTTCCTTCCCGTGCTGCTGCATCTCTCTGAAAACGTCACGGAACTGCCGATTGTCGGCACGGTGCCTTACTCCCTGGTCGTTGTAGCAATCCTTTGGTCGGCCTTCGGAACTACTTTCTTAGCTGCGGTAGGAATCAAACTGCCGGGTCTCGAATTCCGCACCCAACGTGTCGAGGCAGCCTACCGCAAAGAATTGGTCTATGGTGAGGACGATGCAGATCGCGCCCAACCGCCAACTGTCGCTGACCTTTTTAGAAGTGTAAGAAGCATCTATTTTCGTAAATACTTCCACTACTTATATTTTAACGTCGCTAGAATATTCTATCTACAGATCGACAATATATTTCCATATATTGTTCTTGTCCCTACGATGGTCGCGGGAAAGATCAAGCTCGGCGCTCTGAACCAGATTCTCAACTCCTTTGAGCAGGTCCGATCTTCATTTCAGTATCTGGTCAATGCCTGGCCGACGGTCGTGGAACTGATCTCGATCTACAAACGCTTGCGCGCCTTCGAGGCCACGCTCGAAGGCGAGCCGCTGCCGGAAATCGACCAGCGTTATCTCGAACGTGAGCAAGCCGGCTTGCGTCCGGAGGATCAGCCGGCAAGCTGAGATGGGGCAGCGGCGATCACTTGCGGCTCAGCCGCCCACCGCTGCCTGTCTTTCGCCTCGCCGCGAAACGTAGTCGCGAAAACTGATGCACTCGACATCGGACCTGGTGCAGACCTCGCCGGCAAAGCGTTCCAGCGCGTTCCAGTAGGCGCCGTCGTTCATCAGCGTGAAATGGAAGCCGAGCTCAAGCGGAATGCGCTTGCCCTGGTATTGCGCGTCGAAGGCGGCGCGAAAGGCCTTATAGGTCCGGTCGGCAAACTCTTCTGCCATGCTCGGCCGCTCGAAGCCGCCGGAATGCCTGACATAGAGATTGTAGTCCATGGCGATCACACGCCTTGAGTTCGGCCCTTCCGGGATCTGCGGCAGCGAAAAGCGCGTGATGCCGTTGACGGTTGGCGGCTCGACCGGCCCACGCGAGACGCCGCTTGCGTCGAGCAGGAAACCGGCCGCGGGCAGCGCCTCGTAGAGCGCCTTGTTTGCCGACAGATAAGGCGCGCGGAAGCCGACCACCGATTTGCGGGCGAAATCGCGCCAGCCCTTCGGTTCGGGAGCGATGCCGTTGATCGAATAGGCGTTTTGGAGAATGTGCTTGAACGAGCCGAACTCGCTCAGCCAGTCGGCCTTGCTCCAGTCCTTGCCGTCGAAGTGCCCACAGCCATGGCTGCCGATGTCGTGGCCTTCCGACGCCGCAAGGTTGATCTGCTCGAGGCGCTCGGCGATTTCCTGTTTGGAGGCGGCAAAGCCGATGTTTGATTTGCCGGCTGTCTTGCCGGGTGCGGTGTATTCCTTGCGCGTCTCGGGCGACAGCAGGAACACGCAGGAGACAAAATAGGTGAAGTGCGCACCTGTGCGCGCGGCCAGCGCCCGGCTGCGCTGCCACTGCGAAATGTCGCGGGCGCTGTCGAATGAGATGATCACGACCTGTTTCGGCTTTGCCGGCGCCGCCGGCGGGTCGGCGCAAGCCGCGCCGGCAGCAAACACGGCAATGGAAAACGCAATAACGCGGGACAAACGGGGCAAAGGCATCTGACCGGATCAAGGAATGTAGAAGCGACGCCTACCGGTGAAATATGGCACGGGTAGGATCGACCTGTACGGCCGCCGTTGGCCGCGACTGCCTCGTGAATAGGCGATTTTCCTGCCGAACCCCTTCCATGCCGGCAAAATTTCGCTAAAACGCGGGCTCATCAACCGCCCCGGCCGGGGCATGAATGGTTTTGATCCATGTCGGACGACAGTTTTATCCGCGAAGTCAACGAAGAGATTCGTCGCGACCAGGCGCATGCGCTGTGGGATCGTTTCGGTCCCGCCTTGCTTGTGCTGGCTGTGCTGGTGGTGCTCGGCACTGCCGCTGTCGTCGGCTACCGCTATTGGGACGAAACTCGCGCCAACCGCTCGGGCGATGCTTTTTCGCAGGCGCTCAAGCTTGCCAATGACGGGAAGAACGACGAGGCGCTTGCCGCTCTGGAGGCGTTGGAGAAGGACGGCTACGGCGCCTATCCGCTGCTCGCCCGCATGCGCGCGGCAACCGTCAAGGCGGACAAGGGCGACGTCGACGCCGCCGTCAAGGATTTCGACGAGGTCGCCGCCGACACCAAGATCCCCTCCGGCATTCGCGACATGGCTCGTCTCAGGGCAGCGCTGCTTCTGGTCGACCACGGCTCTTTCGCCGATGTCTCCAGCCGCGTCGAGGCGCTCACCGCCGACACCAACACGCTGCGCCATACGGCGCGCGAGGCGCTTGGCCTTGCCGCCTGGAAGGAAGGCAAGGCGGCCGATGCATTGAAGCTGTTCGACCAGATCGCCGCGGATGACGGCGCCCCGCGCAACACGCGCGAGCGGGCGACTTTGATGTCCGAGCTGATCCGCGGCTCGGGCGGCGTGTCGTGATAGTCCATGACCTTCAAAGTCGCCATCATCGGCCGGCCTAACGTCGGCAAATCGACCCTTTTCAATCGGCTGGTGGGAAGGAAGCTGGCGCTTGTCGATGATACGCCCGGCGTCACTCGCGATCGCCGCGTCCATGCCGCAAAGCTCTACGACCTGCATTTCGACGTCATCGACACCGCCGGCTTCGAGGATGCGGCTGCCTCGACGCTGCCCGGCCGCATGCGCGCCCAGACCGAGATCGCCATCCGCGAGGCCGACCTGATCTTTTTTACGATCGATGCCAAGTCCGGGCTGATACCCGACGACAAGACGTTCGCCGAGATCGTGCGCAAGTCCGGCAAGCCGGTTGTCGTCGTTGCCAACAAGGCTGAGGCGCGCGGCGCCCAGGGCGGCATGCTGGAGGCCTGGGAGCTCGGCCTTGGCGAACCGATCCCGGTCTCGGCCGAACACGGCCAGGGCCTGCCCGATTTGCGCGACGCGGTGATCGCAGCACTTGGCGAGGCGCGCGCCTTCGGCGAGGACGAAGAGGCCGGCGAGGATGAGGTCGCCGCCAGCGAGGTGCTGATCGGCGAGGACATCACCGACCCGGACGCCGAGCCGGGCTATGACGACACCAAGCCGATGCGCATCGCCGTCGTCGGCCGCCCCAACGCCGGCAAGTCGACGCTGATCAACGCACTGATCGGCGAAGAGCGGCTGTTGACCGGTCCTGAGGCCGGCATCACTCGCGATTCCATCTCGGTCGACTGGGACTGGCATGGCCGCCGCTTAAAATTGTTCGACACCGCCGGCATGCGCCGCAAGGCCAGGATCCACGAAAAGCTCGAAGTGATGTCGGTGCAGGACGGCTTGCGCGCCATCCGCTTTGCCGAGATCGTCATCATCGTGCTCGACGCCACCATTCCCTTCGAGAAGCAGGATCTGCAGATCGCCGACCTGATCATCCGCGAGGGCCGTGCCCCGGTGATCGCCTTCAACAAATGGGACCTTGTCGATCATCCCCAGGAGTTGCTGGCCGAGCTGCGCGAAAAAACCGAGCGGCTGCTGCCGCAAGCGCGCGGCATGCAGGCGGTGCCGGTGTCGGCCGAGACCGGGCGTGGCCTCGACAAGCTGATGGACGCTGTCATCAGGACGCATCGAGTTTGGAACAGCCGTGTGTCGACCGGCAAGCTCAACCGCTGGCTGGAAGGCATCCTGGCGCATCATCCGCCGCCCGCTGTCGCCGGGCGTCGGCTGAAGATCAAATATGTCACGCAGGCCAAGACGCGGCCGCCGGGCTTCGTCGTCTCCTGCTCACGTCCGGATGCGATGCCGCAATCCTACGTCCGCTATCTCTCGAACAGCCTGCGCGAGGCTTTCGACATGCCCGGCGTGCCGATCCGCATCGCCTTGCGCACCTCGGACAATCCTTTCGCCGGCAAGGCAAAGAAGCGCCACTGAGCCTCTGCCTTTACGCTACGTTGCGCAGAACGGGCGCCGGTTGCGTCTGCGGCAAGGCTTCAAGCGCTGCCTGCAGCAGGATGTCGCCAAGCCGCGCTGCCACGGGGTCGGGCTCGGCCTCCTTGCGATGCAGGAACAGCGCCATCTTGGGCAAGGCGGGCAGCCCGGCGATCTCCGGCGTCATCGCCCTGACGGTGGCCGGCAGGCCGATATCGGTGCGGATCGTCAGTCCGAGCCCGGCGGCGACGGCTGCCCAGATGCCGCCAAGGCTCGGGCTGGAGAAGGCCATCCGCCATGCCAGGCCGGCGCGGTCGAGCGTTTCGGTCGCCACACTGCGCAGCAGGCACGGCGCTTCGAGCGCCACCAGCGGCAACGCCTCGCCATCGCGCAGGCTGGTCTCGATCTGTTTTGCCGGGCCGATCCAGCGCATCTGGACGTCGGCGACATGCCGGCTGCAGGGCAGCGTCGCGCCATTGTGCCAGGCAAGCGCGATATCGAGGCTGCCCGAAATGATCCGTTCGGCAAGCTCATGGCTGCGTGCGATCCTGGCCTCGATCTTGACCTTGGGATGGGCGCGGGCGAAGCGCCCGAGCACCTCCGGCAGCACCGCCTCGCCGAAATCCTCCTGCAGCCCAAGCCGCACCCAACCCTCCAGCTCGACATCGTGGATGGCGGAGGCGGCCTCGTCATTGAGCTCGATCAGCCGCCGCGCGTAGCCGAGCATGGTCTCGCCCGCGTCCGTCAGCGCCAGGCCACGCCCAGATTTGCGGAAGATCGGCGTCGCCGCCTGCTCCTCCAGCTTCTTCAATTGCGCACTGATTGCCGAGGTCGAGCGGCCGAGCCGGTCGGCGGCCTTGGCGAAGCTGCCCAGTTCCATGCCGGTGACGAAGCTGCGCAGGACGTCGAGATCAAATGTCACGCGTCGCATGGCGATAATCCTGATATTCGGGACATTACGTCAAAAACTTCCTGATATTCAGTACGAAGCTATGGCGGTAGAGACAGCGCGTCAACACCGAATGCAGCCGACCCATGCAGGAGCTGAACCATGTCCGCTGTCGCCACACGAGCAGATTGCAAACCGCTTCGCCCGGCCGCCGTTGCCGCCCCGTCAGAAGCGGCGGCACTTCGAGCCAATCATCGCTGGAAGGTGCTGGGCATCGGCGTCGCCGCCAATGCCTGCTTTTCCGCGACCTTCTCCGGCATTCCGGCGACGGCGGTGTTCCTGCGCTCGGGCTACCATCTCTCCAATGGCGAACTCGGCCTGGCACTTGGCCTTCTCGGCCTGGGCGTGGCGCTGAGCGAATTGCCGTGGGGGCTGCTGACCGATCGCTGGGGCGACCGCCGCGTTCTGCTGACCGGGCTCGGCGCAACCGCGGTTTGGCTGCTTGTCATGGCTGCGCTGGTCGTGCCGTCACCGGCCCATATTCCCGGCATCGCGCTTCTCGCCGCTGCCCTGCTGGTCACCGGATTGCTCGGCGGCAGCGTCAACGGCTCCAGCGGCCGCGCCATCATGGCCTGGTTCGGCGAAGGCGAGCGCGGCTTTGCCATGAGCATCAGGCAGACGGCGGTGCCGCTTGGCGGCGGGCTTGGCGCGCTCGTGCTGCCGTCGCTCGCTTCAGCCCATGGCTTCACGGCAGTCTTCGGACTTTTGGCGGCTGCATCCGCGGTCTCGACCTCGCTCGCCTGGCGCTGGCTGCATCAGCCGCCGGCGCATGATGATGCCAATTCGGGCAGCATGGCATTGTCGGCCGGCCCGGCGCCGCTGCGCAACCCGGCCGTCTGGCGCATCGCAACAGCCATCGGCCTGCTTTGCTTTCCGCAGGTGGCGGTGCTTACATTTGCTTCCGTATTCCTGCATGATTTCGCCGGCATGGGAACAGCCGTGATCAGCGCTAGCCTCGCTGCCGTGCAGGTCGGCGCCATGGTCATGCGCGTCTGGAGCGGCCGCTACACCGACCGTCACGGCAACCGCCGGTCGTTCCTGCGTCTGTGCAGCATGCTGAGCGTGGCCGCCTTCACCGTGCTTGCGGCGCTCGTCTTGTTGGCGGCCCAATTCTTGTCAGGCCAAGCGCCGATGCTGTCGCCGGCGATCGTCGCGATGCTGGTCGTGGCCGGCATCTGCGTCTCCTCCTGGCATGGGGTCGCCTACACCGAGCTTGCGACGCTGGCCGGCGCCAGCCAGGCCGGAACGGCGCTCGGCCTCGCCAACAGTCTGGTCTTCATTGCCTTCTTCCTGGTGCCGATCGCCATTCCCGGGCTTCTCGTGCTCTGCTCGTGGGCAGGCGTCTGGCTGGGTGCGGCTATTTGCGCGCTGATCGCGTGGCCGATCTTTCTTCCGCCAACGGATAGCCGCAAAAGCGCCTGACTTCGACACGAGATGGGAAAACAACGTTCTAAGCTGTTAACGCCCCATCAAGGTTAATGCATCATTGTAGCTCTCCAGTGGGGTCCGTTGCGTTTCTGGAGAGTTCCGTGCATCGACGTGTTTTGACGCGGCTTGTCGCCGCCGCCGGTGAGAAAAAGCGTTCCTTCCTGTCTCCGTTCATTATTGGCCTTGGCATCTGGATCGGCTTTCCGACGGTCGCTGCCTATCAGGACATGACAAGCCTGGTCTCCGGTCTTGAGGCGCCGAGCGTCCGCTGGAACGCCTATGTCGAGAAATCCGTCGCCGGCTCCGTTCACGCAGCCGAAATGCCCTTCCTCGATTCCAGCAGCACCGGCTCGCTCTCCGGCTCCGGTGTCCAGTTGCCGGGCGTCGGCGCCGTCTCCTTTCGCGGCAAGGGCGGCATCGCCGGCACGACGCCGGACGAGAACCGCATCACGCGTGCCGAAAAGAAGGGCCGCATCATCCAGGTCTCGCCCGTCTCGCCGCCGAAGAACTTCAACGCCGGCTCTATCTTCGAGCGCACCTCTTCGCTGCTCCGCCCAAGCATGGATAGCGGCTTGAGGATGGCCTTCGCCAAGCCCGAGATCAAAGGCAAGGAAATCCAGATCGCCGCCGCCTTCCACACGCGCGTCGACAAGAAGCCGGATCCCGGCGTGCCGGCGATGCTTGCCGCGCTGGTCAACAATGATCATCCTGACGTGCTGGCGACCGCCTACGCCTCGTCCGCTCCCGATTATGCACAGGCGTCGCCTTTCGAGGCCTTGCTGCAGGACGAGGACCCGAACGATGGCCGCTTCATTCCGCCGCTGAGCAAGGGCGATCATTCTTGGATGCAGACGCCGCTGCCAGCGAGCGTCTTTTCCAAACCGGAGCAGGCCTGTCTCGCCAACGGCATCTATTTCGAGGCGCGCGGCGAAGCCGTGCGTGGCCAGGCCGCCGTTGCCCAGGTCATCCTCAACCGCGTCCGCAACCCCGCCTATCCGAACTCGATCTGCGGCGTCGTCTACCAGAACGACAACTGGTTCAACCGCTGCCAATTTTCCTTTGCCTGCGACGGCAGGAAGAAGCGCATCGACAACGCCGCCGCCTACAAGACCGCCCAGGATGTCGCCATGGCCGTCACAGCCGGCAAGATCTTCATTCCGGAAGTCGGCTCGTCGACCCATTATTACGCCAACTACGTCCATCCGGGCTGGGCGCGGACGATGCAGAAAATGACCAGGATCGGCCTGCACATCTTCTACCGCACCTATGGCGGCGGCTGGAGCTGAGTGCTCGGGCAGCCCTTGCATCTTTCGCGCGAGAGCGGCCGATCGAAGGCCCGTCGCCGTAGGGATTCGGCCGCAGCCCGCCAGAGGCCGCGTCGGGCACGATGTCGCACCCGAGCAAGTAGCTGATTTATAACAAAAAAATACTTGAGCTTGAACGTCCGCCCGTGGCTTGACGGGCGCGGACCCTCTAACTATGTTGCCGGCGACTTTAAGAAGCGGACGGACGGTGACGGTCTGACCGGGCAGGGGGGTTGCGTGGCCGACAAGAATGGGCCAGACGGAACCGGAAAAACCGGCCGCGGCAAGCAGCATGAAGCCGATATCCGCGACGAGGATCTTGAGCGCCGCCGGCGCGACCTTGAAGCATCGCTTGCGGCAAGGCGGCCGGACCGGCTCGAGGGGAAAGACGACGCGAAAGCGGGCAGTGCGGCCGGGTACGGCCAGGCGCTCAAGCTGTCCAGCGAGTTCATCGCCGGGATAGTGGTCGGTGCGGCTCTCGGCTGGTTTATCGATCGCGTGGCGGGGACAACGCCATGGGGTCTGATAGTCGGGCTGCTGCTGGGTTTTGGCGCCGGCGTGCTCAATGTCCTGCGTTCAGCCGGGCTTGTGTCGGAATTCGGAACGGGCGACAAGCCGCGCGATCCGAAAGAATGAATTGAGGCGCCGCATGCCGGCGCATTGAACAGGATACTGAAGCCGTCTGCGGCTTTGATGGGGATTTAAAGTGGCTGCTGACAAGGTCGATCCGATCCACCAATTCCAGATCCATCCGATCATTCCGATTCACATCGGCGGCTACGACCTGTCTTTCACCAATTCGGCTCTGTTCATGCTTGCGACGGTTGCTGTCGCATCGGCGTTTCTCTACCTCAGCACGTCGAGCCGCAGCCTCGTCCCGGGCCGCCTTCAGTCGGTCTCGGAAATGGCCTATGAATTTGTCGGCAATATGCTGAGGGACGCCGCGGGCACGCAAGGCATGAAGTTCTTCCCCTTCGTGTTCTCGTTGTTCATGTTCGTGCTTGTCGCCAACCTGCTTGGCCTGTTCCCGTATTTCTTCACCGTCACCAGCCACATCATCGTCACTTTCGGCCTTGCGGCGCTGGTGATCGGAACCGTGATCGTCTACGGCTTCATGAAGCACGGTCTCGGCTTCCTGAAGCTGTTCGTGCCGAAAGGCGTGCCCATCGTGATGATGTTGCTGGTCGTTCCGATCGAAGTGATTTCCTTCGTCTCGCGTCCGGTCAGCCTCTCGGTTCGTCTGTTCGCCAATATGTTGGCCGGCCACATCACGCTGAAGGTGTTTTCGGGATTTGTCGTCAGCCTCAGCGCTCTCGGCACGCTTGGCATTGCAGGTTCGGTCCTGCCGCTGGCGATGGCCGTGGCGTTGACGGCTCTGGAGTTGCTCGTAGCGCTCTTGCAGGCTTACGTCTTTGCCGTGCTGACCTGCATGTATCTGAACGACGCATTGCATCCCTCGCACTAATTGGATTTCCGGCATTGCCGCCGGATGGAATCGCAACGGAATTTTAGATCCAAAGGAGTTGAACAAATGGACGCAGAAGCAGCAAAGTACATCGGCGCCGGCATCGCATGCCTCGGCATGGGCGGCGCGGGCATTGGCCTCGGCAACATCTTCGGCAGCTATCTGGCGGGCGCGCTGCGCAACCCGTCGGCCGCCGACGGCCAGTTCGGTCGTCTGATTTTCGGCTTCGCCGTGACCGAAGCGCTGGGTATTTTCTCGCTTCTCATCGCGCTTCTCGCCCTGTTCGGCTGAACATTGGGAAGAATTGAACAGGCCGGCCGCGATCCTGCGGCGGGCCTGAATTTCGGGGATAGTCCATGTTCGTGACATCTGCCTTTGCGCAAGAGTCCGCGCCCGCCGTCGAAGAAGGCAGCGCTGGCACCGGTGTGCCTGCCGAGGCGCACGGCACGTTCCCGCCATTCAATCCGGCGACGTACCCCTCGCAGCTTCTATGGCTGGCAATCACCTTCGGGCTGTTTTATCTCTTCTTGAAACGGGTGGTGATGCCGCGCGTTGGCGGCATCATCGACGTGCGCAACGACCGCATCACGCAGGATCTCGACCATGCTGCCCGGCTCAAAAGCGAGGCCGATGCCGCCGTTACCGCCTATGAGCAGGAATTGGCGGAAGCCAAGGGCAAGGCCAATGCGATCGGCCAGCAGGCCAACGATGCGGCCAAGGCGGAAGCCGAAGCTGCCCGCAAGACGATCGAGGCAGCGCTTGACCAGAAGCTTGGCGAGGCCGAGGCGCGCATATCTTCCATCAAGGCCAATGCCATGAAGGAAGTCGGCACGATCGCCGAGGACACCGCTTCGGCCATCGTCGAGGCGCTTGTCGGCGGCAAGGCCAGCAAGGCCGAAATCGCGGCCGCGGTCAAATCCGTGGCCGGGTGAGGAGCGCATCATGGACGCCACATCTCTCGCGACGCTTTGGGCAACGGTTGCCCTCGTAATCTTCCTCGGCATCGCCATCTACATCAAGGTGCCGGGCATGATCGCCAAGGCGCTCGATGCGCGTGCCGACAAGATCAGCTCCGAGCTCGAGGAGGCGCGCCGGTTGCGCGAAGAAGCCCAGCAGCTGCTTGGCCAATACCAGCGCAAGCGCAAGGAAGCCGAGCAGGAGGCCGCGGCCATCGTTGCCGCCGCCAAGCGTGAAGCCGACATGCTTGCCGCCGAGGCGCACAAGAAGACCGAGGACTATGTCGCCCGGCGTACCGCTTTGGCCGAGCAGAAGATCGGCCAGGCCGAGCGCGAAGCAATCGGCGAAGTGCGTGCCAGCGCCGTCGATATCGCGGTAGAGGCCGCGCGCGCGCTGCTGGCCGGCAAGATCGACGCCAAGGCCGGCGCCGACCTGTTCAACGCCTCCCTGCAGGATTTGAAGTCGAAGCTGAACTGAACGGCTGCATCAACAAGTCATCGAAAGCCGCCTGGGAAACCCGGCGGCTTTTTTGTTAGCGAAAGCGGCTGAGCGCGTAATCTCCCCCTGAGGGGGAGATGGCCGGCAGGCCAGAGGGGATCGCCGCGCGTGAAGCGCCAGCCTTCTCTTTCGTCCCGCATGGCGTCGCGCCAGGACGTACCGACCCCCTCTGTCGCCTTTGGCGACATCTCCCCCTCGAGGGGGGAGATTACGCCTAGCCGACAGGGTCGCTCAATCCAAACCCGAAAAACCCTCTTCCTCCAGCACCTCGGTGCCGCCGAACCGGAACGGCGCGAAGGAGGCGCGGTGCAGCCGTGCCACTGGCCCGTGCAGATCGATCGCCGTGCGATGGCGGACAGTGGCGTAGCCCATATGCAGTTCGAAGCCGTAATGCGCATGATGGCTGCCGCAGCCGCACATCATACGGTCGCGCATCACCTTGGCGACGATCGAGGCTGCGGCGATCGACTGCGAGCGCTGGTCGCCCTTGATCAGTGCTTTGCCCTCGCAGGGCAGGCCGGGCGGCACGTCGCGGCCGTCGGCCAGTGCCAGCTTCGGCCGGATTGACAGGCCGGCCACTGCACGGCGCATCGCCTCCAGGCTGGCCTTGAGGATGTTGGAGGCATCGATACCTTCGGCGCTGACCGACGCCATCGATACGGCGAGCGCGGAGCCGAGGATTTTCAGGAACAGCGCCTCACGCTGCAAATGCGTCAGCCGCTTGGAATCGTCGAGGCCGTCGGGGATGTTGGCTGGATCGAGCACCACCGCTGCCGCCACCACCGGCCCGGCGAGCGGGCCGCGGCCGGCCTCGTCCATCCCCGCCACCGGCCACAGGCCTTCGGCCATCGCCCTCGTCTCGAACGAGAAGTCGGGTTTCTCGACGATTTCGAAGAGAAGCGGAGAATCGGAACGCGGGCGAGCCATGGTGCGGCGAGGTTCGCATCGGCTCCGATTCTCCGCAAGTCCCTCCGGGTCGGGCGGGGCACCGGACCAGGAGGGGCTACCGTCTGCAAGCCCGGGGACAGGACAGGCCGGACGGGATTTTTCGCCTGCTGCGGCCGCTTCAAGCGGCTGGCGCGAGACGCTTTGTCACAGCAGCATCAGCTGCTCGGTTGCCTTGGCGGCGGGGACGAACTGGTCGGTCCTCAGCGAGCGCCGCTCGGCATTGAGGCCGAGCCGTTTGGCGGCGATCTCGAAGCGCCGGCCGATCTGCCAGGCATACGGGCCGGAGCCTTTCATGCGCTTGCCCCATTCCGAATCGTAGTCCTTGCCGTCGCGCATCGAACGGATCAGCGACATGACGTGGCGATAGCGGTCGGGATAGTGGCGCAGCAGCCAGTCCTTGAAGATCGGCGCGACCTCCAGCGGCAGGCGCAGCAGCACATAACCGGCCTCGCGCGCACCCGCTGCCCGTGCCGAATCGAGGATGCGCTCCATCTCCGGGTCGGTCAGTCCGGGGATGATCGGCGCGACCATGACCGAGGCCGGTATGCCGGCATCCGAAAGCTGCCTGATCGCCTCCAGCCGCTTGGTCGGCGTCGACGCGCGCGGCTCCATGGTGCGCGCCAGCATCCTGTCCAATGTCGTCACCGACAGCGCCACCTTGGCCAACCCGCGCTCGGCCATGCGCGACAGAATGTCGATATCGCGGGTCACCAGTGCCGATTTGGTGACGATGCCGACCGGATGGCCGCGCGCCTCCAGCACTTCGAGGATCTCGCGCATGATCCGGTATTGCTTCTCGATCGGCTGGTAGGGATCGGTATTGGTGCCGATGGCGATGGTGCGCGGCTGGTAATTATCCCTGGACAATTCCTTGTCGAGCAGCCGCGCCGCATCCGGCTTGGCAAACAGCTTCGATTCGAAATCCAGCCCCGGCGACAGCCCCATGAAGCTGTGCGTCGGCCGCGCGAAACAATAGACGCAGCCATGTTCGCAGCCACGATAGGGGTTGATCGAGCGGTCGAAGGAGATGTCGGGCGATTCGTTGCGGGTGATGATGGTGCGCGGCTTCTCGACCTGTACCTCGGTCTTGAAGGGCGGCAGCTCCTCCAGCGAATTCCAGCCGTCGTCGAACACGTGCCGGCTGACCGGCTCGAAACGGCCGGACGGATTGATGCCCGCCGACCTGCCGCGATTGCGGTCCGGGCGGACGCGCATGCCGCTCTGCTCGATCATCGCATTCGCCATCTCGGCCCTGCCAGCGCCGAAGGCGGCAATATCGGCACGCACGATCTGTTCCATTTTGGCCCTTTCCCAGGGACTGTCCGCCCGCTGTCGATTCGCTCTGCTCATGAATGTATTCCTATCGTATCGATGAGAACAAAGCAAGAACTTTCTCGCGGCGCGCCGCAAAAACTGGCGCTGCCCACCGCTTTCCGCTATTCGGCTAAACATGCTCAGCGTCCTGATCGAAACCCTGAATGACGAGGAGGGCCTTGCCCGCACGCTCGCCTCGCTGATCGGCGGCGCGGTCGAAGGCGTGGTGCGCGACGTTCTCGTCTGCGACACCGGCTCGACCGATCAGACGCACCGCGTCGCCGAACATGCCGGCTGCCACTATGTCAGCGGCGGCATCGCCGCCGGCATCAGGCAGGCCAAGGGCGACTGGCTGCTTTTGCTGGAACCGGGCGCGCGGCTGGGAGAGGGCTGGATCGACGAGGTCGTCGCTCATACGGCGAGGCAAACCATGGCGGCGCGATTTTCGCGGGCACGCGGCAGCCGCGCGCCGTTCCTGTCGCGGGTCTTTGCCGGAAATCGCGCTCTCGCCGAAGGCCTGGTGATCAGCAAGCGACAGGCCGCGGCGCTGTCGAAGAACGCCCGCAGCGCCGAAGCGATTGCCCGCGGGCTGGCGACCAGGAGGCTCCACGCCGAGATCTGGGTCGCGCCGCGGAAGTGACGGCTTACCGTCCCGGTCCGGGGAACGCCCAAGCAAATTTTCTGGCGGGTCGTGGTTTATTGTGCATTGCACAAAATCTGGCCGGGGGTTACCATTCCCAGCGATATGGGCGAATAGGGTTTGGGGTGTGCCGGAGCGGCGACGACTAACGTCGATGCTGTTCCCTCGACATTTTGAGGACCCCGATGACCCTTTCAAGCCCTGACAAGTCCGGCGCCGCAAGCCTCGAGGCGATCGCACGCAACGGCGGCACGCTGCGCCGCATCGCCGCCCGCATCCCGACCTATCTTTCCGACCTTCGCGAGAATCCGGCATGGCTGCCGATGTTCATGCTGGCCCGCACCATGCCGGCGCGTCGGCTGCACTGGCGCGGTGCCAAGCCCGTTCGGCCGGCGCGCAACGTCGGTGAAACGATGTTTGCCGGCGTCGATCGCAACGCCGTCGTCGGCGCGCTGCGGACGGAGGGGCTCTATTCGGGCCTGATGCTGCCGGCCGCCATCCATGAGGAGATTGCCCGCTTCGCCGAGCACACGCCATGCTTCGGCAATTTCGACCGCCGGCTGGAATTCCTGCCCGAAAAACACGCCGATGCAGAAAAGCATTTCGGCCGCCCGCTGCTCAGCGGCCATTATTTCGAGCGGGTCCTCGACTGCAGCGCGGCGGTCGCCGTGCAGCGCGATCCGCTGCTTCTCGACATCGCGGCGCACTATCTCGGCAGTCAGGCCAAGCTGATCACGACCCGTGTCTGGTGGAGCTTTCCGACCGGTGGCGTCTCGGACGCCGACAAGAACATGGCCTCGCTCGGCAAATACCATTTCGACCTCGACGACTGGCGCATGCTGAAGTTCTTTTTCTACCTGGTGCCGGTCGACGCCGACACTGGGCCGCATGTCTATGTCCGCGGCTCCCACAACCGCCGCATCCTGAAGCATCAGCTGACGCTGCTGGTCGGCCATTCGGCGGAAGAGGTGCTGGGCGTCTACGGCGAGCAGAGCCCGGTCACGCTGACCGGGCAGGCCGGTCTCGGCTTTGTCGAGGACCCGTTCGGCTTCCATATGGGTACCGTGCCGACGCGCACCCCGCGGCTGATGATGGAGGTTGGCTTCGGCGTGTCGCCGCCCTCGCGCCGCCGTTTTCACGGCGAGCCGGTCATTCGCTAAACCGAGGTCGCTTGGCTGATACCTCGGTTCGCCTCAGCCGCGCCGCAAATGCTCGTCCAGCCGCGGCATGATCTCGACGAAGTTGCAGGGCATGTGCCGGTAGTCGAGCTGCGGCTTCAAGATGCCGTCCCAGGCGTCCTTGCAGGCGCCCGGCGAGCCCGGCAGCACGAAAACGAAGGTGGCATTGACGACGCCGCCGGTTGCCCGGCTCTGGATCGTCGAAGTGCCGATCTTGTCGTAGGAGATGCGGTGGAACACTTCGGAAAAGCCATCCATGCGCTTTTCGAAGATCGGCTCCAGCGCTTCCGGCGTCACGTCGCGGCCGGTGAAGCCGGTGCCGCCGGTGGTGATGACGACATCGATCGCTTCGTCCTTCGACCAGCCCAGGACCTTGTCGCGAATCTTATCGCGGTCGTCGGTGACGATGTCGCGGGCGGCCAGGACATGGCCGGCCTCGGCGATACGGTCGGCCAGCGTCTGCCCGGATTTGTCGTCGGCGAGGCTGCGCGTATCGGAAACGGTCAGTACCGCGATGCGCACGGGAACGAAGGGGCGGCTCTCGTCAATCCTGGCCATGGGCATCAACCTCCGATGTCACGCTTCGCGTCGCCGCGACAAACCAGTCGGGATGGCGGCTGCGAATATCGACGGCCGCGCGCTTGGCCACATTGCCGGTCTCGAACAGCCCGAAGCAGGTGGCGCCTGAACCGGACATCCTGGCAAAACCGGCTCCGGCCTTGTTGAGCACGGAAATCGCCTTGCCGATGGCGGGCTGGATTGCGCGCGCCGCAGGCTCGAGATCGTTGCGGGTGACCTCCAGCCAGTTGCGGATGCCGTGGAAGTCGAGGTTGCGCGGCAGCGGCGGCAGCCCCGCATTGTCGCGGCGGCCAAGCGCCTCGAACACGTCGGCCGTCGAGACGGCAGTGCCGGGATTGACGAGCACCAGACCCAGCGCTGGGAAACCCGGCACGAGCGTCAGCTCGTCGCCGACGCCGCGGGCTATCAGCGGCTTGGCAGCGAGGCACATCGGCACGTCGGCGCCGAGCGACAGGCCGATCCGCGCCAGTTCGGCATCGCCGACATCAAGTCCCCAGGTCTGGACCAGGGCACGCAGCACAGCCGCCGCATCGCTCGACCCTCCGCCGACACCGGACGCAACCGGCAGGTTCTTTTCGAGCCTGATCGCGACAGCCGGCGCGTGCTGGAGACCGGCCTCGCGCCGCAGTGCATCGCGCGCTCTCACCACCAGATTATTGTCGTCGACCGGCACCGCGGAGGCGTATTTGCCAGACACGGAAAACCCATCGCTGTCGGCAAGTTCCGTCTCGATGCGGTCGCCGAAGCGCGTGAACACAGCCAGGCTTTCGATCATGTGATAACCGTCGGCGCGCTGGCCGGTGACGTGCAGCGCGAGATTTATCTTGGCGTGCGCATGCGATGCCCGGATGCTGGCCTCGGCGTTCACTGGCTCGGCCGCGAGGGGGACGACGTCAATCCTTGGCCAGACGGTATTCGCCGGTCTTCGGGTCCTTGACCAATGTTCCCATTGTACCGTTGGCGGCCTGCTTTTCGGTACGCCGCACCTTGGCGGTCACCCGCTCGGCTTCCCTGACGAAGGAGCGGTAGCCGAAATAGGCGGCAATGCCGACGACGGCGAAGAAAATGATCTGCGGCATGTCAAACTCCTCCCTCGCAAGGCCGGCAAGGCGGCCGGTCGGGTCGGTTGATGATTTATGCTAGACGCTTTCACCAGCTTTTCAAAGCCCGAAGCGCGCCCACAGCGCGCGCTCTTCCGCCGCATCGATGACGCCGCTTGCCGCGGCGGCGGCGATATCGGGCGCCGAAAAGCTCGAGCCGAACAGGCCGAAGCGGCCGAACAGGCCGCGCGGTGCGGTGATCAGCTTGAGCTGGGTTTTCGGCCCGAAACGGCTCTTCAGCACGCTGCGCATGTCGCCGAGCGCATCGACCAGCCCGAGCTCCAGCCCCTTTTTGGCCGTCCAGAAAAGTCCGGTGAACAGGTCGGGATCGTCCTTGAGCTTGCTGCCGCGCCTGTCCTTGACGAGATCGATGAAGGTCTCGTGGACCTCGAGCTGCAGCGCCTTCAGGCGCTCGACGTCCTCCTTCTTTTCCGGCTTGAACGGGTCGAGCACCGCCTTGTTCTGGCCGGCGGTGTGGACGCGGCGCTCGACACCGATCTTCTTCAACAGCTCTGGAAAGCCGAACGAGGCCGACACCACGCCGATCGAGCCGACGATGGAGGACGGGTCGGCAAAGATCTCGTCGCCGGCGACCGCGATCATGTAGCCGCCTGATGCCGCTACGTCCTCGACGAAAACCAGGACTTTCTTGTTCTTCTCGCTCGCCAGGTCGCGGATGCGCCTGAAGATCAGCCGCGACTGCACCGGCGAGCCACCTGGCGAATTGATCGAGATGGCGACCGCCGGCGCGTCGAAGGAAAACAGCTTTTCGAGAAGACCGGCGGTGGAAGCGAGCGACAGGCTCGGCCGGAACTGGCCGCCGCCGGGCATGATGGTGCCGTGCAGCCGGATGACCGGAATGGTGACGACGGTGGAGCGCCAGGATTTCGGCAGCAGGCGGTTGAAAAGGCGTTTCACGAGGGGGCTGTCTCCGGTCGATTTGCTTGAGGCATGTAGGAATTCGCCGGCCAACGGCAATGCCGTCACCCCGGCAATCAGAATGGATTAGTCTCCGAACAGCGACGCCAGCCCGTTATTGATCAGCTCCGCCCGTTCCGAAGGGCTGTTGCCTGAATAGGCATGCAGCATCAGCGGCGGCCGGATCGACAGTTTGCCGCGTGCGCCGAGAATTGCCCGGACGACGATGCGGATCGCTGCCGCCTCGGGGCGAGGGTGGACGGCCAGCATCTCGGCATCGCCGAAGCGGCCGGCGATGGCATCGAGGATGGCGCCGAGCTGTTCCGGCCGGGCGATGACGGCCAGCCCGCCGCCCGGTCTGACCACCGCGGCCGCGCTGCGGATCCAGCTGTCGAACAGCCCATCCTCTGAGACATGCGCGGCCTTTCTCAGCGGATCGGGCGTCGCGCGATCCTCGGCGGCATTGAACGGCGGGTTCATGATGACGAAATCGAAGCTGTTGTCCTCGAGGCCGGCGGCCGTTCGCGCCCGGCCCGACAGCGCGACATCGGCGACGAGCATCGAAGCGCGGTTGCTGAGATGCGCATTACCGGGATGGGCAAGCGTGGTGGTGGCGAAGGCCGCCATTTCCGGAGAACGCTCGACAAGCACGGCCTCTGCAGCGGGGCAGCGCGACAGGACCGCCAGGCCGGCCGCACCGGCGCCCGCGCCAAAGTCGGCAAGCCGCCCGGCGAAGGAGGACGGCACGGCAGCCGCCAGCATCATCGCATCCATGCCGGCGCGGTGGCCTGCCTTTCTCGGCTGCACCAGCCAGAAGCGACCGCGATGAAAGGCGTCGACCGTATGAGCCGGCATGTCCGGGACAAGGGCAGCGGGCGACGCGGACATTATTTTTGGCGGATCTCGTTGGCGATGCCAGCATCCGTCAGGATGCGCCGCGCCGCATCGGCCTTGTCGGCGTCCACCATGACACGGCGGGGCAGGATGCCGATCGAGCCGTCGAGGACGCTCATATTCTGGTCGGCGACGAAACAGCCGATGCCGGCATCGCGCATCAGCGATTCGACAAACGAAATGATGACGGCGTCGTTGGTGCGGATGAGCTCTATCATCGGATTAGGGCCATGATCTATCGATATGGTCGAAATGGCGCCTGAAACGGCAAGAAGATGCGAGGAGAAGCGCGAAGGTCGGGGTCTTTCCCCCGGCCGAGCGGTTCGACGACGCAGCTTGCAGCCGTTTCGGCGTCCGGAGGATGTGGTCCATCTGCCCGGCTACTTTGTCGCGAAGGACTTGAAAGCCGAATGGCTTCCTGCGCCTTCGCTCCGCGTATCCGGACAGATGGCCTCACACCATTTCGATCATATCGATAGATCATGGCCCTAAACTCGCAGTTTGCGGCGTTGATGTAAACGTAGGCGTGATCATGTACCAGAGCCGGCGCGCCAATTCGCCTCTTGCCGCGCCGGTGGGTGACACCCTAGAGTCTGTCCAGGGACCATGTTGCCGTCGTGCATATCGAGGTTGGGAGTTTTGCCGTGGGTGTCGTTCTCAACATTGAAAACGGGAAGCGCGAAGCCGCCTCGATAAAGGACCTCATCGACCTGACCGCGGCCGACATGGGGCGCGTCAACAAATTGATCCTGTCGAAGGCCGGCTCCGATGTCGAGATGATTCCGGAGATAGCCAACCATCTGATCTCGTCGGGCGGCAAACGGCTGCGGCCGATGCTGACGCTCGCCGCCGCCCAGATGTTCGGCTATTCCGGTGACGGCCATGTCAAGCTCGCCACATCGGTCGAATTCATGCATACCGCGACACTTCTCCACGACGACGTCGTCGACGAAAGCGGCATGCGGCGCGGCAAGAAGACGGCGCGTATGATCTGGGGCAACCAGGCCAGTGTTCTGGTCGGTGATTTCCTGCTCGGCCAAGCCTTTCGCATGATGGTCGATGTCGGCTCGCTTGAAGCGCTCGATATCCTGTCGAGCGCGGCCTCGGTCATCGCCGAAGGCGAGGTGATGCAGCTCGCTGCCGCAAAAAACCTCGAGACCACCGAGGATGAGCATTTCGCGGTGATCAAGGCCAAGACCGCGGCGCTGTTTTCGGCCGCCGCCGAGGTCGGCCCCGTCATCGCTCAGGCGACGCGCAATGATCGCGCAGCACTCCGCTCCTACGGCATGAATCTTGGCCTTGCCTTCCAGCTGATCGACGACGCGCTGGATTACGGCGGCACCAGCAAGGATCTCGGCAAGAATGTCGGCGACGATTTTCGCGAGGGCAAGGTCACGCTGCCGGTGATCCTCGCCTATCGGCGCGGCACCAAGGCCGAGCGCAGCTTCTGGAAACGCGCCATCGAGGACAATGCCGCCGACGATGCCGGGCTGGAAAAGGCAATCGGCCTGATGCTCCGCCACGGCGCAATTGCCGACACCATCGGGCGCGCCCGCCATTTCGGCGAAATCGCCCGCGACGCGCTGGCGCCGCTCGAGGCGACGCCGCAGAAATCGGCGCTGATCGACGTCATCGATTTCTGCATCAGCCGGGTGAATTGACAGGCATCGGCGCCCCGCGCTTGTTCTCATCGAGCCTTTGCCGGAAGAACCATTGCTGCCAGCAGACTGACGACGATGCCCGCCGCCGCGAGCCAGAAGGCGACCTGGATGCCGTCGGCGACGGCAATTTTCAACGCATTGCCGGACAATTCGCCGATTTGGCTGTTTGCAATCGCAATCAGCACGGCCATGCCGATGGCGTTGCCGACATTGAGCGTCGTCGAAGCCATCCCCGAGGCGACGCCTTGCTGGTCATGGGCAACGCCGGAAGCGGCGGCAATCCACATTGCGGTCCAGACGATGCCTTGTCCGACGCCGGAGACGATCAGGCCGGGTACGAGGGACAGATAGCTGCTGTCGGCAGTCGCGCCTGATACCATCAATGCTGTCCCGACCGCGCCGACCATCATGCCGCCGACCAGGGTGCTGCGCGTCGAAAAGCGCGTTGCCAGACGCTCGCCGGCTTGCGTACCGGTGGCGATGGCGACCGACGGCACGAGAAAGGCGAGGCCCGTCTGCAAGGCAGTGAAGCCGTGCACGTTCTGCAGCAGCACGGTGAGGAAGTAGGGCAGCGCTCCGAAAGTGGCCATGTAGAGGAAGGTTATCGTCATGCCGGCGACAAGGCTGCGGTTGTGGAACAGGCGCAGCGGCATCAGCGGGTCGGCGCTGTTGGCCTCGATCACGGTGAAGGCAATCAGAAACAATGCCGCCAGCAGCGCGCTGGCGATGATTGCGCCAGAGCCCCAGCCATATCCGGGCCCTTGAACCAGGGTGAAGACAAGCAGCGTCGCGCCGGCGGTGACGGTCAGGGCGCCCGGCAGATCGAAGCTGCGCTGCTCGTGCCACTTGCGATCGCGCGGGATGATGGCGAAAGCCGCGATGATGGCGATCCCGGCCAGCAGCACGTTGACATAGAAGACCGACGGCCAGCCGAAGGCGCTGGTCAGAAACCCGCCGGCAAGCGAACCGAGCGTCAGACCGCTGGCGCCTGCGCCGCCCCAGACGGCGAGCGCCCGGTTGCGTTCCGGTCCCTCGGCGAACAGGCGGTTGATCAGCGACAGCGTCGCCGGAAACAGGAACGCGGCGCCGATGCCTTGTACGGCGCGGTCCGCGATGATGATTTCCGGCGACCAGGCGAGGCCGCCGATCAGAGATGAGAGCGCGTAGAGCCAGAGCGCGAAGATGAAGACGCGGCGCTGGCCGATCAGGTCGGCCGCCCGGCCGCCGAACAGCAGGAAGCCACCGGTGAACACGGTGTAGGCGCTGACCACCCACTGCAGGGTCTGGCCTGAAAATCCGAGGCCGGCGCCGATCTCCGGCAACGCCACGAAGACGATGTTGAGGTCGAGCGAGATGATGAGCTGCGCGAAGGCGAGGAGCGCCAGCGTTGCGCCATGTTTCGCCGTGCTTGCTCCTTGCGTTATCGCCCCGAGCGGCGCGCCTTGATCGAGTGAACTCATGTCGGACTCCTTGTCGACAATTATTTAATGATCGACAAAGAATTGAGATTTGCAATCCGAAGTCAAGCGGATTATTTGTTGATCGACAAAAATTGGAGACCGACATGGCAGGCAGGCCAAGGCAATTCGACCGCGACCAGGCGCTGGAGAAAGCCCGCGACGCTTTCTGGAGGCGCGGCTACGAGGGCACTTCGATGGCCGATCTCGTATCGGCGCTTGGCCTCGCATCGGCGCGCATCTATGCCGCCTTCGGCTCGAAGGAGGATCTGTTTCGCGAAGCAGTGGCGCTTTACGAGGCCAATGAGGGCGGCTTCGCCACGCGCGCGCTGCAGGAAGAACCAAATGTCCGGCGCGTCATCGAGCGCATGCTTCGCGACGCCGTCGAAATCTATACGCGGCCCGGGCGGCCGCAGGGCTGCATGGTGGTGACGGCCGCGACCAATTGCGCCGTCGAAAACGACGCCGTGCTGCAATGGCTGGCGGAGCATCGGCTGGCGCGTACCGCGTCGATCGTCGAGCGATTGAAAAAGGCCGTGCGCGATGGCGAATTGAAGCCGGATACCGATGCCGAGACGCTGGGTGACTATTACGCCACGCTGATGCACGGCCTTTCGGTCCAGGCACGCGACGGCGTGCCGAAAAAGCGGCTGCACGATCTTGTCACCGTCGCCATGCAGGCGCTCGACGCAAGCCTTTCGCAAACGTCCTGAGTTCCGGGCCGTGACGCCGGTTTCCCATTGCCGGATTGCCGCAATGCGGTCGTGCGACCTCTTTCGGCATGGTTTATTAATTGCTTGACCCGATTGTGAATTCGGGCCGGGTTGAAGCCCGACCCCAAAAAGGCCATGCTTTACCTGTAAAGATCGAGTCTACGGCGATCCCGCTGACGCGGAGATGGCGTTTGGCTGAAAGGGATATGATGCGGCAAGGATATGCGCGCTGGCTGACGGGGCTGGCAATCGCGACGGGCATGGCGATCTCGGCTTTGCCGGCGCATGCCAAACAGACCGCCGAGCCGGTCAGGATCACATCCTTCTCGGGGGCCTATCTTGCCGCCAGGATCGCCGACGGCGACAACGACCTCGACAGTGCCATCTCCTATTACAAGCAGGCGCTTGCGTTCGATCCGAACGATACGGGACTGCAGCAGAGTCTGATGCTGTCGCTGATCGCGCAGGGGCGCTTCGACGAATCCCTGGTCTATGCTGACAAGCTCAAGGCGGTTCCCGACGTCGAGCGCTTCTCGCGCCTGGCGCTGGCCATCGATTCCTTCCACAAGAAGGATTTCTCCAAGGCCGAATACTGGCTCAAGCTGTCGCTCGAATCCGATCTCGACCGGCTGATCTCCGGCGTCATGACCGGCTGGGCCAAGCAGGGTGCGGGTGACGCCGGCGAGGCCATGGCTTCCATCGACAAGCTGCAGGGCCCCGACTGGTTCAGCCTGTTCAAGTCCTTCCACCGCGCCTTGATTGCCGACGCCTCCGGCCTGCCCGACAGGGCGGATGCGCTCTACACCGCCACCGTGCAGGACACGGCGGCAGGCGGTGCGGCCCCCGAAACATGGATGCGCAACGCGCAGGCCTACGCCTCTTTCCTCGCCCGCAAAGGCGACAAGGCCAAGGCGCTGTCGGTGCTCGACAAGGCCGAGGCGTTCGCCCCCGGCAAGGTCGAGATTGCGGCCCTTCGCGACAAGATCAACAAGGGCGAAAAGATCGAGCCCTTCGTTGCCGGTCCGTCGGACGGCGCCTCGGAAATCCTGCTCGATCTCGCCACCGCGCTCAACCGCGGCGGCGGCGAGCCATTCGTGCGGCTTTATCTGCAATATGCCCTGGCGCTGCGGCCCGACAACGACGCGGCGCTCGTTCAGCTTGCCGCCGTTGCCGAGCAGTTGAAAGATGGCGAGGGCGCCATCGCGCTCTATCGCCGCATTCCCGCCGGCTCGCCGCTGAAGGAGCTTTCGGACCTGCAGCTTGGCCTCAACCTTGCCGATCTCGACCGCAACGATGAGGCGATCGCTCACCTCAAGGCCATCGTCGATGCGCATCCCGACGACATGCGCGCCTATCTGGCGCTCGGCGGCGTCTATTCCTCGAAGGAGGATTTCCGCTCCGCCGCCAATCTTTACGACAAGGCAGTCGAGGTGCTGAAGACGCCGACCGCCGCCAACTGGAACATTTTCTACCAGCGCGGCATCGCCTATGAGCGGCTGAAGGAATGGCCGAAGGCTGAGCCGAATTTCCGCAAGGCGCTGGAGCTCTACCCCGACCAGCCGCAGGTTCTGAACTATCTGGGCTATTCCTGGGTCGACAAGAACATGAACCTCAAGGAAGGCCTCGCGATGATCCAGAAGGCCGTCGACCTGAGGCCGAGCGACGGCTACATCGTCGATTCGCTGGGCTGGGCCTATTACCGCCTTGGCCAGTTCGACGATGCGGTGCGCGAAATGGAACGCGCCGTTTCGTTGAAGCCGGAGGATCCGGTGCTCAACGATCACCTCGGCGACGTTTACTGGCGCGTCGGCCGCAAGCTGGAAGCCACCTTCCAGTGGAACCAGGCCCGCGACCTGAAGCCGGACCCGGACGTGCTTGCCGCCTTGCAGCAAAAGCTGATGAAAGGCCTGCCGCCGATCGAATCCAACACAGCGCAGGAAACCCCGAACGTAAAGCCCGTGCCGGCGCCCGCGCCCAAGGGGTGACCCTTCTTTCCTTCTCCCCTTGTGGGAGAAGGTGGATCGGCGCGCAGCGCCGAGACGGTTGAGGGGTGTTGGACGGAGTGCCGTCGGTGCCAATCTAGAACACCCCTCATCCGACCGAGCTTCGCTCGGCCACCTTCTCCCACAAGGGGAGAAGGGAACACCTTCAAAGGCCTGACCCCCTCTGCCTTGACGCTTGCTGGCCAGGCATCTAGGACGTGCCGGCATCCCGCCTTTCCCGCCGGAGGCCGCCGTGACCGTTGATATCCCTGCCCACATGCACCCCAGCCGCTCGTTCCAGGGGCTGATCCTGACGTTGCATAATTATTGGGCGGACTATGGCTGCGTCGTCCTCCAGCCTTACGACATGGAAGTCGGCGCCGGCACCTTCCATCCGGCAACGACATTGCGCGCGCTCGGCCCAAAACGCTGGAACGCGGCTTATGTCCAGCCCTCGCGCCGCCCCAAGGACGGCCGCTATGGCGAGAACCCGAACCGGCTGCAGCACTATTACCAATACCAGGTGATCCTGAAGCCCAATCCGCCCAATCTGCAGGAGCTTTACCTCGGCTCGCTGGCCGCGATCGGCATCGATCCGCTGCTGCACGACATCCGCTTCGTCGAGGACGACTGGGAAAGCCCGACGCTGGGCGCCTGGGGGCTGGGCTGGGAGTGCTGGTGCGACGGCATGGAGGTGTCGCAGTTCACCTATTTCCAGCAGGTCTGCGGCATCGAATGCGCACCGGTGGCGGGCGAGCTCACTTACGGGCTGGAACGGCTGGCCATGTATGTGCAGGGCGTCGACAATGTCTACGACCTCAACTTCAACGGTCGTGAAGGCGCCGACAAGGTGACCTATGGCGACGTCTTCCTGCAGGCCGAGCAGGAATATTCGCGCCATAATTTCGAATTTGCCAACACCGCGATGTTGCTGCGCCATTTCGAAGACGCCGAAGCCGAGTGCAAGGCGTTGCTACAAGCCGGCGCGCCCATCTTCCCCCTTGAGGGGGAGACGCCCGCGAAGCGGGCAGAGGGGGTCGCCTCAGAAGGCACTGCAGGTCAGGCGTCGAGCACTGCACGAGCGACCCCTCCCGGCCAGACCTTGTCTGGTCCCCTCAAGGGGGAGGGATATCACCGCATGGTCTTCCCAGCCTACGACCAGTGCATCAAGGCCAGCCACGTCTTCAATCTGCTCGACGCACGCGGCGTGATTTCGGTCACCGAGCGCCAGAGTTACATCTTGCGGGTGCGCAATCTGGCCAAGGCCTGCGGCGAGGCGTTTCTGCTGACGCAGGCGGGTGGAATGGCGGCTTAGCTCCAGGCGATTTCGACAGGGGCGCTGATTGGCAACGTGCCTTGGCCGCTTGCACCGGCTATTGTCCGCAACGCTTGTCTGACGCCGGGCATCGAGAACGTGCCATGCACCTGCGCTGTAAAACAGGCGCTGAGCGCGAGGATCTGCAGGAATGTCGATGCCGTTTTCATGCTCGTTCAGCCAATAGCTCTCTGCCTGAGCGTTGGTCGCTTCAGCGCTGCGTTCGGTTCAGGGAAATCTTTGATCCAAGGACGGGCGGACCGGCGCGTGTCCGACAGGCGGCTGAATTTTTTCGGAATTCGCTGTTGGACGCCTTGATCGTGCTGGCCCGATCTTGCTGGGAAGGGTGACAGCAGCCGACCGAGTTGCTATGCCCCGCTTACCTTCGCCTCGATGGGGGAGGACGCCGCGAAGCGGCGGCTGTTTCTTGTCGCGTGAGCTCTTTCAATGCCTGACCTGCTTCTAGAACTTCGTTCCGAGGAAATCCCCGCTCGCATGCAGCGCAAGGCGGCCGGCGACCTGAAAAAGCTTTTGACCGACGGTCTGGTCGACGCCGGGCTGATCTATGAGGCGGGGCGCGAATATTGGACGCCGCGCCGGTTGACGCTCGACATTCGCGGCCTGACCGCGCGCTCGAAGGACATCAGCGAGGAGATCAAGGGGCCCTCGACCAAGGCGCCCGAGCCGGCGGTGCAAGGTTTTCTGCGCAAGGCCGGCCTTGCCTCGATTGCCGAGGCGCATGTTCATTCCGATCCGAAGAAGGGCGACTTCTACGTCGCCCATATTTCCAGGCCGGGCAGGCCGGCGGAGCAGATCATCGCCGAGCTGGTGCCGGGCATCATCCGCAACTTCCCCTGGCCGAAATCGATGCGCTGGGGGCCGGCTTCGGCCAAGCCCGGCTCGCTGCGCTGGGTGCGGCCGCTGCAATCGATCCTGTGCACCTTCGGCCCCGAAACCGAGGAGCCGGTGGTCGTCGATTTCGAGATCGACGGCATCCGCTCCGGCAACGTCACTTACGGTCACCGTTTTCATGCGCCGGGCACCATCACGGTGCGCCGCTTCGACGATTATGTCGCCAAGCTTGAGGCGGCCAAGGTCGTGCTCGATGCCGACAGACGCAAGGAGATCATTCTTGCCGATGCCAGGAACCTCGCCTTCGCCAGCGGGCTCGACCTTGTCGAGGACGAGGGGCTGCTGGAAGAAGTGTCGGGCCTCGTCGAATGGCCGGTCGTGCTGATGGGCGAATTCGAGCAGGATTTTCTGGCCATTCCGGCCGAGGTGATCAGGCTCACCATCCGCGCCAACCAGAAGTGTTTCGTGACGACGCGCCAAATCTCCCCCCTCGAGGGGGAGATGTCGCCGAAGGCGACAGAGGGGGTCGCCTCGCGTGGATCGGCGGCATCCCCTGTCCGCGATAGGGAGTCGCGTCAGGTCGTGCCGACCCCCTCTGGCCTACCGGCCATCTCCCCCTCAAGGGGGGAGATCAGCCAATCGCCGCTCTCCAACCGCTTTATCCTGACCGCCAACATCGAGGCCAAGGATGGCGGCAAGGAGATCGCCCATGGCAACGGCAAGGTGGTGCGCGCCCGCCTGTCCGACGCGCTCTATTTCTGGAAGACCGATCAGGGCGATCTGCCTGACCTCGACCAGTTGCAGGCTTCGGCGGAAAAATTCGGGCTCGATCTGAACAAGCCGCTCGACCAGCGCATGGCCCGCCTCGACCACCTCGGCGTCACCTTCCACGCCAAGCTCGGCACCCAGGGCGAGCGGGTGAAGCGGATTGCGCAGCTGGCCGAAGAACTGGCGCCGATCGTGGCGCGCGCAATCTCCCCCCTTGAGGGGGAGATGGCCGGCAGGCCAGAGGGGGTCGCCGAGCGTGAATCGCCGGCATCCTCTGTCCGCGATAGGAAGCCGCGTCAGGACGTGCCGACCCCCTCTGTCGCCTTCGGCGACATCTCCCCCTCGAGGGGGGAGATTATCGCGCTCGCGCGCCGCGCCGCCGTCCTCGCCAAGGCCGACCTCACCACCGAGGTGGTCGGCGAGTTCCCGGAACTGCAAGGCGCCATGGGCCGCAAATACGCGCTGCTGCAGGGCGAGCACCCCTCCGTCGCCGCCGCGATCGAGGAGCACTACAAGCCGCAGGGCCCGTCCGATCGCGTGCCGACCGATCCGGTTTCGGTGGCCGTGGCGCTTGCCGACAAGCTCGACACGCTGGTCGGGTTCTGGGCTATTGATGAAAAGCCGACCGGATCGAAGGATCCCTATGCGCTCAGAAGAGCGGCGCTGGGGGTGGTCAGGATGTTGGTCGAGAACGGGGTTCGATTGCGCCTTGAGCAGGATTGGCACAAAGCATGGCTTCGAGTTTTCTGGCAGATCGTTGATCAGAAGTACCGGCCAATATTTGAGAAATTTATGGAACTCGGTCGCATGCTTCCGATGTCCTCCGCAGGAGATTGGAAGTTTGATCAGGTCGCAGCCATCTTAGCTGAAGACAAGGCATTCCTGATAGAATGGGCGAACAGATTTAATGCTGCAGAAGCCGACCTCCTGTCCTTTTTCCACGATCGCCTCAAAGTCTATCTCCGCGATCAGGGTGCGCGGCACGACCTGATTGACGCGGTGCTGGCGGCCGGTTCGCGCCCAATCTCCCCCCTTGTGGGGGAGATGTCGGCGCAGCCGACAGAGGGGGGCGCTGTCCCGCCGGCCTCTCGGCGCGAGGCACCCCCCTCTGCCCTGCCGGGCATCTCCCCCTCAAGGGGGGAGATTGGCCAGAACGACGATCTCCTTCAAATCGTCCGCCGCGTCGAAGCGCTCGGCTCATTCCTTGACACCGAGGACGGCAAGAACCTGCTTGCCGGCACCAAGCGCGCGGCCAACATCGTGGCTGCCGAGGAGAAGAAGGCGACGGCGATCGCAAGCAGCGTTGAGCCGGCTCTGTTCCGGGAGGACGCCGAAAAAACCTTGTTTGCGGCGGTCAATCAGGCCGAGAGGCAAGCCGGCGAAGCAATTCAAAACGAAGACTTTTCCGCCGCCATGCTGGCGCTTAGCGTGTTGCGCGAGCCGGTTGATTCATTCTTTGACAAAGTCCTCGTAAACGATGAGGACCAGGCGGTGCGCGCCAATCGCCTGGCATTGCTCGCCCGCATCCGCGCGGCGACCGACCGGGTCGCGGATTTCTCCAAGATAGCCGGCTGACATTCGCGAAGAAATCTTCGCTTATGCTTCAGGCGCTATTTGGGCTGGTCGGGAGCTGCTAGCGGCGCAGGCTGCGGCGCTGCCGGCTCAGGGGGGTTGCTGGCGACCTTTGGGTCGGCTTTGCCGTCGGCGGCGGGCGCGGCAGCGGTGGCCGGCGCGGCTTTGGGCGCGGGCGTAGCAAAGGCATCGCCGACGATACCGCCGCGAATGATCATCGGGCTTCCGGCGAAGCCATGACTCGGCTGGCTCGGGATTGCCGCGACCTTTTCCTCGGTGACGTTTTCATTGACGTTGGGCAACTTCTCGCCGAGCGCGACGATCGACGGTGTTTTCGTCCGCTCGAGCGAGCCTGGACTGGCCACCGTACCGACCACCGAAGGCGTCGCCGTCGTTTGCCCGAGAAAAACCAGCGACGAGGCCTGTGCCGTGCCGGCCATAAACGCCAAACCAAGCGCTCCAAGGATACGCATCGAAAGCATGATAATTCCCCTTGCCCAACAAGACGGCACCCTAGCCGAGGGCAGTTGATGCCGGCTTGCGGGGAAACATAGCATTTTAGCGATTTGCGATTCGCCAATGCCTGGGCTTGCTCGCCCGGCGTCAGCGTATTAGGCACCCGCATCCGTGAGGTGACGACAGTGGCTGAAATTCGTGCCGTCGGCGAGGCGATGGAAAGGGCGTTGGCGCTGCTCGAGAGCGGCGATGTCGTCGCCATCCCGACCGAGACCGTTTATGGGCTGGCCGGCGACGCGACCAATGGCGTTGCCGTGGCTCGTATCTTCGAAGCCAAGGGCCGCCCTCGCTTCAACCCGCTGATCGCCCATATAGCCGATCCGGCGATGGCCGAGCGCATCGCGCTGTTCGACCCGCTGTCGGAAAGATTGGCGCAGGCATTCTGGCCGGGGCCGCTGACGTTGGTGCTGCCGCAACGGCCCGGCAACGGCATTCATCCGCTGGTCACCGCCGGCCTAGAAACGATCGCGCTGCGCATGCCGAAAGGCTTTGGCGGCGAGCTGATCGCCAGGTTCGGCCGCGCGCTGGCGGCGCCCAGCGCCAATTCCTCGGGCAGGATCAGCGCCACGACGGCCGAGGCCGTGGCCGCCGATCTCGGTCCCCGGATCAAGCTTGTGGTCGACGGCGGCGCGACGCCGGTCGGGCTGGAATCGACCATCGTCAAGGTCGAAGCTGGAAAGCTGCGGCTGCTGCGGCCGGGCGGCATTGCCGCCGAAGAGATCGAAGCAGTGGCCGGGACAAAGTTGCTGCGCGGCGCTTCGGGCATCGAGGCGCCCGGCATGCTCGCCTCGCACTATGCGCCAGGTGCGGCGGTGCGGCTCAATGCTGCGGAGGTCGCACCGGGCGAAGCCTTGCTGGCCTTCGGCCGCCGCCGTGCCGAAGGCTGGCGCGATGCAGCCGCACTGCGCAATTTGTCGGAGACCGGCGACCTGCGCGAGGCAGCAAGCAATCTCTTCGCCCATCTGCAGGATCTTGATCGCAGCGGCGCCAAAACCATCGCTGTCGAGCCGATCCCGTTCGACGGGCTGGGCGAGGCGATCAATGACCGGCTTTCGCGCGCCGCCGCCCCGCGTGACAAGATCGACCGAGCACCATAGTTTCCACCCATGAACGACATTTCCCCAGGTCTCGACCCCGCCGTCATCGCGCGCTTTGCGGCAATCGTCGGCGACAAATATGCGCTGCGCGACCAGCAGGACATCGCGCCTTACCTCACCGAGCGGCGCGGACTTTGGCACGGCAGGACGGCTTTGGTGCTGAGGCCGGGGACCGTCGAGGAGGTCAGCAGCATCATGCGGCTGGCGACCGAAACCGGCACGCCCATCGTGCCGCAAAGCGGCAACACCGGGCTGGTCGGCGCCCAGGTGCCGGACGCATCCGGCCGCGAGATCGTGCTGTCGCTGTCGCGGCTGAACCGCATCCGCGAAATCGATACGCTGTCCAACACGGTCACGGTCGAAACCGGCGTCATCCTGCAGACGCTGCAGGAAGCGGCCGATGCCGCCGACCGGCTGTTTCCGCTGTCGCTTGCCGCGCAAGGCTCCTGCCAGATCGGCGGCAATCTCTCGTCCAACGCCGGCGGCACCGGCGTGCTTGCCTACGGCAATGCGCGCGAGCTCTGCCTCGGCGTCGAAGTGGTGCTGCCGACCGGTGAAGTGTTCGACGATCTGCGCAAGCTGAAAAAGGACAATACCGGCTACGATTTGAAGAACCTGTTCGTCGGCGCCGAGGGTACGCTCGGCATCATCACCGCCGCCGTGCTCAAGCTGTTCCCCAAGCCCAAGGGGCGCGAGGTGGCGTTTGCCGGCCTGTCATCGCCGGAGGCGGCACTGTCGCTGTTCAGCCTCGCGATGGACCGTGCAGGGGCAGCGCTCACCGCCTTCGAGCTGATCGGCCAGAGGCCCTACGACTTCACGCTTGCCCACGCGCAAGGCGTGGTGCGGCCGCTGGCCGGCGATTGGCCGTGGTATGTGCTGATGCAGATCTCGTCGGGCCGTTCGGCCGACGATGCCAGGGCCCTGATCGAGGAGGTGCTGGAGGCAGGCCTCGAGCAAGGCATCGTCGGCGATGCGGTGATCGCGGCAAGCATGGCCCAGGGCGATGCGTTCTGGAATTTCCGCGAGGTGCTGCCCGAGGCGCAGAAGCCGGAAGGTGCCTCGATCAAGCACGACATCTCGGTGCCGGTGGCGTCAATCCCGCCATTCATCGAAAAGGCCGCCGGCGCCGTGCAATCGGTCAGTCCCGGCGCGCGCGTCGTCTGCTTCGGCCACATGGGCGACGGCAATCTGCACTACAACATCTCCCGGCCGGTCGACGGCGATGACGAGGCGTTTCTCGGCCTTTACCACGTCATGAACAAGGCCGTGCACGACGTCGTGCGCTCGTTTCATGGCTCGATCTCGGCCGAGCACGGCATCGGCCAGTTGAAGCGGGACGAATTGATCGCGACGGCACCGCCGATGGCGATCGAGCTGATGCGCAGGGTGAAGGCCGCGTTCGACCCGGCCGGCATCATGAATCCGGGTAAGGTTATCTGATCCTTTCGCCGGCCTGCGCCGGTTCGCATTCCGATAACCATCTGCCTCGGATCAGCAAAATTTAACCGACTTTCTTAAGCGCGAGGATAAGAAGCTCGCGCTAATGTTTCTCCACAAACGAGGCTGGGAAAACCGGCCCGGAGAACCGGAAACACCGGCTCTCAGGAGAAACAGGAAAGGCACGATATGAACACTGGACTGAAGCCAGTCTGGGCCGGCCGCAATATGCGTCTCGACCCATTCCGCCTGCCGCAGGTGGTGAGCTACGCCACGCGCGACGACTATGGCGACGTTACCTTCACCATCGACCAGCGCGGGGCGGTCATCCGCCGCACGCTGGGGATGAGCGGCGTGCCGGCGATCATCGCTCTGCCCGCCAACGCGTTTCGCGGCGTCGCCGCCCGCGCGATGGAGGATCCGGATGGCAATGTCACGGTGACACTTGAGCTTCTGCACAACGACCCGATGCTGTCGGTGCCGCTGCTGGTGGCCGACGATCTCGACGATGTCGCCGCCGACTGGCGCGCCTGGGCCGACGCCTACCGGCTGCCGATGCTGCTGATCGAGGCCGACGGCATTGCCCGCACGCTGGAAGAATCGCTCGGTGCCGCCATCAAGGCGCTGCCGGCGCAGGACCGCCGCAAAGGTCGCGTCTCGACCATGCGCCGCCCGCGCTTCCTCGCCCGCCGCCGCGCCGGCGACCTCGGCCTCAGGCTGGTCATCGGCGGCGAGGAGCTTATTTCGCGCGACGAGTAGTGGTGAGCGCTCTCCTTCTCCCCTTGTTGTGGGAGAAGGTGGCCGAGCGCAGCTCGGTCGGATGAGGGGTGTTCCAGCTTGGCACCAACGGCGATCCGTCGATAGTGTGCTGAAGGTTCTGCAAAAAGTTTTGGAGAGAGAACGGCGCCTGCTCTGAGGGGCGAGCGGCCATGGCACGGTGGTGACGTTGCGATCACCGATT
>NZ_JAMYPX010000020.1:0-114962 GCF_040320585.1 Mesorhizobium sp. M0663
ACAGTGACGAGCCGATCGTGCTGCTCGATTATCAGCCGGGTCGCGGCCAGATACACCCGCAGACCTTCTTGGGCGATTACCGCGGCATCGTGATGAGTGACGGTTATTCCGCCTGGCGCACGCTGGAAGGGGCAACGCATCTTGGCTGCATGGCCCATTCCAGGCGGCGCTTCGTCGATGCCCTAAAGGCGAGGAAGAAAGGCGGCGGCCCGCCGGAACAGGCGCTCCGGTTCTTTGAACAGCTCTATCGGGTTGAAAGGCAGGCGCGGAACGAAATCCCCGATGACGGCGAAACGCGAGATCACTGCATTCGCCACTTCCGCCAGCAACATAGTGTCCCGATCCTCCATGCTCTCAAGGCATGGCTCGACGACATCGCCCCAAAAGTCTTGCCGGACAGCAAGCTCGGCGACGCCGTCTCCTACACCCTGAACCAATGGGGATATCTGACTCGTTACACCGAGGACGGCAGCATGCCGATCGACAACAATCTTCTCGAGCGTGACATCAGAATCTTTGCCACTGGCCGGAAAAGTTGGCTGTTCAGCGATACCGTCGACGGAGCCAGGGCCAGCGCCGTCATCTACAGCCTGATGTTGACCTGCCGCGCCTGTGGCGTCGAGCCGTTAGCGTGGCTGCGCCACGTCCTCACTGAACTACCTCAGCGCCCCGAGAACGCAGCCATCGAGGATCTGCTGCCCTTCAACTTCGCCAAAGCAACAGCAGCCTGATCAGACCAGATACCGTTCCCGATTCGAAGGCCATCCGTCGAAAGCGCTCGCGTCAACGTGCAGCGAAAATAGCGCTTACGCTGCTGGCAAGCTGCGAACATGTGCTCGCGATCCGTCCGGGAGTGGTAGCGGCCGTGAAGCGGCTCACTGATGCGCTGG
This sequence comes from Mesorhizobium sp. M0663, assembly GCF_040320585.1. Classification (NCBI taxonomy): domain Bacteria; kingdom Pseudomonadati; phylum Pseudomonadota; class Alphaproteobacteria; order Hyphomicrobiales; family Phyllobacteriaceae; genus Mesorhizobium; species Mesorhizobium sp. M0663. The sequence continues at coordinate 891 of NZ_JAMYPX010000020.1, forward strand.
GGGATGACGACAAGAGCCGCCAGCTCGATTTGCTGATTTCGCAGGATCGCAGCGCGCAGGCCCTCATGGATAAAACGCTAGGTGTGTCCAACGTCGTGACCGAGGAAAACCTCCCGCTTTTGTGGCAGGAGATGCTGCATCCGCACCTCGAAGAGGAACGTCAGAAAGGGCTGGAAGCGGTCAACAAGGCAAAAGCCGAAGGGAAAAAACGGTTAAACAAGGTCAATGAACGAATTGAGACGATACAGAAGGAGAGGGAGCAAGAAGCAACAATCTTGGGCGCAAAGCTGGAGGCCAAGCACCGTGAGGACCGTTATGCGATTGAGGCCCTTTGCACTGATGTCGAGGGGACCCTTCGCCGCAACAGAGCCGTCAGAATCGGCATTGGTGTGGTCTTGGGCTCGATCTTCTCTGTTCCGCTGCTGTTGGACACAACGCCAATAATTCGAGCGGCTTCTTTCGTTATTGGCTGGTTGCTGGCCTACCTTACTGCCACGGGTGGAAGGTTGCTCGGGATCAGCACCGATGAAACGCAGGCACTCAAAGCGCTGCATTCCGCCGCAGAGCGCAGGAAGCTAGTGAGTAAGCTCGACCAATTCGACGTTAGCTGGAACAAGACTGCTTTCGTCGTTGCGGACCAGCCGGAGCTACCCTCTCGTGATCGCGTCGATCTGTTCAGCTTGAGCAACGCCGGTAAGTAGAACCGCGTCGCAAGCGACGACGTTTTAGAAGGTGGCAGCGCAGACGCCTCCCCCGACGGTGATGACCCCTAAAGGCCGCCAGGCAAATGGTAGGGTGCACGCCTCATGATCGCAAGGAGGCCACGTGACTGTTATGTCCGTCCGCGCTATCGAACGGCAAGTAATGGGATCGAGACATTCCGTTAGTAGCTGACCAATGACCGTTCGTGGCGCGATCGAGGCGATGCTGACTTCGCCTACTCAGCAGCTGCCAGCGCGGGTCAAACGGCTTGGTTGGGTCGGTCTTTCGCGTTCCCTCAGAGTCGCAAGAGCGTGGGGTGAGCGGTACTACATCGACCCGGCCAGACGCCATTCCAACCGCTGATCCGTCTCGACGGCTTTCGGCCGCGTTGGACGTTTCGCTAGGTCGCTTCGCCCGGCTTATGGAAGTTCGATCTCGCCGTCCACCACGTGGTTGAGGCCGGTGCCTTCCGCCGTCAGCGTCATGCGGACCTTCAGCTTCTTGCCGCCGATTTGCCCTTCGCGCACCGTCTCCTCGATCTTGCGCTGTGAGGTGACGCCGACTTCCTTCAGGAACTTGCGGATCGACATGTTGACGGCGTCTTCGCTCATGGCGGAACTCCTCTGTGTCCGGAAGGGATTGTAAGGGAAGGCAAGGGATCAAGGAAGCAGGACGGTGACGTACGGTTTTATTGAAATAGACCTCGAGCCGGGAGGAGACGTCGGGTCCTTAAACTTGATCGACCCCTGGCAGGAGGAGTGGAACCGATCGACGTCTTGCGCAGAAGGAGCACTATGACGGCCATCTCGGCCTTGATCTGACCGATCAGGAAAAGAGTGATCTGATCGAGTACCTCAAATCGATCTGATCAGCACTCGGCGCTTCTTTGGGTTCGATTGGGAGGAAAGACCATTAAAGAAGATCGTGGTGAGATAAATTGCGGGTCGGCACAACGTAAGCCAGGCCAAGCGCTGTCTCGCCGGAAATTTCTTAAGGCGTCGACGACCGGCGCGGCGATTTGCCGGTGCAGGTGGGCTTGCTTCCTGCATGACAGGTCAGCCTGCGGCGCGCGGCGCCGAAACAACCCCAAAGCCTGTGGCGCTTTATTAGGATGTTCCAAACAAAGGTCGCCGCTGCGCCGGGTGCACCCATTTCCTGAAGCCGAATGCATCCTAGATTGTCGCGGGTGAAATCAGCCCCGATGGTTGGTGCCGCTTTTACAAAGCACGGCCTGCCTGATCGGCAGAGCCCAGCGGAGACTTTCGTTGTCTGCTGCGCTGCGGGTGATGGTCTGCAGGCATCGCGTCGAGGATGTCGGGTCACATTAGGCATTCGACAAGTCCGGAGTCAGACCGAAGTGATCGACGACCTTTCCAACATTTGCCTTCGCGATTGACCCCTCCCGGTCAAGCACCCAAATATCAGCGTTCCTCCGGCGGCTTGAGGTGCCGGAACTGCATCAGCAGCAGCAGATCGTAAGCGATCTTCAGTGCACCGCAGATGAGGAGGGGCCAAGCCCGGAACGAGGCAGCGAACAGAGCGCCCGCCAGGGCGGGACTGGCTGCGGCAGCCAGGCTGCGCGGGACCGATGTGAAGCTCGCGGCGGCTGCCCGCTCCGCCTCCGTGACGACCGCCATAACGTAAGATGAGCGCGTCGGGACGTCCATCTGCGAAAGCGCGGCACGGATCAGCAGCAGGGCGAGCGCCAGAGGGAGCGTCGGCGCAAGCGCCGCCAACATCAGGGCGATGCTGGACGGAATGTGTGTGAACACCATCGTGTTGATGAGCCCGATGTGCCGCGACAGCCAGGCGGCAACGGGGAATGAGAACGCCGAAAGCACGCCCGACCAGAAGAAGAAAAAGCCCGCTTCCGAAAGCGACAGGTCGAATTTTTCGAAAAGCCACAGGGCAAGCAGCGACTGGACGAGGAAGCCGCCGGCAAAGGCATCAAGGCTAAAAAGGGCCGCAAGCTTGAAAACGATATTCCGCGAGGGGCCAAGCGCGGACGTGCTGCCGGAGTCCGACGTTGGACGGCGCTGCGGGATCTGCGCGTAAAGGAGACCGCCGAGCAGGCCCAGCAACGCATAGAGCACGAACATCGCCTTGATGCCGGTGAGTTGATCGAGGCCGGCTGGAGCCAGAAGATCAGGTGTCACCGAAGCGAGCGCGCCAACCGCGGCTGCGAGCGCACCCACAAGGCTGTAGCGCGCGAACATCTTGGTCCGCGCGGCGTCGGTAACTTCGCGTGTGAGCACGGCATGCTCTAAGGGCACGAATACGCTGACGCTGCCGGCCGACGGGTTGATGGTGCCTGCGAAGGCGATCACCAAAAGCAGCGCGTAGTCGTGGACCACAGCAAAGGCCACACCCGTGGCGACCATCAGACTGGCGGCGGCAAACAGGAGTTGGCGGTGATCGTGTCGGGCACCAAGGAGTCCGACGGCGATGGTTAAGAGCGCTGAACCGAGCAGCGATCCGGTTGCTATGATGCCGACCTGCAGAGGCGCGAAGCCTAATGCGAGGAGATAGACCGGCAACAGAACGGCCACAAAGCCGTCGCCCATGTCGCGCAAGGCTCGGGCCGCAAAAAGAAAAGTCGCCGGGCGGATCTGCTGCACTGATCTAGCCTGCCCTCATCACCTGCGTTGGCGTCACCGGCTTTGGCAGCGTCGCTCGACAGGGCCGGAAGATCATGACGGAGTCGCGTTAGACATTCCAGCGAGGCGAATATCGGTTTCAATCCTCAGGCTGCCGCCCAACAATGCTGATTCATATCGTGTCAAGGCTTGCAACGACCGAAGACGCAACTGGCGCATATTGCGCTTGGCTGTCAAGGTCGGGAATAGGGTCAGAACCTGCCCGTGACCTTGCATACAGGACGTGCGGACACCAAGCTCCACCCACTTCACCGTGCCGAGCGTCATATACACCAACGCGTCGCCCCGGTTGTCCTCAGGTAGTCCTCAAGTTGGCCCGCGTGAATTCGCGGCGCGGGACGGCGGCAGCGGAGATGGCGGCGCGCTCTGTCTCGAAGATGTCCTGCGTCTGTCGCAACCTGAAAAGAAGGCTGCCATCGCGGAAGAAGTTCCGTCAGATCGTAGTCGCGGACGCGGACGTTGCGTGGCAGTCATGACCAATTGAACCGGACAATCCAACCTACCCACGTCTTACCAAGTTAGGACCGGTGATCCCAGCAGCGCCCTCCGCGACAAATTCGAACCTGGCTATCAAGCGTCACCGCCCTGGGCGGCAGGGAAGATTCGTCGCCTGATGCGCGAACACGATCTACAGCCGAGGATCAGGCGGCCCTTTGTCGCCACGACCGGATAGCGATCACGACCGCCCTTCCGCAGTCCCTGTACGACTCACTTGCGAAACGCAGCCGGTGCACGGTCTTCACCTCCAGCCTGATGATGCCCTTCAGAGGCTTCGGTGATTTTCTCGTATTCCGATTGCGACATCTCTGGAAGACATCGGGTAAAGGCCACCATCGCCCATAGCTCTTCCTGGTTGTGCGTTGAACCAAACGCAGGCATCCCGGTCATTTTAATGCCGTTTTGCATGATCCAATAGAGCTCAGCATCATCCAACAAGGCGTAATCGAGTCGACCGTCGGCATGTACGGCGATTTGCAAGGTATCGCTGGAAAGGTGATGCAAGAGATTGAGTGCTTAGAGCTCCTGGCCATTGAAGCATCTCCGCCCGATGCCGAATAGGCAATCGGTATGCAGCTCAACAGGAAAACGTCGTCCACACGGGTGCGCACCTCAAGGTGTTGGACGAAACGCCCAGATTGCCGGCAGCTGCTCTCCGCCCGCTCGAACCGCGAGAAGAAGCAGGTCAAGCGCGGGAACAAAGAGCGAAGTGCGTGCACCGGACACAGTCGGAATATGCGCGATGCGTCGATATGGCGGGTCCCGGGTATCCAGCACGTCAATGAATCCGTCTCCGCAGCTGATGTAGGCTCGCTGCCGTTTCGAGTCGACGAAAACATCGTCGGCATCACCGCAAATCTTCGCAGTCGCGACGAGCGAACCGTCTCCCATGGAGAAGATGCCGAGCCACGCAGGGTGGCGAAAAGCTATAAGGACGTGCTGGTGAGGGTCGTCCAACGCCATCGGAAAATTACCGGCCAAACCGGCGGTCGGCCAGCTTGCGATTTGAGCCAGTGATGTACGGTCGACGACTGCGATTGAATGAACGTCCGGCAGGTTCACAAAGACGTGGCTCGTCCTCGCGTCGAGCTGAAAACTTTCGGGATGCGCCTTTAGCGGCACATCGCCGGTTTTCCGGTTAGTCGTGGGATTGATGACAGCCAGCGCACCGCTGCCATACCCCACAAAGACCCGATTGGTCGCGCTATCCACGCGAACATTGTCGGCATCTTCCCCTAGGTCGACTTTGCCGATAGCGGCATAATCGGCTCCTCGAAACAATCGAACCGAGCCGTCGCCGGCATTCGCGACATACAGGGTGTCGGTCCCTTGCAGGTAGCCGACACCTTGTGGTTCCCGTAATCCCTTGATTGTGCGAAGCACGGTTCGATGGGTGAGATCGACCACCGCCATGCTGTTGTTGCCGAGTTCTGCAACGAACAAGCGCCGCCTCTTTAAGTCGATCGCCATGTGATCGATGCGGCCGCGCACATCTCCGAGTGGGATTCTGGCCTCGAGCCGTAATGGCGGCTCCGTGCCTTGGCCCGCAGCGTCAAACGTCGCAACCGGCAGGTTTGCCGCAGCCATCAAAGCAGTTGCGACAATTCGCGACAATAAGTGAAGTGCAATTGAAAGGAACCTGCCATCCACGCGCGCCATCCCTCAATAGGATCTTGCGCAGTGCTTGACGGAAGCCGTCTGAAGGGGAGACTGCTCATCCCCTCAGTTCAGATTAGGCCAATGACCTCTTGATTACAAGCGACGGGCAATTGGATAGTGTCGCGGATTGAACTTCGGTTTTGGGTGGTCGACTCCGACCGTTCGACCTCTGATGTCCAGCATCAGATTTTTACCCTGACGTAACCAAGCGATAGCGGCACTGATTACTGATAGCGCCGAGCCAAGGACGCAGCTATGCCCGCTGATGGTCGTATCAGGCTGTAGCGCGAACGGCAGGTTTGGAGAAACGCAATGAAGGTCGGCAAATGGCGGATAGCCGCCGTCCGCTGTCCTCCAGATCTGGCCACCGGCGCTTGATGCCAGGACAGAATTACCGACACCGACGCCCGCCTTCGGGTCCGATGCCCCTCACCTGCCCCTGGACAGGCTCCCCAAAATCCCGCGGATGATCGCCCGTCCGACCGACGAGCCGACCGAGCGCACGATGGATTTGATCGCCGCCTCCGCCACCGTCTGCCGGTTGGAGGGGCGCGGCGCCCGCCGGCCACCGCTGGGCTGAGGAGCGGGATCGTCATTGCCGAAACCGGGAATGGTCCAGCGCGAACGGCCGCTGTCCTGTTGCTGCGCCTGTGCCTCCTGGGCGTCCTTAGCCTTTTTCTGCAGTATCTCGAAAGCCGATTCGCGATCGACGGTCTGGTCGTACTGTCCGGCAACCGGGCTCTCGGTGATCAGCTTGCGGCGCTCTTCGGGCGTGATCGGGCCAAGCCGCGACGACGGCGGGCGGATCAGCGTCCGCTGTACCATGGACGGCACGCCCTTGGCTTCCAGCGTCGAGACAAGCGCCTCGCCGGTGCCGAGCTGCGTGATAACGGTTGCGCAGTCGAAATCGGGATTGGGCCTGAACGTCTCGGCCGCCGTCCTGACGGCCTTCTGTTCGCGCGGCGTATAGGCACGGAGTGCGTGCTGCACGCGGTTGCCGAGCTGGGCCAGCACCGTTTCAGGGATATCCAGCGGATTTTGCGTGACGAAATAAACGCCGACGCCCTTCGAACGGATCAGCCGGACCACCTGTTCGACGCGGTCGATCAGCACCTTCGGCGCGTCGTCGAACAGAAGGTGTGCCTCGTCGAAGAAAAAGACCAGCTTCGGCTTGTCCGGGTCGCCGACCTCGGGCAGTTCCTCGAACAGCTCCGACATCAGCCATAGAAGGAACGTCGCATAGAGTCGCGGATTCATCATCAGCTTGTCGGCGGCGAGCACGCTGATGGCGCCGCGTCCATCGCGCGTGGTGCGCATGATGTCGGATATCCGCAATGCCGGCTCGCCGAAGAAATTGGCAGCGCCCTGCTGCTCCAGGACCAGCAGCGTGCGCTGGATGGCGCCGACCGAAGGTTTCGTCACATTGCCGTAGCGGGCGCCGATCTCTTGGGCGCGGTCGGCGATATTGGCCAGCAGTGACTGCAGGTCCTTCAAATCGAGCAGCAGAAGGCCTTCCTCGTCGGCGATGCGGAAGGCGATGTTCATGATGCCTTCCTGCGCCTCGGAAAGGTTCATCAACCGCGACAGAAGCAGCGGCCCCATCTCCGAGATGGTGGCGCGGATCGGGTGGCCCTGCTCGCCGAACAGATCCCAGAAGATGACCGGGAATTCCTGGAATTCATAGGGATCGAGCTTGACCTGCTCGGCCCGCTTGACCAGGAAATCCTGCGCTGTGCCCATCATGGCGATACCCGACAGGTCGCCCTTGATGTCGGCGCAGAATACCGGCACGCCGGCATTGGAGAAACCCTCGGCCAATATCTGCAGGGTCACCGTCTTGCCGGTGCCGGTCGCGCCGGTGACCAGGCCGTGACGATTGCCATACTGCAGCAAAAGCTGTTCGGGCCGCTGATAGCTGTCGTCCGGCTTGCGGCTGGCCCCTATGAAGATACTGGTATCGTCGGCCATGTGTCCGGTCTCCGCAAACCTATAGGGTTGAATGCCCTGATCCCTTGAAGAAAAGGGAGCCCCGCCGCAGGTATAGTGAGGCCATTGCGCAGCGACAATGGGCACCGTCGAAAATGGCTTTTGGAGCTTGCGGAACCTGCCCATGTTTGGCAATCGGTTGACGGTCGCCGTCACGAAAGGCGTGTTGCACGGCATGTGTGCTGCATTGTGATATGGGACCGGGGACCGTAGACTGACATAGTCGGCCGCTGCGGCCGCTAGAACGAGGAGAACCGATGGGCGCCGGTGCCTTGACCCAGGATGCCGAACTTCCGAACGTCGACCGGCAACGATGGCTGGCGCTGGCAGAGAAGGCGCTGGCCGGCGGGTCCTTCGAGGAAAAGCTCGTCTCGCATACGGACGACGCCATCCGCATCGAGCCGCTCTACGAGCGTTCGGTAACCGCCGAGCCTGTCGTGCGCGCCAACCCGGGATCACCGTGGATCGTCAGCCAGCGCATCGACGATCCGGACATAGGCCGCGCCAGTGCGCAGGCGCTGGAAGACGTCGCGCAGGGTGCCACCGGACTGTCGCTTGTCTTCGAGGGTGCGCCGAACGCCTTCGGCTATGGCTTGCCGAGGACGGCGGAGGCGCTGGAGGGCGTGCTCGACGGCGTGCCGCTCAACCGCATCCAGATCCGCATCGACGCCCATCCCTGGAGCCGTGCCGTGGCCGACTGGCTGGTGGCGTTTTTGACCAAGCGCCGCTCCGACCCGGCAAAGCTCAACCTCTCCTTCGGCATCGATCCGGCGGCGATATTTGCCGGGACCGGCAGGCTGCGCATGTCGATCGAGGCTTTGCAGGCTTCGATGCCGCAGTCGCTGGCGCATTTCTTTTCGATGGGTGTGCCCGGCGTGCTGCTGGAGGCCGACGGGCGGGTATTCCACAATGCCGGCGCCACCGAGGCGCAGGAGCTTGGCACCATGCTCGCCTCGGCCGTCTCCTATTTGAGGCTGTTCGAGAAGGCGCGCCAGCCGCTCGTCTACGCGGCGCCGCATATCGGTTTTGCGCTCAGCGTCGACCAGGACCAGTTCGTTTCGACGGCCAAGGTCAGGGCGTTGCGCAGGCTGTGGGCGCGTGTCCAGGAGGCCTGCTCGATACCGCCCTCCACCGCCAGCATCCATGCCGAAACCTCCTTCCGGATGATGACGGCGGCCGACCCGGAAACCAACATCCTGCGCACCACCATCGCCGCTTTCGCGGCTGCCGCCGGCGGCGCGGATTCGATCGCCATCCTGCCGCACACGATCGCGCACGGCCTACCCGCGGGTTTTGCTCGCCGCGTTGCCCGCAACGCGCAACTGATCATGGCCAATGAAAGCCACATCGACCACGTCGCCGATCCGGTTTGCGGTTCGGGCGCCGTCGAGGCGCTGACTTCGGAGCTCTGCGCGGCGGCCTGGCAAGAGTTCCAGCAGATCGAGGCGGAAGGCGGCGTGCTGTCCAGCCTCGAGCAAGGCCATATCCAGAAACGCGTCCAGGCAGCTTCCGCCCGCCGCAACACTGCCTACCAGGCGGGCGAACGGGCGATCGTCGGCACGACGCTGCACCCGTCGAAGACTGAGCGTCCGGTCGAGACGCTGGCGGCGGAGCGGCGGCCTGCCTTCACCGAAGGCGTTGCGGTGTGCGAGCCGCTATTTCCGATCCGCATCGATCAGTCGATCGGAGCCGTACCATGATCCCGGATTTCAGCCAGATCGGCTGGTCGCCGCCACGGCGGGTGCCGGTCGAGGTCAAAGGCCAGCGGATGACGCCGGAAGGCATTGCCGTCAAGCATCTCTACAACCAGGGCGATCTCAAGGGCTTGCCGCACCTCGATACCTATCCGGGCCTGCCGCCTTTCGTGCGCGGCCCCTATCCGACGATGTATGTCCAGCAACCCTGGACGATCCGGCAATATGCCGGCTTCTCGACGGCCGAAGAGTCCAACGCCTTCTACCGTCGCAACCTTGCCGCCGGCCAGAAGGGCCTGTCGGTCGCCTTCGATCTCGCCACGCATCGCGGCTACGACAGCGACCATCCGCGCGTCGCCGGCGATGTCGGCATGGCCGGCGTCGCCATCGATTCCATTCTCGACATGCGCCAGTTGTTCGACGGCATCCCGCTTAACGAGATGACGGTATCGATGACGATGAACGGCGCGGTGCTGCCGATCATGGCGCTCTATATCGTGGCGGCGGAGGAACAGGGCGTCGCGCAGAAGGATCTCACTGGGACCATTCAGAACGACATCCTGAAAGAGTTCATGGTGCGCAACACCTACATCTATCCGCCAAAACCTTCGATGCGGATCGTGTCGGACATTTTTTCCTACACGTCGAAGCACATGCCGAAGTTCAATTCGATCTCGATCTCCGGCTACCACATGCAGGAGGCGGGAGCGACGGCGGATCTCGAGCTCGCCTACACGATTGCCGACGGTATCGAATATGCGCGCGCCGGCGTCGCGGCCGGTCTCGACATCGACCGTTTCGCGCCGCGCCTTTCCTTCTTCTGGGCGATCGGCATGAATTTCTTCATGGAAGTCGCGAAGCTGAGAGCAGCGCGCCTTTTGTGGGCCAGCCTGATGCTGAAGAACTTTTCGCCAAAAGACGAGCGCTCGCTGTCGCTGCGCACCCATTGCCAGACTTCGGGCTGGTCGCTGACGGCGCAGGATCCCTACAACAACATCATCCGCACCATGATCGAGGCGATGGCCGCCACTCAAGGCCACACGCAGTCGCTGCACACCAATTCCTTCGACGAGGCAATGGCGCTGCCAACCGACCACTCAGCCCGCATCGCCCGCAACACGCAGCTCATCCTGCAGAAGGAATCCGGCACGACGCGGATTATCGACCCGTGGGGCGGCTCTGCCTATCTCGAACGGCTGACGCATGATCTGGCGGCGCGTGCGCTTGCGCATATCGAGGAGGTCGAGAGCCTCGGCGGCATGGCCGCGGCGATCGAAAAGGGCCTACCGAAGCTGCGCATCGAAGAGGCTGCCGCGCGCACCCAGGCGCGCATCGATTCAGGCGAACAGATCGTGGTCGGTGTCAATGCTCACCGTCCCGGCACGGACATCGACGTCGACGTGCTGAAGATCGACAATGCCGAAGTCAGGGCGCGGCAATTGTCGAAGCTGCAGCGGCTGAAAGGCACGCGTGACGTCGCCGCCGTCGAGAGCGCGCTCGATGCGCTTACCCGTGCTGCCGGGCGTAACGGAAACCTGCTGGAATTCGCCATCCGGGCCGCACGCGCCAACGCCACGGTCGGCGAGATTTCGCTGGCGCTGGAAAAGGTTTTCGGCCGCCATGTCGCCTCGGTGCAGACGATCTCCGGCGTCTATCGCAACGCGCTCGGCGACAATCCGGTGGTCGACCGGCTGCAGGACAAGATCGTCGCGTTCGAGGAGAAGTCCGGCGGCAAGCCGCGCATTCTGGTCGCCAAGATGGGGCAAGACGGCCATGATCGCGGCCAGAAAGTGATCGCCACCGCCTTTGCCGACCTCGGCTTCGACGTCACCGTCGGGCCGATGTTCCAGACTCCGGACGAGATCGCCAGGCTGGCCGTCGAGCATGACGTGCACATCGTCGGCGCCTCGTCGCTGGCAGCAGGCCATTTGACGCTCATTCCCGAACTCAGGCTTGCACTGAAGAAGTTGGGCCGCGACGACATGCTGATCGTCGCCGGCGGCGTCATCCCGCCGCAGGATTACGACGCAGTCCGGCAGGCAGGCGCCACTGAAATCTTCCCGCCCGGCACGGTTATCCCGGAAGCGGCGGAGCGGCTGATGGACCGGCTGCTGCAGGTCGGCTGACGCTTTGTTATAATGTCTGTTGTAACAAGAAACACACTGAGTTATAATCAGCGTTGCAACAGGATGCCTCACCATGAAGACGACCATTCGCAAGATCGGCAATTCCGAAGGCGTGATCCTGCCGAGGGAGCTTCTCGATCGTCTGAACCTGAAGGCCGGCGACCAGCTTCAAATCGTTGAAACAGGTGACGGTCTTGCGCTGAAGCCGGTGGACGACAGCTTCGAGCGGCAAATGAAAGCTGCCCGCGAGGTGATGGACAAATACAAGGTCGCGCTTCAGAAGCTCGCCGAATGAGCTGGGAGTTTCTGACGCGGCGTGCAGTCGAAGCCATGCACGCGGAGCAGTTGCGCCGACACGGCGGAGCACAAGGCTTGAGGGATGAAAATGCCCTCGAATCGGCGCTCGCTCGCGCCGAAAACAAGGCCAACTACGGAGACCCGTCGGTTGAGGAACTCGCAGCCGCCTATGTCTTCCGCATTGCCAGAAATCATGCCTTTGTCGACGGCAACAAACGCACGGCCATTGTCGCTGCCGGCGCATTTCTGATTGTGAATGGTTATGCCCTGACGGCCAATAACGGCATGCTTTACGAATTCGTCATGGGCGTCGCCGCCGGCGAAATCGACGAAGCTGGTGCCGCGGCGTTCTTCCGCGATCATGTCGTCAAGCTCGAAGACTAACTGTCGGAGAGCTTGACGATCTCCCATTCCTTGCCGTTGACCACGGCAATTTCGCCGATCTTCTTGCCGAACAGCGCCATCGCCATCGGCGACATATGGGAAATTGTCCCTTTGCCCGGATTGGCTTCGTCCTCGCCGACGATCTTCCAGTGCACCTTCTTGCCGTCGTCGCTTTCCAGGGTGACACCCATGCCGAAACGAACCAGGTCGCTGCCCGGTTCCGGCACCGAAAGCTCGGCGCTTTCCCGCCGTGCCGTCCAATAGCGGAGATCGCGCGAGACCAGCGCGATGCGCTCGCGGTCGGCCCTCTTCTCGGCTCTGCCCAGTTCGTCACGCAGAGCGGCCACCTCGGCATCGATCAGCGCCATGCCGCGTTCCGTGACCAGATTGCGGTGATGGCTGATCGGCCGCTCGCCGATGCCGGCAATGGCGTTTTCGCTGTCTTCCTCGCGGGTGAAGGCCCTGCTCATCCGACGAACTTAGGCCCGGCGCGACGACTCCACAAGCCATTGCTGAAGAAGAGGATGGTGACGGAAATCTGGGTTCAATACCCGACGTTTAACAGCCGCTTGGGGTCCGGTTGCGCAACTAGGTAGCGGAGCCCCTTGGTTCCGACGTCGCCTTGCTCAACGATATTGAAGCCGTGCCGACCGAGATCCGCTGCAACTTTGTCCAAATCGACGTAACCATGCCGGTGGAGCCGAAAGGTGCTCTTCCGGCGCGGCGGTTTCGCAAAATCGACGATAAGCACACGACCGCCCGGCCTCAGGACGCGGAAGGCTTCTCTGCCGAATTCCTCGCGGCCCTTCTTTGGAAGATGGTGGAACATCAGCGTGCTGAGGACGACATCAAATTCCCCGTCCTTGAAAGGCAGTTCCTGAGCGGTGGCGGTCGAGAACCCGACTTGTAACCCTGCCCGCCGGGCCTTTGCCGTTGCGCGCGCAACCATTTCGGCGGAGGCGTCGACGCCGTCCACACGCCCCTCCGGCCCCACCTTCTGTCTGACGAGGAGCGCGGTGGTGCCGGTGCCGCACCCGACATCCAGGACCACTTCTCCCGGATTCAGCTCCGCAAAGCTTAATATCCTTTCGCGAAAAGCACGTTCGCGACCGAAGGTCAGAAGCCACGCCAGCATATCGTACAGGGCGGCGGAATGAAGCGTGATGCCGACATGCGGCGCCTTCTCCTCGCCGGCGGCCGGTCTGCGGTCCTTGGCGGACAGCCGCCCGTGAGCGCTTTGCCATATCAATAAGCTCGCGACTACGACGAGTGCACCAGCATGAAGCAGGAGGACGGGAACTCCCAAGGAAAAGACCGCATTTGCCTGTCCCAACGAGAAAAATGCCGCGAGCACCACGGCCACTTTGACGAGCGCGACTAGCGCATGCCCTCCGACTATTATTCCGAAAATACGTTGGTGCATTGCTTTATCTCCGGCCAGCCGTGCATCGCGCCGGGCCTTCCGCAAGAGCATATGATACTGGACAGTGTGTCCAGTATCGGTTTTACTGGCCACATAGCACCGACGCGCCCAATACTGGACGATTTGGTGTCCTATGACCGGAAAAGGACGTTGCCGATGCCAGCCGGATCGATCGATCGTCGGGTCGCCAGGACCCGCAGCCGACTGCAGCAGGCGCTTTTCAGACTGACCGCCGAGAAGGGGTATACGGCGATCACGGTCGAGGATATCTGCAGGGAAGCCGATGTCGGCCGCTCGACTTTCTACACGCACTATCCCGACAAGGACTACTTGAGGAAAGCAACGATCGACGAGCATATGAAGGGCTTGCAGGCACGTGGTGCCGAACGCCATTCGCAGAGAAATGCCAAGGGCTTTTCCTTCAGCGGTCCGGTGTTCGAGCATGCTCTTGCCACGCGGGAGATGCACCGTGCGCTGATGGGCGGGAAAAAGCGCGAAATGCCAGAAGAGATCCGCGGCTGGATAAGCAGGCAGGTTCGCCATGAGTTGGCGAATATCCGAGGTGATGAAGGCGGAGTCAGACTTGAGATCGCCACACGCTTCATCGTTGGCGCGTTCTTTGAAGTGATGCACTGGTGGCTTGAGAGGGATACGAAGCTGTCTCCCGCGGAGATCGACCAGATATTCCTGCAACTTGCCTTCAACGGGGTAAATGCGGTGATCGCTGAGCCAACGAGGATCGAATAGGGGCCAAGCGTCAGATTTTCACCACGAGTTCGACCGGGCTAGTCTGGCACGAATCCTGCGGCGTGAGCGTTGGACGCAAGGGATCTGTGCCGATGTTGAACAGACGAACGCTGCTTGCGCAGACCGCCGGCTTTGCCGTCATGGGGCTTTCGCTCGGCAAGGCAGCGGCGAAGAACCTTCCCGGCATTGAGAAAGCCGCGATGCGTTGCGCGATCAACGCGACCGAGCGCGGCGTCCGGCCCGGCGCGCTAGACGATCAGAGCAAGGCTTTCACCAAGCTGCTGCGAGACGCGCACGACCGCGACATGCCGGTGTTCCTGCCGCCGGGGATCTATATCGTTTCCAACCTGTCGCTGCCCGGCCGGGTGCGCCTGTCCGGCGTGCCGGGCGCATCGCGGATCGTCTATGGCGGCAATGGCCATCTCATCATGGCCGAACGGGCCGAGCATATCGAACTCAGCGGGCTGGTGTTCGATGGCAGCAACCGCTGGATGGGCGACTACACGCAAGGCCTGCTCGATCTGCGCCGCATCGCCCATCTGGTCGTCGACAACTGCCAGATGACCGGCAGCGGCAAGAACGGTCTGGCGCTCGAACACGCCTCGGGCCGCATCCAGCGCTCGGAGATATCCGGTGCGGCCGATGCCGGCATCTATTCGGTCGAGGCCGATGGCCTGGAAATATCAGGCAATAGCGTCTCCGACTGCGCCAATGGCGGCATCCTCGTGCACCGCTGGCAGGCAGCGGAAGACGGCACCATCATCAGCGGCAACCGGATCGAACGCATCCAGGCGCGCGGCGGCGGAACCGGCCAGAACGGCAACGGTATCAACGCCTTCCGCGCCGGTAACGTCATCATCTCCGGCAATATTGTTTCGGATTGCGCGTTCTCGGCGATCCGCGCCAACAGTTCCCGCAATTTGCAGATCACCGGCAACACCTGCTCGCGTTCGGGGGAGACGGCCGTGTATTCCGAATTCTCGTTCGAAGGCGCCGTCATCGGCAACAACATCGTCGATGGTGCTGCGAACGGTATTTCGATCGTCAATTTCAACGAAGGCGGCCGCATGGGCGTGTGCTCCGGCAACATCGTCCGCAATCTGGCGACCAGCGGCCCCTACCCTGCGGACGCGCCCGGCTTCGGCGTCGGCATCAGCGTCGAGGCCGACACCACCGTTTCCGGCAACGTCGTCGAGAATGCGCCGCTCTACGGCATGCAGATCGGCTGGGGACCGTTCATGCGCAATGTGGTCGCCACGGGAAACATCGTCCGCAAGGCCGGAACCGGCATCGTCGTCAGCGTGGTTGAAGGTGCCGGAACGGCAATCATCTCCGACAATGTCATCGACGGAGTCCAGAACGGCGCGATCGTCGGCCAACGCTGGGCCGAGCGAGTGACCGGCGACCTCGCCGCATCAGGCAATGCCGGCTATGCGCATTTGACCGTCGAGCGCAACCACGTCAGTTGAGGGTGGCCGTCGGTCGGAGCGCGCCGACTTTGGCGCCGATCCGGCTCTCGATAGGCGGATTTGCTTGTTCGGTCAGTTTCGCAGCGAGCGCGTGGTCGGCGTGCAGCAGCTTTGCCAGCACGGCCGCGACCATCACTTCAGCGGCGCGGCCGGCGCCATCGTCGCATTTCAGCGCGATGCCAAGGCAGAGCTCCGGAACGGCGGCGCAAAAAACACCTTCGGCGCCTCCCTTGACGAAAATCCGGCCCGGCGCGGCCTCCATCATCGCGACATCGGACCTGCCCGTGCCGGCGACGAAAAACGGCTCGGCCATGCAGGCAGAAAGCAGCCGCTTCGCCGCCCGGGCGCGCACCGGCTCGAAGCCGGCACCTGTCGCCATGCGGGCAAAGCCAAGGGCAAAGCTGCGCAACGGCACGGCATAGGTCGGAATCGAGCAGCCGTCGGTGCCGCGGTGATCGGCGTCATGGGCAGCACCGGTCACCGCCTGCATCGCTTCGCGCACCATCTCCTGCGAAGCATGGCCAGCCTTGACGTAACCACGATGGGCGATGCCGCTGTGAACGCAGGTGCATAGGAAGCCTGAGTGCTTGCCGGAACAATTGTTGTGCAAGGTGTTCGGCGCACGGCCGGCGCGGGCAAGTGCCAGCGTCGCTCCATGGCTCGACGGCCAATGCGCGCCGCATTCGAGTGCCGTCTCGTCCAGGCCGGCCTTCGCCAGCATGGCGCGCGCGAGCTCGACATGTGGCGGCTCGCCGGAATGCGAGGCGCAGGCCAGCGCCAGCTCCCGGTCACCGAAGCCGTAGGCATCGGCAGCGCCGCTCTCGACCAGCGGCAGCGCCTGGATCGCCTTGACCGCCGAGCGCGGGAACACCGGCTGTGCCGTGTCGCCGATCTCCCAGACGGGCTTGCCGTCGGCGTCGAAGACGGCAACAGCACCGCGATGGGCGCTCTCGACGATCGCGCCGCGCAAGACTTCGACCAGAACCGGATTTGTCATGTCACCTCCCGCAAATGCGGGCGGGTTTATCTGATCCGGTCGAGAATGGAAACGTAGTTGGCGACCGCGGCACCACCCATGTTGAAGATGCCGCCGAGTTTTGCTCCCGGCACCTGGATGCCGCCCGCCTCGCCGACAAGCTGCATGGCGCTCAGCACATGCATCGATACGCCGGTGGCACCGATCGGGTGGCCCTTGGCCTTCAGTCCACCGGACGGATTGACCGGCAGCCTTCCATCTTTCGCCGTCTCGCCATCCAGGGCCAGCTTGGCGCCCTCGCCCGGCTTGGCCAGGCCCATCGCCTCATACTCGATCAGTTCGGCGATGGTGAAACAGTCATGCGTCTCGACGAAGGACAGGTCGCCGAGCGTCACGCCCGCCTGCTTCAGCGCCTGGTTCCAGGCCTGCTCGCAGCCTTCGAAGGCGAGAATGTCGCGCTTCGACATCGGCAGGAAATCCTGAACATGCTCATTGGCGCGGAAGGCGACGGCGCGGCGCATCTTCAGCGCCGTGGCCGTGTCGGCAAGGACAAGCGCGGCGGCACCGTCCGAAACCAGCGAGCAATCTGTGCGCTTCAGCGGACCGGCGACGAAGGGGTTTTTTTCGCTTTCCTGCCGGCAGAACTCGTAGCCGAAATCCTTGCGCATCTGCGCGTAGGGATTGTCGACGCCGTTCTTGTGGTTCTTGGCGGCGATCATCGCCAGCGCATCCGACTGGTCGCCGTAGCGCTGGAAATAGGCTTGGGCGATCTTGCCGAAGACGCCGGCGAAGCCTGCCGGCGTGTCACCGTCCTCCGGCAGATACGAGGCCTTGAGCAGGTTCTTGCCGATCTCGGGACCGGGCGTCGTCGTCATCTGCTCGGCGCCGACCACCAACACGATACGGGCGGCATTGGCGTCGATGGCGCGGATGCCTTGCCTGACCGCCGCCGAGCCGGTGGCGCAGGCGTTCTCGACGCGGGTCGCCGGCTTGAAGCGCAGCCGGTCATCGGCCTGGAGGACCAGGCTCGCGGTGAAATCCTGGGCGGAAAACCCGGCGTTGAAGTGGCCGAGCACGATCTCGTCGACGTCATCCGGACCGATGCCGGCATGATCGAGCGCCTCGACTGCCACCTTGGTGATCAGGCCCTCCAGCGTCTCGCCTTCGAGCTTGCCGAAGCGCGAATGCGCCCAACCGACGATGCATGCTGTCATGGCGATCTCCATCCTGTGGACCCGGGCTACGCGATACTGCGCGCGCATCAGCATTGTTCAAGCATGAACCGTTTCGCCGGCCTCGTGAAGGGGCCAGAACCGCACAATCGCTTGATCTTGATCATCTGGTCATAGTGCCTGGCTTTTGCCAGCAAATCAGGCCGGATTTTTGTTGATTGATGCGTCAATAAAAAATAATCTTGTCCCAACAGGCCGGAGCAGGAATGCCGAAACTCGGAATGGAGCCGTTGCGCCGCAGGGCGCTCATCGACGCAACGATCTCGGCGATCGGCGAGCGCGGTTCGCTTGATGTGACGATGTCGGAAATCGCCGGGCGCGCCGGCGTGTCCTCGGCGCTTGCCCACCATTATTTCGGCGTCAAGGACGAATTGCTGTTGGCGACGATGCGGCACATCCTGAGCGAGCTCACCGCCGATACGCGCCGTGCACTTCGCGCGGCCGGCACGGCGCGCCAGCGCGTCTCGGCGGTGGTCGCGGTCAATTTCTCCGACATCCAGTTCCAGCCCGAAACGATCGCCGCCTGGCTCGCCTTCTATGTCGAGGCGCAGAAATCGGCAGCACTCCGCCGGCTGCTCAAGGTCTATGCGCGCCGGCTGCATTCCAATCTGCTCAGCGGGCTGGCCGGCATCCTGCCGAGAAGCGAGGCCGACCGGGTCGCCGAAGCGACCGCGGCGCTGATCGACGGGCTCTATATCAGGCGCGCGCTGAAGGACGGTGTTCCTGATGCCGCGACCGCGATTGCACTGGTCGAGGACTATCTCGAAACGAAGCTCAGCGGACGGCAGAAGCAGTGACATCCAAGCGACCCAACATCCTGATCGTCATGGTCGATCAGCTCAACGGAACGCTGTTTCCGGATGGGCCGGCGGACTTCCTGCACGCGCCGCATCTGAAGGCGCTCGCCGCGCGTTCGGCGCGTTTTTGCAACAATTACACGGCCTCGCCGCTCTGCGCGCCGGGCCGCGCCGCATTCATGAGCGGCCAGTTGCCGTCACGCACCGGAGTCTATGACAACGCCGCCGAATTCGCGTCTTCGATCCCGACCTTTGCCCATCATCTGCGCGCCGCAGGTTATCACACCTGCCTCTCCGGCAAGATGCATTTCGTCGGGCCGGACCAGTTGCACGGTTTCGAGGAGCGGCTGACCACCGACATCTATCCGGCCGATTTCGGCTGGACACCCGACTATCGCAAACCCGGCGAGCGCATCGACTGGTGGTATCACAATCTCGGCTCCGTCAGCGGCGCCGGTACTGCCGAGATCACCAACCAGCTGGAATATGACGACGAGGTCGCCTTCCATGCGGTGCAGAAGCTTTATGATTTTGCCCGCGTCTCCGACGATGCCGCACATCGGCCCTGGTGCTTGACGGTTTCCTTCACCCATCCGCACGATCCTTACGTCGCACGGCGGCAATACTGGGACCTCTACGAGGATTGCCCGGCGCTCGAGCCTGAGGTCGGCTTCATTCCCTACGACAGGCAGGACCCGCATTCGCAGCGGCTCTACCGCGCCAGCGACTATGACAGGTTCGACATCACCGCTGAGCAGATACGCCGCGCACGGCGCGGCTATTTCGCCAACATCTCCTATCTCGACGACAAGCTCGGCGAATTGATGTCGGTGCTCGAGCACACACACATGCTCGACGACACGATCATCCTGTTCTGCTCGGACCATGGCGACATGCTGGGCGAGCGCGGCCTGTGGTTCAAGATGTGCTTTTTCGAAGGTTCGGCGCGGGTGCCGCTGATGATCGCCGGCAAGGGCATCGCCGCCGGCCTGATCGGCACGCCGGTCTCCAATCTCGACGTGACGCCGACGCTTTGCGACCTCGCCGGCATCGACATCAGCGCGATTGCGCCGTGGACCGACGGCCAGTCGCTGCTGCCGTTGCTGAACGGAAAGAAACGCTCCGCGCTGGTGCTGATGGAATATGCCGCCGAAGGCTCCAATGCGCCGATGGTGGCGATGCGCGAGGGCCGCTACAAATTCATCCATTGCGAGATCGATCCGCCGCAACTGTTTGATCTTGAATCGGATTCGCAGGAACTGACCAATCTCGCCGCCGATCCGGCCAATGCGGCATTGGTGGCCGCTTTCACCGACAAGGTGCGGGCGCGCTGGGACATGGCGGCCTTCGACGCGGCGGTGCGTGCCAGCCAGGCACGCCGCTGGGTGGTCTACCCGGCGCTGCGCAACGGCACCCATTATCCCTGGGAATTCCAGCCGCTGCAGAAGGCATCGGAGCGCTACATGCGCAACCACATGAACCTCGACCTGCTCGAAGAGCAGAAGCGCTTTCCGCGAGGCGAATGATGGCAGATAGTCTCGTCCCCTCGCTCGACCATCTCAGGCAGGCCTATGCCGTCACCTCCAAGGCGACGCAGGTCACGCCGCTGCTGGAATCGGCGGCACTCGCGCGCGAGACCGGCGCCGCCCGCGTCTTCGTCAAGGCCGAATCGCTGCAATGGGCAGGATCGTTCAAGGTGCGCGGCGCCTACTGGCGGCTGAAGAAGCTCTCGCCTGACGAAGCCAAAAAGGGCGTCGTCGCCTACTCCTCCGGCAATTTTGCGCAGGGGCTAGCGGCGGCTGGCCAAGCGCTTGGCATTCCCGTCACCATCGTCATGCCGATCGACGCGCCGGCCGCCAAGCGCGACGCCACATTGGGTTACGGCGCGCGCGTGGTGCTGACTGACCATGGCGAGCGCGCGCGTGAGGAAGTCGCCGCCGCCAAGGCGCGCGAGATCGCTGCGAGCGAAGGCCTGGCGCTGCTACACCCGTTCGACGATCCGGAGATCGTCGCCGGCCAAGCCGGTGCCGGGCTGGAGGCACTCGACCAGATCGCCGCCAGGCAAGCGGAGGCCGATCTCTTGTTCTGCTCGGTCGGCGGCGGCGGCCTGATCGGCGGTGTTTCACTGGCCTTTCACTACCTGTCGCCAGCCACGAAGATCATCGGTGTCGAGCCGGAAGGTTTTGACGGCATGGGCTCGTCGCTGGCGCATGGCGCCATCGAAACCATGCCGATCGGGCCGAAATCGATTTGCGACGGGCTGATGTCGCGGCGGCCCGGCGACGCGCCGTTCGCAGCGGTGAAGGCCGCCGGCGTTCGCGGCGTCACCGTCGACGATGCTTCGGTGCGGCGCGCCATGCGCCTCGCCTTCGAGCGGCTGAAGCTGGTGCTCGAGCCATCCGGCGCTGCTTCGCTGGCGGCGTTGCTCGGCGGCAAGGTCGACGTCACCGGCAAGACCGTTCTCGTAATGGCAACCGGCGGCAACGTCTCGCTGGCCGATTTCATTGCGCATATGAACCACGGGCGCGCATGAACCATGCTTGAAGCGGATTTCGTCATCATCGGCTCCGGCTCGGCCGGTTCGGCCATGGCCTACCGGCTGTCGGAGGACGGCAAGCATTCGGTGATCGTCATCGAATATGGCGGCAGCGATATCGGCCCGCTGATCCAGATGCCGTCGGCACTGTCGATCCCGCTCAATATGAGCCTCTATGACTGGGGCTTTGCCAGCGAGCCGGAGCCGCACCTCGGCGGCCGCGTGCTGGCGACGCCGCGCGGCAAGGTCATCGGCGGCTCGTCGTCGATCAACGGCATGGTCTATGTGCGCGGCCATGCCCGCGACTTCGACCATTGGGCCGAACAGGGCGCGACCGGCTGGGGCTTTGCCGATGTGCTCCCGTACTTCAAGCGCATGGAGGACAGCAATGGCGGCGAGAATGGCTGGCGCGGCCACGGCGGCCCGCTGACTGTGCAGCGCGGCTCGAGGACGAACCCACTCTACGGCGCCTTCGTCAAGGCAGGCCGTCAGGCCGGTTTCGAGCTGACCGACGACTATAACGGCGCGAAGCAGGAAGGCTTTGGGCCGATGGAGCAGACCATCCGCGGCGGCCGTCGCTGGTCCGCAGCGAGCGCCTATCTGAGGCCGGCGCTGAGGCGGAAAAATGTCAGCCTGGTCAAGGGTTTCGCCCGGCGGGTAATCATCGAGAATCAACGCGCCACCGGCGTCGAGATCGAAGTGCGCAAACGAATTCAGGTGATCAGAGCGCGGCGCGAGGTGATCGTTGCCGCGTCCTCGATCAACTCACCCAAGATCCTGATGCTGTCCGGCATCGGCCCCGGCCAGCACCTTAGGGAGAACGGCATTCCGGTGATTGTCGACCGGCCCGGCGTCGGTCGCAATCTGCAGGACCATATGGAACTCTACATCCAGCAGGAATCGACGAAGCAGATCACGCTGAACTCGGTGCTGAACCCGTTCTCGAAGGCGCTGATCGGGGCACAATGGCTGTTCTTCAAGTCCGGCCTCGGCGCCACCAATCATTTCGAGGCGGCCGCCTTCGTACGCTCGCGCGCCGGCGTCGACTATCCGGATATCCAGTATCACTTCATCCCGGCCGCGGTCCGCTATGACGGCAAGGCGGCGGCCAAGGCGCATGGTTTCCAGGCGCATGTCGGGCCGATGCGGTCGAAGTCGCGCGGTTCGGTCACGCTGCGCTCGCCCGATCCCAAATCGAAGCCGGTGATCCGCTTCAACTACATGTCGCATCCGGACGACTGGACGGAGTTCCGCCACTGCATCCGGCTGACCCGCGAGATCTTCGGGCAAGCGGCCTTCGATCCGTACCGAGGCAAGGAACTGTCGCCGGGCTCGCATGTACAATCGGATGAAGAGCTCGACGCCTTCATTCGCGACCACGCCGAAAGCGCCTACCACCCTTGCGGCACCTGCAAGTTGGGCCGTGCCGATGATGCGATGAGCGTCGTCGATCCGGAATGCCGCGTCATTGGCGTCGAAGGGCTTCGGGTCGCCGATTCCTCGATCTTTCCACGCGTCACCAACGGCAATCTCAACGCGCCGTCGATCATGACCGGCGAGAAGGCCGCCGACCACATTCTCGGGCGTACGCCGCTGCCACCGTCCAACCAGGAACCATGGATCAATCCGCGCTGGCAGGTGTCGGACAGATAGGCCATGATCCGGCGGACGCATATTCCGCATGCCGCGACAAGACGATTTGGAGAACAGTCATGCGCGCCCAGCCAACGGCATCGCATTATGTCAACGGCCGCTATATCGACGACGAGCGCGGCGCAGCGCTGCCGGTTATCTATCCGGCAACCGGCGAGACCATCGCCATGCTGCGCTCGGCGACGCCGAACGTGCTGGAACTCGCGATCGAGGCCGCGCGTGCGGCACAGCCGGCCTGGGCTCGGCTGAAGCCGGTCGAGCGCGGCCGCATCCTGCGCCGTGCCGCCGACATTTTGCGCGCGCGCAATGCCGATCTGGCGCGCATCGAGACGCTGGATACCGGTAAGCCGATCCAGGAGACGCTGGTTGCGGACGCCCCGTCGGCGGCCGACTGCCTCGAATATTTCGGCGGTGCCGTCACCACCTTTAATGGCGAGGCCGTCGATCTCGGCGGACCCTTTGCCTATACCAGGCGCGAGGCGCTCGGCGTGTGCGTCGGCATCGGCGCCTGGAACTATCCGATCCAGATCGCCGGCTGGAAATCCGCACCCGCCCTCGCCATGGGCAATGCGATGGTTTTCAAACCATCGGAAAACACGCCGCTTTCAGCGCTGGCGCTCGCCGAAATCTACACCGAGGCCGGGCTGCCCGACGGGCTGTTCAACGTCGTGCAGGGTTTTGGCGATGTCGGCGCCGGCCTTGTCGGCCATGATGTTGTCGCAAAGGTCTCGGTGACCGGCTCGGTGCCGACAGGCCGCAAAGTGCTGTCGCTCGCCGGCTCGAAGATGAAGCACGCAACGATGGAGCTCGGCGGCAAGTCGCCGCTGATCGTCTTCGAAGACGCCAACCTCGAAAATGCCATCGGCGGCGCGATGCTCGGCAATTTCTATTCGACCGGCCAGATCTGCTCCAACGGCACGCGGGTCTTCGTGCAGAGCGGCATCCATGACCATTTCGTCGAGAGGCTGACCGAACGGACGAAGAAAATCCGCATCGGCGATCCACTCGATCCGGACACGCAGATGGGGCCGCTGGTCTCGAAGGCGCAGCACGACAAGGTGGTCTCTTACATCGAGGCCGGCAAGCAGGATGGCGCGGTGCTCGCCTGCGGCGGCAACGTGCCTTCGCTGCAGGGTTTTCAGGGCGGCTTCTTCGTCGAGCCGACGGTGTTCACCGGTGTCGTCGACACGATGCGCATCGCCCGCGAGGAGATTTTCGGGCCGGTCATGAGCGTGCTGAAATTCGACAGCGAGGACGAGGTGATCGAGCGCGCCAACGACACCGAATTCGGCCTCGCCGCCGGCGTGTTCACCCGCGACCTGGCGCGCGCCCATCGTGTCATCGCCGAACTGCAGGCCGGCACCTGCTGGATCAACGCCTACAATCTGACGCCGGTCGAAATCCCCTTCGGCGGCTTCAAGCAGTCCGGCATCGGACGCGAGAATTCGCTCGCGGCACTGGCGCTCTATTCGCAGCTGAAGTCGGTCTATGTCGAGACCGGGGATGTCGCCAGCCCGTACTGATCCTTGGGCGCCGTGCCGTCCAGATACTGCGTCAGCGCGCAGACGAGATGATAGAAGATGCTGGCCGGCACCTCGCTCGCCAAGGAGCGACCACGCTCGTCGATGCGGTCGATCCACAGGCCGAGCGGTGCCGGATTGATGTGCCAGCGGAACAGCCGGCCGACGCGCGCCTCGATCTCCGGCTTCAGGTCCGGACCGCCCGAACCGTCCAGCGCGATCGCCGCCTTGATCGCTTCGGCCTGTGGCCAGCTGCGCGAGACGCGGTCGAGCGGCAGTCCTTGCCGCGAGACCGCGCCGTAGGCGAGGCCCGTGGCGCGGTTCAGGCCATTGGCAATCGCCGACGCATAAAGTTTCCGGGCAAGGCCGGTCAAGCCGCTCTGGCCGCTGCGCCCGGCGAAGTCGACCAGCAGCGAGGCCCATTCGAAATGATGGCCGGGTTCCGTCCACGTGCCCTTCTCGCCAGGGGCCGGCCGCCATTCATGGTCGAAATACTCACCCAGCGTCCAGCTTTCCGGGTCGAAGAAATGGCTGCGAAACAGATCGACGATGCGCGCGGCGCGGCGAAGATAGGCGCGCTCGCCGGTCGCCTGATGCCAGGCCAGGAATGCCTCGAGCAGATGCATGTGCGGGTTGGAGCGGCGCTCGCCCTCGCCGCTCGAGGTCTCGCGGAAGCCGGTCAGGCGTTCGTCCTCGAGATGCGCGTCGATGAACGCAAAGGTCTCCTGGCCAAGCCGCAACGCATCGGGATTGCCGCACATATGGGCATGCGCCAGCGCCAGGAGCACGCAGGAATGGTCATAGGCATCCTCGGCAGCGTCGGCGACGGTGCCGTCGACGTTGAGCGTGCGTACCCAGCCGCCATTGTCGGTACGTCCGTGCCTGGCCATGAATTCGAGGCCGTGGCTGATCAGCCGATCGGCCGGGCCGTTCCAGCCGCGCGCCTTGGCGACGGCGAAGGCGTAGATCTGCCTGGCCTGCGTGCGCATGCGCTTGGGTTTCATCAGCGGGGCGGCATCGAAGCCGAGCGCCTCGTGGAAACCGCCATGGCGCTCATCGACGCCGACCGTCGACCACAACGGCACCGTCTCCTCGAACAGCCAATGGTGCACGCGGCGCTGCCAGGCGCCGCTTTCGATGACGCGGTCGTCGGCGGGCGTGAACCTGGTCTCAAGGCGGCCGCTTTTTTCGAGCTGCTCGACGATCTTCTTGACGTTCTGGCTGTGGCTGACCGGAGCAACGAAAGTGGCGTCGGCGGTCGACACGATGGCGACGTCCTTCAGCCCTATGGCCGACAGCAGGCGGCCGTCGCTGCGGATATAGGAGCTCTCGCAATCGATGGCGACGACATCGCCGACGATGACATTGCCCTGCCTGTCGGAGGGGCCGACATCGAGCAGCGATTGCCAGGAGCCGAGATCGTTCCAGCGAAAGCTGGCCGGCACCATGGCGATGCCGCTGGCGCGCTCCATGATCGCATAGTCGATCGATGTCGATGGGATGGCGGCATAGAGCTCCAGAGGCATGTAGAGGCCGGAAAGATCCGATGTCGCAGCCTGGTAGGCAGCCTCTGTGGCGCTCCAGATGTCGGGCTGGAAGGCCATGAACGCGTCGCGCATGGCACTGGCGCGAAACAGGAAGATGCCGGTGTTCCAGTAGAAATTGCCGGCCTCGAGATAGCTCTGCGCCGTGGCGAGATCGGGTTTTTCGACGAAACGCGAGACATCGCAGATGCCATCGCGCTCGCCGGCCACCTCGATGTAGCCGTAACCGGTCTCGGGTTGGGCGGGCTTGATGCCGAACACCACCAGCCTGCCTTCGCGCGCGGCCGCCGTGCCGGCCTCGATGCTCCGCCAGAATTGCTGTGGCGTCGCGATCTCATGATCGGACGGCACCACCAGCACCAGGCTGTCGCCGAATTCCGACAGCGTGCGCAGGCTTGCCAAGGCGACGGCCGCGGCGGTGTTGCGTCCGGTCGGCTCGAACAGCGGGCCGCCGCCGGAAAGCTCGTGACCGGCAATGTCGGCATGAACGCGGTCGGCATGCCTTTCCGAGGCAATCAGGAAAACCGGCGTTTCGCCTTCCAGCCGCGCCGTCAGCCGGCGCAGCGTCTTGGCCAGCATTGAGCCGTCGCCGGAGAAATCATGGAACTGCTTGGGATTGTCCTCGCGCGACAATGGCCACAGCCGCGAGCCGACGCCGCCGCTCATCACAAAACTGACGATCCGTTCGGTCATGAAAACAAGCCTCGTGCTCAAAAGGTCTGATTGTAGGCGCCGACTTCGGGGCTGCGGCGCAGCACCGCATCGACGGCTTCGAACATCTGCCGGCGCCGCTCGGACGATACCGGGCTCTCCACCACCACCACAAGCTCCGGCTTGTTCGATGATGCGCGCACCAACCCCCAGGTACCATCCTCCGCCACGACCCTGACGCCGTTGACGGTGATCAGTTCGGCGATCTTCTGGCCGGCGAAGATCGCGCCGTCGTTCTTCATCTTGCGAAAATCGCCTACGACGCGCTCGACGACGCCGTATTTGAGCTCGTCGGCGCAGTGTGGCGACATGGTCGGCGTGCCGAAGGTCAGCGGCAGATCGCGATAGAGGTCGGCCATGCTGCTTTGCGGGCTGCGATCCAGCATCTGGCATATGGCGATGGCCGTGATCAGGCCATCGTCATAGCCGCGGCCGATCGGCGGATTGAAGAAGAAATGGCCCGATTTTTCGAAACCGGCGGCGGCGCCGAGTTCGGCGACGCGCCGCTTGATATAGGAGTGACCGGTTTTCCAATAGTCGGTGACTGCGCCATTTTCCCGCAACACCTTGTCAGTCATGAACAATCCGGTCGACTTGACGTCGACGACGAAAGTCGAGCCGGGATAGAGGTGCGAAATGTCGCGCGCCAGCATGACGCCGACCTTGTCGGCGAAAATCTCGTTGCCTTCATTGTCCACCACGCCGCAGCGATCGCCGTCGCCGTCGAAGCCTAGCCCGACATCGGCGTCCGTTTCCAGCACCTTGTCGCGAATGGCGTGCAGCATCTGCATGTCTTCGGGGTTGGGATTGTAATTGGGAAACGTATGATCGAGCTCGACGTCGAGCGGGATCACCTCGCAGCCGATCCTTTCCAGTGCCTCGGGAGCGAAAGCCCCGGCGGTGCCGTTGCCGCAGGCGGCCACCACCTTGAGCTTCCTGGAGATACCCTTTCCTGCTGTCAGATCGTCAAGGTAGGTTTTGCGGAAGTCCGCAACGAAGTCATAGGAGCCGCCACCGACAAGATCGAAATCGCCTGAGAGCACGATTGCCTTCAACGCGCTCATCTCCTCCGGACCAAAAGTCAGCGGGCGCGCCGCGCCCATCTTGACGCCGGTCCAGCCATTCTCGTTGTGCGAGGCAGTGACCATGGCGACGGAGGGCGTGTCGAGCGCGAACTGGGCGAAATAAGCCATCGGCGACAGCGCAAGCCCGACATCCTTGACCCGTGCGCCGGCCGCCATCAGCCCGGAAACCAGGGCCAGCTTTATGGCAAGCGAATAGGAGCGGAAATCGTGACCGGTGACGATGTCGGGTCCGGCACCCAGGCGACGGATCAGCGTGCCGAGCCCCATGCCGAGCGCCTGGACGCCGATCAGATTGAGTTCCGGCGTTTCGTTCGAGCCGGGATGGCCGAACCACCAGCGCGCATCATATTCGCGAAACCCGGACGGCTTGATCAGCGCCGAGTTTTCAAACTCAAAAGTGTTTGGTCTGACATCGCTAACGATCTTCATCGACAAGGCTGCAAACTCCAGGCGGCTGAATCAGGTGCTTCGAGGCAAGTGGACGGTTACCCAGAAGCCCTTTAAGCCGTGTTTGTGCGACAGGAAACTGAAACCTGTATGACGTGGCGGCGAAAGCGAAAGAAATGCGACAGAAGCGCTGCCATTGGCGCTTGCAGTAACCAAACGCGGCGGCTATAAGCCCGCGGTCTGGTCACGGAGTGTAGCGCAGCCTGGTAGCGCACATCGTTCGGGACGATGGGGTCGCAGGTTCAAATCCTGCCACTCCGACCAGAAAAAACAGCGGCTTAGCTGTTTTTGTTCCCGAAACAACCACCATCCGCCGCAGTTCTGACCAATCGCGCTATGCGCTCAGGCGAAATCGCGTCACGTCGATGGCCGCGGCCATCAGTGTCTGCGTATAGGTTGCCTGCGGATTGCTGAAGATCGCCTCGGCCGGTCCCTCCTCGACGATCTTGCCCTGCTTCATGACGATGATGTAGTCGGCCATGGCGCGCACGACGGCGAGATCGTGGCTGATGAACAGATAGGACAGTTCGTGATCGGCCTGCAGCTTGCGCAGCAATTCGACGATCTGCTTCTGCACGGAGCGGTCCAGCGCCGAGGTCGGCTCGTCCAGCACCACCACTTTAGGCTTGAGTATCATGGCGCGCGCAATGGCGATGCGCTGCCGCTGACCGCCGGAGAATTCATGCGGATAGCGGTTGCGCGTGTTCGGGTCGAGCCCGACTTCGAGCAAGGCATCGACCGCGCGGAGATCGCGCTGCCTGCCCGACAGATTGGGCTCATGGACCAGGAGCCCCTCGGTGATGATCTGGCCGACGGTCATGCGTGGCGACAGCGAGCCGAACGGATCCTGGAAAACCAGCTGCAATTCGCGCCGCAGCGGCCGCATCGCCTGGCGGTCGGCGTGGGAAATGTCGCGGTCACCAAGCCGGATGATACCGTCGCTGGGCAGGAGCCGCAGCAAGGCGCGGCCGAGCGTCGATTTTCCCGAGCCGGATTCGCCGACGATGCCGATCGTCTGGTTGCGCTTCAGCCGTATCGAAATGCGATCGACGGCGCGCAGCAGCAGCGGCTCGCCGCCAAGAAATCCGCCGCCGATCTTGAAGGTCACCTCGACGTTCCTGCCTTCAAGCAGGACAGGGGCATTCGGAGGCGGCGGCGCCTTGGTGCCGGTCGGTTCGGCGGCAAGCAGCATCTTGGTGTAGCCGTGCTGCGGGTTGGCGAAGATCGCTTCCGCCTCGCCCTCCTCGACCACCTCGCCATAGCGCATCACATAGACCCGATCGGCAAAGCGCCGGACGATGCCGAGATCGTGAGTGATGAAGACGATCGCCATGCCGAGCTTGCGCTGCAATTCGGCGAGCAGCATGAGGATCTGCGCCTGGATGGTGACGTCGAGCGCGGTCGTCGGCTCGTCGGCGATCAGTATGTCGGGGTCGTTGGCCAACGCCATGGCGATCATGACGCGCTGGCGCTGACCGCCCGACAACTCGTGCGGATAGGATTTCATCCGCCGCTCCGGATCGGGAATATGGACCAGCCGCAGCAGCTTGAGCGCCTCCTCGCGCGCCGTGGCGGCGCCAAGTCCGCGATGCTTGCGGATCGGCTCGATCAGCTGGTTGCCGATCGAATAGAGCGGGTCTAGCGACGTCATCGGCTCCTGGAAGATCATGCTGATCTTGCGGCCGCGGATCTTGTTGAGCTCGGGCTTGCTCAAGGTCAAAAGATTGCGGCCGCGATAATCGACGGTGCCGGTGGCTTCGCCGTTCGAGGCGAGCAGGCTCATCGCCGCCATCATCGTCTGGCTCTTGCCGGAACCGGATTCGCCGACGACGGCGACGGTCTCGCCTGATTTGACGTGGATATTGATGCCCTTCACCGCCTCCACCACACCGTCGAGGGTGCGGAAGCGCACCCGAAGGTCCTTGACGCTGAGGATGGTTTCGGAAGCGGCCATCTCAACGATCCTTCGGGTCGAGCGCGTCGCGCAGCCCATCGCCGACGAAATTCAGCGCGAACAGCGTGGAGACGAGAAAGAAGGCCGGGAACAGAAGCAGCCAGTTGGCCGAGCCGATGTTCTGGGCGCCAACCGAGATCAGCACGCCCCAGCTGGTCATCGGCTCCTGGACGCCGAGCCCGAGGAACGACAAAAAACTCTCCAGGATGATGACCTGCGGAACGAGCAGCGTCATGTAGATCACCACTGGCCCGAGCAAATTGGGGATCACATGGCGCAGCAGAATGCCGCGCTGGCCGACGCCCATCGCCTCCGCCGCCTGGACATATTCCTGCCGGCGGATCGACAGCGCTTGTCCGCGCACGATGCGCGCCATGTCGAGCCACAGCACCGCGCCGACCGCCAGGAACATCAGCACGAAGTTCCTGCCGAAGAACACCACCAGCATGATGACGAAGAAGATGAACGGCAAAGAATAAAGCACGTCGACGACACGCATCATCACCTCATCGACCCTGCCGCCGGCAAGGCCAGCGGTGGCGCCGTAGAGCACGCCGATGACCACGGCCACAATGCCGGCAAGCAGACCGATGGCCAGCGATATGCGCCCGGCCATCAGCGTTCGGGACAGGAGATCGCGGCCGGTATTGTCGGTGCCGAACAGGAAATATTGCTGCTTGATCGAGGCACTCATCACCATTTCGAGACCGTCCGGCGATTTGCTCTCGATCTTTGTGTCATCAAAGGTATCGGAACGATCAAGGTAGCGAATGTTGCGGTCATCGATCGGCTTGGACGATTTGACGGTAACGAACACACGGCTGTCCTCCTGCCGCCACTCCTTGATGTCGACGCGCATTCGCCTGATCGCCTCATCGAGAGCGCCTTCGATCATGTCGGCCTTCGGATAGGCGGAGAAGCTCGGCGGCGTACGGACATAGTCGGCATAGATGGTGGTGTATTTGTGCGGCACGAGATAGGGCCCAAACACGCTGATGACGGCGATGAAGGCAAGATAATACAGGCTGAACATGGCCGCGCGATTGGCCTTGAGGCGCGCCCAGGCGTCACCCCACAGGGACCGGCCGACGACCGGTGCGGCAACTGCGATATCAGTCATAGCGCACCCTCGGATCAACGACCCCATAGAGGACGTCGACGATCAGGTTGAAGACAATGGTGAAGAGCGCGATGACCACCACCGTCCCCATCACCAGTGTGTAGTCGCGGTTGAGTGCAGCAACGACAAAATGGCGGCCGATGCCCGGGATAGAGAAGATGGTCTCGACGATGACCGAGCCGGTGAGAAGGGCTGCGGCTGCCGGACCGGTGAAGGAGACGATCGGCAGGATGGCGCCGCGCAGTGCATGCTTGACGATGACCGACCAGTCGGACAGGCCGAGAGCGCGCGCGGTGCGGATGTGATGCGAGTGCAGCGATTCGATCATTGAGCCGCGCATCAATCGGGCGACGATGGCGATCTGCGGAAGAGCGAGCGTCAGCACCGGGCCGACCTTATTGATGAGGGCTCCATCGCCCCAGCCGCCGATCGGCAGCAGCCTCCAGGTCAATCCGAATGCAAGCTGGATCACCGGGGCGATGACGAAGGTTGGAATGGTGCTGCCGGCGGTCGCCAGCGCGATCACCGAATAGTCGGCAAGCTTGTTCTGGTTGAGCGCGGCAACAGTGCCGAGCACGCTGCCGAGGAGCAGCGCCAGAATGAGCGCCGAAGCGCCGAGTTGGATCGAGATCGGCAGGCCTTCCCTGAACAGCTCGCCGACGGTGAAATCCGGCATGTTGTAGCTGGGGCCGAAATTGCCGCGCAGAAGATTGCCTAGATAGTGGAGGTACTGCAACCAGAGCGGATCGTTGAGGCCGAACTGGGCTTCGAGATTGGCCCTGATCTCGGGGCTCAGGCCCCGCTCCTGGTTGAACGGGCCGCCCGGCGCGACGCGTATCAGAAAGAACGCCATGGTCACGATGACGAACAGCGTCGGAATGGCGGTCAGAAGCCGCCGGAATACGTAACGCAGCATCGGTGCCCCGCTTGATCCAGAACAACGCGCGTCCGGCTGGACGATTGCGCTCTAGCCTTCAAATCTTCGCATCGGGCTTTCCGAAAATCGATCCGATTCACGGAGGTCCGATGCGACGGCAAGCCACCGCGCATTCGATGCGCGGTGGCCGGGCCAGGGATCAGTCCTTGCTGATGAAGCGGGACGGGTGGATGTCCATCACATTGTCGTCGAAGCCATGCAGCTTCGAGGAAACGATATCGTGGTAGCTGTAGTAGAGAAGCGGGATCTCGCCGACGTCATCGATGAGGATGCGCTCGGCCTCGGCGAGTTCCTTCATGCGTTCTGCAGGGTTGCCGCCGGCGGCCGCCGCCTTGTCCATCGCCGCCTCGTATTTTGGGCTGTTGTAGACCGAATAGTTGTTGCCGCTGGCTTTGCGGGAGATGCCGAGGAAGGTTTCGGGATCCTTGTAGTCGGCGATCCAGGCGGCGCGCGCCACGTCATAGTCTCCCTTCTGCTCGAGGAAGGAGTAGTGGGTCTTGGTGTCGGTATTGAGGAGTGTGATCTCGACGCCAAGCGGCTTCAGCTGTTCCTGGATCGCGACTGCCGTGTTCTTGTGGTTCTCCGAAGTGTTGTAGCGGATCTGCATTTTCAGCGGATGCTCGGGTGTATAGCCGAGTTTCTCGAGGATCTTCTTGGCAGCGTCCTCGCGGTCGATCTGCGGCATGTCGGCGTATTTGGCCATTGCCGGCGTATAGCCCTCGATGCCGGGAGGCACCATGGAATAGCCGGGCAGCATCGAATTCTGCCAGACTTTCTCCGCCAGGAAGTCGCGATCGATCGCCATCGAGATGGCGTTGCGCAGCTCGACATTATCCCACGGCGCCTTATCGGTCTTGATCGCATAATAGTAGATGCCGAGATATGGCCCGACACGGACCTGCTCGCCGAATTTGGCCTTGAGGTCGCCGAGCTGTTCCGTCGGCAGGTCACCGTAACTGTCGAGTTCGCCGGCCTCGAAGCGCTTCATCGCTGACGAGCGATCCTCGGTCGGGATGTAGTTGACCACGTCGAACTTGACGCTCGCGGCATCCCAGAATTTCGGATTCTTGACCAGCTTCAGATGGTCGTTGGGAATCCACTCCGCCGCTGTAAAGGCCCCGTTGGAGACCAGCTTGCCTGCCTTGATCCAGTCGGCGCCAAGCTTTTCGATAGACGCCTTGTTGACCGGATAGGTCGCCTGGTGGGTCAGCATCTCCAGGAAATACGGCGTCGGCGCCTTCAGCGTCACTTCCAGGGTGTTAGCATCGATCGCCTTGACGCCCATATCCTCCGGCTTGCCCTTCTTGGTATTGACCTCCTCCGCATTCTTGACGGGATAGAGCATGGAAGCGTATTCGGCAGCGGTGGCCGGATCTTCCAGCCGACGGAAAGAATAGACGAAGTCGTCAGCCGTCACCGGGCTGCCATCCGACCAGAGGCCGTCCTTGCGCAGCTTGAATGTGTAGACCTTGCCGTCGTCGGACACCGTCCAGCTTTCGGCGGCGCCCGGAATGAGATTCGTCTTCTGGTCATGCATGACGAGGCCCTGGAACAGGTCGCGTATGATATCGGCTTCGTAGACCGTCGAGGTCTTGTGCGGATCGAGCGTCTCCGCTTCGGCGGCGGCTCCGCGGTTGTAGACGGTCTCGGCGAAAGCCGGCGTGTAGAACGTACCGGCGGCCAAGACCATGGTCGTGGCGAGTACCGTCGCCTTCAGCACATGTTTCAGCATGGAGTTCTCCCTAATGACGTCGCCCTTCGGCCACGTCTCTAAGTGTTGACGCTCCGAAACCGATTGGTTGGTTCCTTTCGAGCGCGCAGCCGGTTCCCTTTCCGGCAGCTGGTGGCCAAACAGTAACGTGGAGATTTTTTATTTCAACAGACTCTCGGGGTCACCCAAAGTAAGGGGGCCGGGGCAGTCGTTTTGCGGGCGGCCAATCAATGGTCGAAACCATGAGTTTGACTGGGTTTCCTGGCCAGAACGCCGATCTGGGAAATAATCTGGCCGATCATTTCAGTTTACCGGATTGTATTAATTGGTTCTTAGGCAACCAAGGGTTACAAATTTCGATGGAATTGGCACATCGACCTTGGGTTCCAACGGGCAAGGGCAATGAACAAGATAGACAGTAATACTGTCGCATTGAAGCGTCAAATATTGCGCCACGTACGGACGAATCTACGCAAAATTGGAGAAGAGTCCGGAACTTCCGCGGTCGAGTTCGCCCTGCTTTCCCCAATCTTTATCCTTCTTTTGCTCGGAATGGTTGCATATGGTATCTATTTTGGTGCAAGCAACTCCTTGCAGCAAATCGCCGCCGATGCCGCCCGCACCGCAATTGCCGGATTGAATCAAACCGAGCGCCAGGCGCTGGTGGCGAGTTTCGTCAAAAACAATGCCAGTGGATACCCGTTCGTCGATTCCGGCAAGCTGACCTATCAGGCGACGGACAGCACGGCCGACGGAAATCAGTTCGTCGTGTCGATCCAGTACGATGCCAGCAACCTGCCGATCTGGAACCTGTTACCAAGCCTTGCGATGCCGCAAACCACGATGTCGCGCAGGTCGACCATCAGGATTGGAGGCATTTGAAATGTCGCAGTTCTTGCTGAGGAGCATCGGGCGGATCGCTCGCTCGATGGTTGGCGACGAGAAGGCGAACTTTGCCGTCATGACGGCGCTGATAGCACCGTTCGCGCTGGGGTTGGCGGCCTTCGCTGTCGACGAAGGTTCGATCTACACGGAGCGCAGGGAAGCCCAGGCGATGACCGATCTGGCGGCGATCACCGCGGCGTCGAACATCAACAATATGGAAGCCGCGGCGGTAACCACGCTCAGTGACAACCGAATGCCCGGCATCATTGTTCAAAAGGCAGGTCAGACAATTGTTCCCACGGTTGGCAAAACCGTCGTGTCGGTCACCGGCGGCCGATACTCAGCGGCGTCCTCCGTTGGTGTCGACAAGCGCTTCGAAGCCGGCAAAACGCCTTACAACGCCGTTCGCGTCACTCTGCGAAAAATCCCCGCCCGGTATTTCGCCAGTTCGCTCATCCCTACTCCGGTTGTCGGCACCGAAGCCATTGCCAGTGTGACCCCGCAAGCAATGTTCTCGGTCGGGTCCAGGCTCCTCAGCGTCAATGGCGGCATCCTCAACGCGCTTCTCAGCAAGTTGCTGGGCGCCAACATTTCGCTCAGCGTCATGGACTACAACGCGCTGATCTCGGCCGATGTAAACGTGCTTTCGTTCGTCGATGCCCTTGCCGTACAGTTGCAACTGACAGGTGTCAGCTATTCCGACGTTCTGGCGTCAAAAGCGACGGTAGGCCAGATCGCGACCGCCATGGCCAATGCGTCCGGGTCGGGCAGCGCCAGCAAACTTGTGCTGCAGACGATCGCGTCGAGGGCCACCAACACAGTCAAGATACCCCTCAGTCATCTTATCGATCTTGGCTCGATCGGTAAGCTCGGCCTCGGACAAAAGTCTCCCGGCTTTTCCGTCGACGCAAGCGCGATGGGCATGCTGGGTGCCGCCGCCTCGCTGGCCAATGGCTCAAACCAGGTCCAGGTCGATCTCGGCGCCACTATTCCGGGACTTACCTCCACCACGCTCGCCATCGCCATCGGTGAACCGATGCAATACTCACCCTGGCTGGCCGTCGGGGAAAAAGGCACCGTGGTGCGCACCGCGCAGACGCGCATCAAGCTGGTCACCACAGTGGGCATCGGCAATTCCAATCTGGGCGGCGGCATCAGTCTGCTGTCCGTCAACCTGCCTCTGCATGTCCAAGTCGCCTATGCGGAAGCCAAGCTGACCGACATCAGCTGCCCGACGGGCCGGCCGGATAGCATCAAGGTCTCGATCGCCGCGCAGCCTGGCGTGGCCTCGCTGCACCTTGCCGCCAGCGACGCCGACAACAATCCATCGGCCTTCGCCGATTTCAGCAATCCGCAATCGTTCTCCGATGCCACGATTGCCCAGGTAAGCGTGAAGCTTCTGCTGCTCACCCTCAATCTGCTCGATGTGAAGGGTTCTTCATCACTTGCCATCACCAACAACGATCCGACCGCATTGACGTTCGACAGCACCGATATCGCCAACAAGACGATAAAAACTGTCGCCACAAAAAACCTGACGCAATCACTCACGACATCGCTGGTCAGCGGCCTCTCGCTCTCGGTCAATGCACTGGGCCTCGGGCTGGACGTGACGGCCCTGCTCGGAACGGTTAAGCCGGCGGTGGTAACGGTTCTGAACGGCGTGACGGCGCCGGTCGACGAACTGGTCTATAACGTGCTAGCAGCTGTCGGCGTGCATGTCGGCGAGGCCGATGTGCGGGTTGTCGGCGCGACTTGCGGGCGCTCCGTGCTCGTTCAATGAGATAATGAAATAGAGCTCAGCCGATCCGGCCGAGGAAGCAGCCCAGCGGCGGCAGCGACAGAGTTCTTTCGTGCAAGACGCCGGCAGCACCGCCAAGGTCTATCGGCTCTATCGCTTCCAGATCCGGTGGCAATTGCCAGCCGGCCGGCTCGTCGGCGAAATTGAAGACACAGAGCAGCTTTTCGTCACCGCCTTCGCGAATGAAAGCAAGGACGTCGCCTTCGGCATCGAGGAACCGGATCGAGCCTCGAACCAGCGCCGGATGCTGCTTGCGCAAGGCCAGCATCGCCCGGTAGCTCGCCAGGACGGAGGTTTGCTCGCCGTCCTGGACGTCGACCGCCTGGGCGCGATGGCTTGCCGGGACCGGAAGCCACGGCTTGCCGGTCGAAAAGCCGGCATTGTCGGCGCCAGCCTCCCAGACCATCGGCGTTCGGCACCCATCCCGTCCCTTAATTGCCGGCCAGAAGCGGATGCCGAAGGGATCGCGCAAATCCTCGAACGCCAGTTCGGCCTCCTCCAGCCCGAGTTCTTCGCCCTGGTAGAGGCAGATCGATCCGCGCAGCCAAGAAAGCAGCACGATCGAGAATTTCGCCACCCTGTCCGGATCGCCGCCCGGCCTTGTCCATCGAC
Organism: Mesorhizobium sp. M0663; assembly: GCF_040320585.1. Lineage (NCBI taxonomy): Bacteria > Pseudomonadati > Pseudomonadota > Alphaproteobacteria > Hyphomicrobiales > Phyllobacteriaceae > Mesorhizobium > Mesorhizobium sp. M0663. The sequence goes on from NZ_JAMYPX010000020.1 coordinate 38,054, forward strand.
TGACATGGCGCACGACATCGTGGTTGGAGAACGCCCAGCAAACCCAGCCGTCGAACACCTTACTCTCGAAGGCCTCGACACAGCCACGCACATGCGACGCCGAGAATTGCGGGCCGAGCAGGTCGAACGTGTAGGACATTTGGAGCTTGTCGCCACCGCCGGTATAGGCGGCGAGTGTCTGCAAGGAACGAGTTTCGTCGCCAATCTCGCCGACAGCGACGCGGCCTTCATATTCGTCAAGCAAGGCCCGGAAGCGCCTGAGGAAAGCAAGGTTTTCCGGCTGGCTCTTGTCGAACAGATGCTCCTGATAGAGATAGGGGCTGGTTGCCGTATTGGTGCCGGCGACGCTTTCCGCCAAAGGCGGGTTGCTGCGCAGCCAGCGGTCGTGGACATAATAGTTGACCGTATCCAGCCGGAAACCGTCGACGCCACGCTCGAGCCAGAACCGCACCGTTTCCAGCAAGGCGTCCTGCACCTGCGGGTTGTGGAAATTCAGGTCCGGCTGCGAGCCAAGGAAATTGTGCAGGTAATATTGCCTGCGCGTTGCGTCCCATTCCCAGGCCGGGCCGCCGAAAAGCGACAGCCAGTTGTTGGGGGCGGTGCCGTTGGGATTCGCATCGGCCCAGACGTACCAGTCGGCCTTGGGGTTGTCGCGGCTCGTGCGGCTTTCGACGAACCATTCGTGCCGATCCGACGAATGCGACAAGACCTGATCGATGATCACCTTCAGGCCGAGCCGGTGTGCCTCGGCAACCAGCGCGTCGAAATCCTCTGATGTGCCGAACATCGGATCGACGGCGCAGTAATCCGAAACGTCGTAGCCCATATCGGCCATTGGCGACTTGAAGAAAGGCGACAGCCAAACCGCGTCGACACCGAGCGATGCGACATGGGCCAGCCTCGAGGTGATGCCGCTGAGATCGCCGCTGCCGTCGCCTGTCGTGTCTTGGAAGGAGCGCGGGTAGATCTGGTAGATGACGCAGCCGCGCCACCATTCGGCATTGTCAGCCATCATGGCTCTCCCCTGCGCCCACCCGCGCGGCCCGGCGTTCGATCATGAACATGACCGTTCGCCCAGGCACCGGCCGTGAGATGTCGCCAGTATCCGTTTCGATGGCAGGGCGCCAATGAAAACCCGCCCGTTCCGGCAGCGTGAACATGCAGGCCCGGCGGTCGCCATTGATGACCACCGCAAGGCGACTGTTCTCACCGCTACCGAGAACCATGACCAGCCGGTGCCGCCTGGCATCGTGCCAGGCTGCCTCGTCGAACGGCACGCCGGTTTCCGTCAGCCAGGCTACGTCTGGTATTTCCGAGCCCGCAGGCTGTTCTCCGGTCAGGAATGCTGTGTCCAAGAGCGCCGGCACGGCGCGACGCATCCTGGCGAGCAGAGCCGTATGGTGCTCGAGCGCCAGGTCGCGCCCGGCCCAGTCGAGCCAGGTAATGTCATTGTCCTGCGCGTAGGCGTTGTTGTTGCCGCCCTGCGTGCGGCCGAACTCGTCGCCGGCCGTCAGCATGATCGTGCCGCGCGAGGCAAAGAGCGTCGCCAGCAGCGCGCACTGGTCATCGAAACGGGCCGTAACGATTGACTGGTCGCCGGTCTCGCCCTCGATGCCATTGTTCCAGGACAGGTTGTCGTCGTGACCATCGCGGTTCTGTTCGCCATTGGCTTCGTTGTGCTTGTGCTCATAGGCGACGATATCGGCCAGCGTCATGCCGTCATGCGCAGCGATGAAATTGACGCTGCGGCTCATTGTCTGGCCTGCTTTGGAAAAGACGTCGGACGAACCGGCAAGCCGCGTCGCCAGCGCACCGATCATGCCGCCGTCGCCGCGCCAGAAGCGGCGGATATCGTCTCGGTATTTGTCGTTCCATTCGAGGAAGGGCGGCGGAAAATTGCCGAGCTGATAGCCATCCGGTCCGATATCCCAAGGCTCGGCGATCAGCACCCGGTCGCCAAGAACAGGATCTTTGCGAATGGCGTTCAGCAGCGGCGCATCGGCGTCGAAAACGCCGTCGACGCGGCCGAGGATCGGCGCCAGGTCGAAGCGGAATCCGTCGACACCGGCGCGCTGGACAAAGTGGCGAAGCGTGTCGAGGACCATTTCCCGGACGACCGGATGATCGCACGCAACCGTATTGCCGGTTCCGGTGTCATTGACCAGAGCGCCGTCCGGCTCGTGCCGGTAATAGGCGCGGCTGTCGAGGCCGCGCAGCGACAATGTCGGGCCGAGCCGGTCGCTTTCGCCGGTGTGGTTGAACACAAGGTCGAGAATGGTGCCGATGCCGGCCTCGCGCAGCGCGGCGACCGTTCCGCGCAACTCGGCCAGACCGCCGGGCGCCAGTCGCGGATCGAGCGCCATGAAGGTCACGGGATTATAACCCCAGGCGTTGCGCAGACCGAGCGGCGGTAAATGCCGTTCGTCGATCGATGCAGTCACCGGCATCAACTCAATGGCTGCCACGCCGAGTTTTTGCAGATGCTCGACAACGAGGGGGTGAGCGAGCGCTCCAATGGTGCCGCGTTGCTTCTCGGGAATATCCTTATGCAGCTTTGTGAACGCGCGTACCGGCACCTCGTAGATGAGGCCGCCGGACCGAAACAGAGGCGGCAAGGCAGGCAAGGGTTCCGGCAGGGCGCCGGCGATGGCTTTCGGCATCAGCGGCGCCGTGTCGGCCCCCTCGCCCCGGCGCGCGGCGAGCCGGCCGTCATAGGCATAGGGCCTGTCGATCTCGACGGCATAGGGATCGGCCAGCAGCTTGTCGGGATCGAAGCAGAAACCGTGTTCCGGCGCGTAGTCGCCATCGGCACGGAACCCGTATCGGGTGCCGGCGGCGAGACCGGCAACAAAAAGTGCGTGGACGCCCTCGCCTTCCGACTGGAGTTCCAGCCGGTCGATTTCGCGGTTGCCGTGTTCGTCGAAAATCGAAACCCAGATGCGCCGAGCCAACGAGGACCATGCGGCGAAGCGGATGCCGCCCTCCCCGGCAAGCCCGCCAAATCGCGGACGATAGCCGGCGGATAGTCCCGACGACATCAGGTGATGACGCTCGGTTTGGCGCGGCCGGTATGGCTGCGAATCCCGGCAATGTCGTCGGCCGCCGCGATCAGATCGGCAAGCGCCTCCTGGGTGTCGAGATCGTGGCGGTTCTTGTCCGGCTCGTAGCGCTCGACATAAAGCCGCAGCGTCGCGCCCGAGGTGCCGGTGCCGGACAGGCGGAAGACGACGCGTGAGCCGCCTTCGAACAACACCCTGATGCCCTGGTTCTTGCTGACCGAGCCGTCGACCGGATCGTGATAGGCGAAATCATCGGCGCTGGCGATCGTCATGCCGCGCACGCTGGTGCCAGGCAGCGAGCCGAGCTTGGCGCGCAGCTCGTCGACAAGCGCGTTGGCACGATCAATCTCGACCTCCTCGTAGTCGTGGCGCGAATAATAGTTACGGCCATAGGCCGCCCAATGCTGGGTGACGATCTGCTTGGCGCTTTCGCCGCGCACGGCAAGGATGTTGAGCCATAAAAGCACAGCCCACAGGCCGTCCTTTTCGCGGACATGGTTGGAGCCGGTCCCCGCACTCTCCTCGCCGCAGATCGTTGCCATGCCGGCATCGAGCAGATTGCCGAAAAATTTCCAGCCGGTCGGCGTCTCGTAGATGCCGATGCCGAGCTTTTCGGCGACCCGGTCGGCAGCACCGCTGGTCGGCATCGAGCGGGCGATGCCTTTCAGCCCGGCCTTGTAGCCCGGCGCCAGATGGGCGTTGGCGGCGAGCATCGCCACCGAATCAGACGGGGTGATGAAAATTCCCTTGCCGATGATCAGGTTGCGGTCGCCGTCGCCATCCGAGGCGGCGCCAAAGTCTGGCGCATCCGGCCCCATCATCTCGTCGTAGAGGTGTTTTGCATGCACCAGATTGGGATCGGGATGATGGCCGCCGAAATCCGGCAGCGGAATGAAATTGCGGGCGGTGCCGTTGGGCGCGCCGAGCCGGTTTTCGAGGATCTCCTTGGCGTAGGGGCCGGTCACCGCATGCATGGCGTCGAAGCGCATGCGGAAGCCCGACTTGAACAGCGCCCGCAATGCGTCGAAATCGAACAGGCTTTCCATCAGTTCGGCATAGTCGGCGACAGGATCGATGATTTCGACGGTCATGTCCCCCGTCTTGACCGTGCCGATCGTGTCGATGTCGACCTGCCCGATATCGGCGATCTTGAAGCTTGAAATCGCCTTGGTTTTTTCGAAGATCGCGTCGGTCAGCTTTTCCGGCGCCGGGCCGCCATTGCCGGCATTGTACTTGATGCCGAAATCCTCATGCGGGCCACCCGGATTGTGGCTAGCCGACAGGATGATGCCGCCAAAGGTCTTGTATTTGCGGATGACATGCGAAGCGGCCGGCGTCGACAAGATGCCGCCCTGCCCGACCATCACCTTGCCGAAGCCGTTTGCCGCGGCCATGGCGATGGCGTTCTGGATGACCTCGCGGTTATAGAAGCGGCCGTCGCCGCCGATCACCAGGGTTTTGCCCTCGAACCCGTCCAGCGCATCGAAGATCGACTGGATGAAGTTCTCGGCATAGTGCTCCTGCTGGAACACCGGGACTTTCTTGCGCAGCCCGGAGGTGCCGGGCTTCTGGTCGGGATAGGGTTTGGTGGCGACGGTGCGGATCATCAGTCAGGCAGCCCTTTTCGAAAGCAGCAAGCGATAGTGTTGGACATATTTTTCGGCGCTTTTGTCCCACGAAACGTCGGCCTTCATGCCTTGCCGCTGCATCGACGTCCACACTGCGGGATTGGCATGCGCCTCGACAAGGCGGCGGACGGCGTGCAGCAACGCGCCGGCATTGGCGGGCGCAAACTGGAAACCGGTCGCCACGCCGGCAGAGATGGCGGCTTCGTTGGCATCGATGATCGTGTCGGCAAGGCCGCCGGTGCGCGCGACCACCGGCACGCAGCCATAGCGCAGGCCGTAAAGCTGTGTCAGCCCGCAAGGTTCGAAGCGCGATGGGATAATGATGGCGTCGCTGCCGCCCTGCATGGTGTGGGAGAGTCCCTCGTCATAGCCGACGACGACGCCGATGCGGCCGCGATGGCGGGCTGCGGCGGCAAGCAATGCGCCTTCGAGCCCGGCATCGCCGGAGCCGAGGATCGCCAGCCGCGCACCTCTTGCAACGATGCCGTCGACGGCCGCCGCCAATATGTCCATGCCCTTTTGCCAGGTCAAACGGCTGATGACGCAAACGATCGGGCTGTCATCGCGATCGAGGCTGAAGCGGTCCTCGACCGCGGCCTTGTTGGGCATCCGTGCCTTGAGCGTCTTTGCGGTGTAGTTGGAAACCAGATGCTTGTCGGTTTCCGGGTTCCATATCTCGGTATCGATGCCGTTGACGATGCCATGGAGATCGACGGAGCGCATGTTGATCAGGCCGTCGAGGCCCATGCCGAATTCGGGCAAGCGGATTTCCTGCGCATAGGTCGGGCTGACCGTGGTGATCGCCCACGCCGCCTGCAGGCCGGCCTTGAGGAAGCCGACGCCGCCGTAATATTCGACGCCGTCGAGCGCCATCGCCGCCGCCGGCAGGCCAAGCTCGCCAAAGATGCCGGCGCCGAACTGCCCCTGGAAGGCGAGGTTGTGCACGGTGATCATCGACGGCGTGCCGACCGCCTTGCCGTAGCGCATGTAGGCAAGCGTCATTGCCGACTGCCAGTCATGGGCATGGACGATATCGGGCAGGTAGCCCGAGATTGCGCCGCCGGCAATATCGCCGCCTACCTGGCTCAAGGCCGCGAACCGCCGCCAATTGTCCGGCCAGTCGGCGCCGGTCGCGTTGCCGTATGGGCCGCCGGGACGGTCGAAAAGATGCGGCGCGTCAAGCACGAACAGGTCGAGCCCGGCGATCTGGACGGCATGCACCGAGGCCTTGCCGCCCTGCAGCAACGGATATTGCTGAACCGGCTTTTTTTTCCTGAAGGCGCCCATCACCTGAGGATAGCCGGGGACGAGCGTGCGCATGGTGACGCCCTTGCCGGCCAATGCCACGGGCAAGGCGCCGGTCACGTCGGCGAGCCCGCCCGTCTTGACCAGCGGAAAGATCTCGGGCGCCACCGACAGAACCTGCATGCACTACGATCCCAGCCTGTTGATCATGTCCTGCGTGACGAGGCAGATGCCTTTTTCCGAAACGCGGAAACGCTTGGCGTCGAGGACGGGATCCTCGCCGACCACCAGCCCCTCCGGGATCCTGACGCCGTGATCGATGACCACGCGCTTCAGCCTGGCGTTGCGGCCGACATGGACGTCCGGCAGCATGACGACCTCCTCCAGCGTCGAATAGGAATTGATGCGCGCGCCGGTGAAGATCAGGCTTCGCTTCAGCGAAGCGCCCGAAACGATGCAATCGCCCGACACGAGAGACGACACGGCCGACCCGCGGCGGCCATCCTCGTCATGCACGAACTTTGCCGGCGGCTTCAACTCGGCATAAGTCCAGATCGGCCAGTCGCGGTCGTAAAGGTCGAGTTCCGGCGTGATGTCGGTCAGGTCGATATTGGCCTCCCAATAGGCGTCGACCGTTCCGACGTCGCGCCAATAGGCCTCGTTCTCGGCGGTCGAGCGCACGCAGGATTTGGCGAAGCGATGGGCGATCGCCTTTCCGTGCTCGACGATGTAGGGGATGATGTCCTTGCCGAAGTCGCGGCTCGAGCCGGGCTCCGCCGCATCGCGACGCAATTGCTCCATCAGGAACTTGGTCTTGAACACATAGATGCCCATCGAGGCCAGCGCAAAATCCGGCTTGTCGGGAATGCCTGGCGGATCGGCGGGCTTTTCGATGAAGGAGATAATGGTGTCCTTGGGATCGACATGCATGACGCCGAAGCCGGTAGCTTCCATGCGTGGCACTTCGAGGCAGCCGACGGTGACGTCGGCGCCGGCCTCGACATGCTGGCGCAGCATCATTTCGTAGTCCATCTTGTAGATGTGGTCGCCGGCCAGGATGACCATGTATTCCGGCCCGTAGGCCTCGATGATGTCGATGTTCTGGTACACGGCGTCGGCGGTGCCCTCATACCATTGCGTTTCCGACACACGCTGGCTGGCCGGCAGAATGTCGAAACTCTCGTTGCGCTCGGGCCGCAGGAAGTTCCAGCCGCGCTGCAGATGGCGGATCAGCGAATGCGCCTTGTACTGGGTGGCGACGCCGAGGCGGCGGATACCGGAATTGAGCGCATTGGACAGCGCGAAATCGATGATGCGGGTCTTGCCGCCGAAATAGACCGCCGGCTTGGCGCGGCGGTCGGTCAGTTCCTTGAGCCGGCTGCCACGGCCGCCGGCCAGCACATAAGCCATGGCGTCGCGTGCCAGCGGCTGTGTTCGTTTTATTTCAGCCATTCCTATCCTCCCAGGTTAGATGCTCCAGACATAGCTCAGTCCGGGACGAATTCGAGCATGATCGTCGACAGCGGCGGCAAAAGCATCGTCGCCGAAATGCCTCCTCCTTCCGCCTGAGCCTCGACGCCGCCGCTATTGCCCTTGCCGGAACCGCCATAATCCGTGGCATCGGTGTTGATGATCTCGCGCCATTTTCCGGCGTGCGGCAACGGCACGCGGTAATTGTCGCGCGGCACCGGCGTGAAGTTGGAAATGACCGCGATCGGGTTGCCGCCCGGCGCGCTGCGCAGCCAGGCAAATACTGAGTTCGCGCTGTCGTCGACGATCAGCCAGGAAAAGCCCTCCGGCTCGCAGTCGCGGGCATGCAGCGCGGGGCGCGAGCGGTAGAGATAGTTGAGATCGCGCACCGTCTGCCAGACGCCGCGGTGGAGCCGGAAATCGAGCAGGTTCCAGTCGAGCGCCCGCCCCTCGCTCCACTCGCGGCGCTGTGCGAACTCCTGGCCCATGAACAACAGCTTCTTGCCGGGATAACCCCACATGAACGCGTAATAGGCGCGCAGCGTCGCGAATTTCTGCCAGTCGTCGCCGGCCATCTTGTTGAGCAGCGTGCCCTTGCCGTGCACCACTTCGTCATGGGACAGCGGCAGCACGAAATTCTCGCTGAAGGCGTAGACCAGACCGAAGGTGATGTCGTTGTGGTGATGCTTGCGGAAGATCGGCTCCTTGGAGAAATACTCCAAAGTGTCATGCATGAAGCCCATGTTCCACTTAAAACCGAAGCCCAGTCCGCCCTCATGCACCGGCTGCGAGACTTTCGGCCACGAGGTCGATTCCTCGGCGATGGTCATCACACCTGGATGGTGGCCGTAGACCTCCTTGTTCATACGCTGCAGGAAGCTGACCGCTTCGAGGTTCTCCCGCCCGCCCTTCTCGTTGGGAATCCATTCACCGGCCTTGCGCGAATAATCGAGATAAAGCATCGAGGCTACCGCATCGACGCGCAGTCCGTCGACGTGATATTTCTCGGCCCAGAACAGCGCATTGTTGACCAGGAACGAAATCACTTCGCGGCGCCCAAAATTATAGATCGCGGTGTTCCAGTCGGGATGGAAGCCCTTGCGCGGATCGGCATGTTCGTAGAGCGCGGTACCGTCGAACTTTGCCAGACCGTGTTCGTCAACCGGGAAATGCGCCGGCACCCAGTCGAGGATGACGCCGATGCCTGCACGGTGGGCGCCGTCGACGAAGCGGGCAAAACCGTCCGGATCGCCAAAGCGGGCAGTCGGCGCATAGAGACCCGTCGTCTGGTAGCCCCAGGACGGGTCATAAGGGTGTTCGGAGATCGGCATGAATTCGATGTGGGTAAAACCGGTCTCCACCACGTAAGGGATCAGCCTGTCGGCGAGCTCATCCCACGACAGGAAGCTGCCGTCGTCGTGAAGCCGCCATGACCCGGCATGGACCTCGTAGATCGATACGGCTTCGCGCCTGTGGTCGGCATTGCGCCAGTAGTTCCGGTGCGCCTCGTCACCCCATTCATGCGCCGGCGGCAGTGCCGTCACCGAGGCGGTGGCCGGGCGCAGTTCGGACTTGAAGGCGAACGGATCGGCTTTGAGCGGCAATCTCACGCCATCCGGCCCGATGATTTCATACTTATATGGGCGGCCAGCGCCGATGTCGGGAATGAACAGCTCCCAGATGCCGGTGTCGCGGCGGACGCGCATGGTATGCCTGCGGCCGTCCCACTCGTTGAAGTCGCCGACCACCGAGACGCGCCTTGCATTGGGCGCCCACACCGCAAAATGCACACCCGATGCACCTTCATGGTCGATGAGATGGGCGCCGAGCTTGTCGAACAGCCTGAGATGCGACCCTTCGGCGATGTAATAATCGTCCATCGGGCCGAGCACGGGACCGAAGGAATATGGATCGGTCAGCCACCAGTCACCGCCGGAATTCCTGGCGTGATAGCGCAGCGGCTGGCGTTTGCGCAGCGACAGTTTGCCTTCGAAGAAACCGCGGTCGTCGCGTCTCGACAGCTCGCCGGCCTTCTTGCCGGTCAGCGTATAGGCGGTGACGAACTCGGCATGAGGGACGAAGCAGCGGGCGACAAAGCCCTTTCCCGCCTCATGCACGCCAAGCACGGCAAACGGATCGCCGTGCGTGCCGGCGACAATCGCCGCGACATCGCCGGCTGGCGCCAGTCCGTCCGGCCCGCTTGTTGCAACGGTCGCGCGCGGCTTGCTCATCAGGCAGTGACCCTCCCCGGGCACCAAGTGTATGTTTCTAGTGGAGTTTTGAATTCGACATTCGCATGCCGCCTTACCCTCCAAGGGATGCGAGGGTCAAATCCACTCCACTAGGACCACATTGTTCGTGGCCTCATGCAATCATATCAGGCGGGCACGTGCCATATGTCTTTCGCATATTGGCGGATCGTTCGATCGGACGAGAACCAGCCGACGCGCGCGACATTGCGGATGGCTCTGGCGTACCAGTCCGGGCTGTTGCGCCAGACGGCATCGACGTCGCGCTGGGTGGCGGCGTAGGCATCGAAATCCGCGGCGACCATGAACCAGTCGCTCTGGTAAAGACCGTTGATCAGGTCGCGATAACGGTCCGGATCGTCAGGTGAAAAGACTCCGGATGAAACCGCGGCCAGCGCCTGCGCCAATTCAGGCGATCCCTCGATCACAGCGCGCGGATCGTAACCATTGTTGCGTCGCTCGGCGACCTCATCGGTGGTCAGGCCGAAGATGAAGATATTGTCGTCGCCCACGCATTCCTTGATCTCGACATTGGCGCCGTCGAGCGTGCCGATGGTCAGCGCGCCGTTCAGCGCGAACTTCATGTTGCCGGTGCCGGACGCTTCCATGCCGGCGGTCGATATCTGCTCCGAAAGATCGGCGGCCGGCATCATGATCTCGGCCAGGCTGACATTGTAGTTCGGCACGAATACCACTTTCAGCAAGCCGCGCACCGCCGGGTCGCGGTTGATGACCCGGGCGACGTCATTGGCAAGTTTGATGATCAGCTTGGCGTTGTGATAGCTGGGCGCCGCCTTGCCGCCGAAGAATTTGACGCGAGGCATCCAGTCGCGCTCCGGATGCGAGCGGATCTGGTCGTAAAGCGCGACCGCTTCGAGAATGTTCAAGAGCTGGCGCTTGTATTCGTGGATGCGCTTGACCTGGATGTCGAACAGCGCCGATGGGTCGACCTTGATGCCGAGCCGGTCGGCAACGAGCTTGGCAAGCCTCGTCTTGTTCGCCCGTTTGACGGCGGCGAACTTGTCGCGGAAGGCTGCGTCCTCAGCGAAAGGATCAAGCCGCTTTATCTCGTCGATGTCGTCGAGGAAGCCGTCGCCAATCGCCTCTCGGGTGAGTGCAGTGAGGCCGGGATTGCACTGTATCAGCCAGCGCCGCGGTGTGATCCCGTTGGTCTTGTTGTTGATGCGATCCGGGTAGAGCCTGTGGAGGTCGGCAAACACCGTCTCCTTCATCAATTCTGTATGCAATGCCGACACGCCGTTGATCGAGTGCGAGCCGACAAAGGCCAGATTGCCCATACGCACGCGGCGATCGCCATTTTCCTGGATCAGCGAGATGCGGCTGATCTGCTCGTCCGAGAACTGGTCGGAGGCGCGCGCCTCGAGCAGCACCTCGGCGTTGATGGCGTAGACGATCTGCATGTGGCGCGGCAACAGCCGCTCGAACAGCGGCACGGGCCAGCTTTCCAGCGCTTCGGGAAGGAGCGTGTGGTTGGTGTAGCCGAAGGTGCGCTTGGTGATGCTCCAGGCCTGGTCGAAATCCATGCCGTGGACATCCATCAACAGGCGCATCAGCTCGGCTACGGCGATCGCCGGATGGGTGTCGTTGAGATGGATCGCCGCCTTGTCGGGCAGCGATTGCAGGTCGCCATACTGGCTGAGATGACGCTGGACGATGTCCTGCAGCGAGGCGGTGGAGAAGAAATACTCCTGCCTGAGCCGCAACTCCTGGCCCGCCTTGTGGGAATCGGCCGGGTAAAGGACGCGCGACAACGCATCGGCCTTGTTGCTTTCGGCGAGCGCGCCGATGTGATCGCCGGCGTTGAACTTGTCGAGCAGGATCGGGTCGACCGGCATGCCGGACCACAGACGCAGCGTGTTGACGCGGTTGGCCCGCCAACCGACAACCGGCGTATCATAGGCGACTGCCAGAACATGTTCGGTCGGCTTCCAGACGTGGCGCTCGAGCCGGCCGTCCTTCGACGTGACCGATTCTACCGAGCCGCCGAAGCCGACCTCGAAGGAGCGTTCGCGGCGCTCGAACTCCCAGGGATTGCCGTGATCGAGCCATGTCTCGGGCAGCTCCACCTGCCAGCCGTCATGGATCTCCTGCCGAAACATGCCGTTGGCGTAGCGGATGCCGTAGCCATGCGCGGGGATATTGACGGTCGCCATGCTTTCCATGAAGCAGGCGGCGAGCCGGCCAAGACCGCCATTGCCAAGGGCAGCGTCCGGTTCGAGCGCAGCAATGATGTCGAGGTCGACGCCAAGCGACGACAGCGCCTCGCGCATATTGTCCATCAGGCCGAGATTGGAGAAGGCATCGCGCATCAGGCGGCCGATGAGGAATTCCAGTGACAGGTAGTAGACGCGCTTTTCCTGCTGGGCGTAGGCCTCTTGGGTCGCCTGCATCCAGTGATCGACTATGCGGTCGCGTACAACCTTGATCGAGGCGGTGAGCCAATCGTACTGGGTTGCAACGTTGGTGCCCTTGCCGACCCTGTATTTGAGGGCTTGCAAGACTTCCTCGGCGAGCGTCTTGGGATCCGGGTTTTTGAGCGTGGGCAGAGGAGCTTCGGTTGTCATCGCGCGCGTCATGCTGCCTCTCGTGACGTTGCCAGGATCATGCGGCTTTCACCATCTCTGCCAATGCTAGTGCATCCCACCGGATGTTCAATCGATTCGGGTGATCGCAAGCCGGGTTGCCCTGCGGCAATTTGGCCGTGAAACACCGCGTTGGGCGCCCTCCGCGACGGGCCTCAAGTTCTTGCTCAGGCCGCCAGCGCCGCTTCCGGCGGCACCTTGGCGCCGGTCATGAAGGCGACCGCGTCGGACATCGTATACTGCTTCGGATCGATGACGCAGAGGCGACGGCCGAGCCGGTGAATGTGGATGCGGTCCGCCACCTCGAAAACATGCGGCATATTGTGTGAAATCAGCACGATCGGCAGGCCACGCCGTTTGACGTCGAGGATCAGTTCGAGCACGCGGCGGCTCTCCTTGACGCCGAGCGCGGCCGTCGGCTCATCCATGATGACCATCTTCGAGCCGAAGGCGGCGGCACGCGCCACCGCCACGCCTTGGCGCTGGCCACCCGAAAGCGTTTCCACCGCCTGGCTGATGTTCTGGATCGTCATCAGGCCAAGCTCCGTGAGCTTGTCGCGGGCACGCTTTTCCATCGCCGGACGGTCGAGCATGCGCAGCCATTCACCGAGGAACCCCGGCTTGCGGATCTCCCGGCCGAGGAACATGTTGTCGGCGATCGACAGCGCCGGCGACAGCGCCAGGTTCTGGTAGACGGTCTCGATGCCGGCCTCGCGGGCCTCCATCGGCGATTTGAAGGCAATGGGCTTGCCTTCAAGCCGTATCTCACCTTCGTCCGGGGTGACCGCTCCGGAAATGGCTTTGATAAGCGATGACTTGCCGGCGCCGTTGTCGCCAATGACAGCAAGGATTTCCCCCGGATAGAGGTCGAAGTCTGCGCTGTCGAGAGCGGTGACGCGGCCGTAGCGCTTGACCAGGCTGCGCGCGGTAAGGATCGGTTCGTGAGTTTGGTTCATGCCGAGATCTTCCTGATCCACTGGTCGATACCAACAGCGATGATGATAAGGGCTCCGACGGACAATTGCGTCCATTGCGGGTCTGTCCCCCAAAGCCTGAGGCCGAGCGCGAACACGCCGACGATCAGCGCACCGAAGATGGTCCCGAGGATGGAGCCGCGGCCGCCGAACAGCGAAGTGCCGCCGATCACCACGGCGGTAATCGAATTGATGTTCTCGAACTGCCCGGCCTGCGGCGAGACCGATCCGATGCGTCCGATCAGGGCCCAGCCGGCGATGGCGCAAATGATACCAGTCAGCGTGTAGACCGCGACCAGCATCCGGCTGACGCGCACACCCGACAGTTCCGCGGCCTCCGGGTCGTCGCCCACCGCATAGACATGCCGGCCCCACGCGGTGTGATTGAGCACGTACCAGGCAATTGCCGCCATGATCAGCACCAACAGCACGCCATAGGTGAAGACGGCGCCCCCGATCCTGAACGATCCGCCGAAAAACTGCAGCAGCGGCGCCGTCGTCTCGAGATCCTGGCTGCGGATGGTCTCGTTACCGGAATAGATGAAGTTGATGGCAGCGTAGATCGACCAGGTGCCGAGCGTCACGATGAAGGGCGGCAGTTTCACCCAGGCGATGAGAATGCCGTTGATCAAGCCGCAAATCGCGCCGACAAGCAGCCCGACGGCAACGGCCACCGGCGCTGGGACACCGTAGTGCATGGCAAACTGGCCCATGACGACCGAGCTCAGCACCATGATGGCGCCGACGGACAGGTCGATGCCGGCGGTGAGCACCACCAGTGTCTGCGCGATGCCGACCATGCCGGTTATCGCCACCTGCTGGAGGATCAGGGTGAGGGTGAAAGGAGAAAAGAAGCGTCCGCCGACGACGACTGCGAACAGAGCCACCGAGATGATCAGGATGATCAGCGGCACCATGGCAGGGCTTTTGTGCAAGCGGTGTTGGATGCTCTCCAGCGTCGAGCGGGAATGCGTCTCGAATGAAGCGACGCTGGTGTCGCTAGTGGCCAGGACCGTCTCGAATTCCTGCGGTCCCTTGCTCCTGGTTGTTTCGACGCTCAAGTCGACCTCCCGCCTGTGATGTGGAGCGGCCGAAACCGCTCCACATTCTCTATTGTTCTTTTGAAGTTGAGCCGATCAGGGGATCAAATCAACCCCAGCACTTGCTGAGGCCTTGCTTCGTGTCGATGGATTCGATGCCGGCGGCAGGCTTGTCGGTGATCAGCGTCACGCCGGTGTTGTAGAAGTTCAGACCGGGCGACGGCTCAGGCTTCTTGCCGCTGTCGGCAAAGGTCTTAATCGCCTCGATGCCGAGCGAGGCCATGAGCAGTGGATATTGCTGTGAAGTGGCGCCGATCACGCCCTCGGCAACGTTCTTGACACCCGGGCAGCCGCCATCGACCGAGACAATCAGGACGTCCTTCTCCTTGCCGACGGCCTTCAGCGCCTGGTAGGCGCCCGCGGCCGCAGGTTCGTTGATGGTGTAGACGACGTTGATATCCGGATCCTTCTGCAGGCAATTCTCCATGGCAGTGTGCCCGCCATCCTCATTGCCGCTCGACAGATCGTGACAGACATTGCGTGCGTCGGTTTCGTCGCCGATCTTGTTGGGGTCGCCGAGGTCGATGCCGAAGCCCTTCATGAAGCCTTGATCACGCTGCACGTCGACAGAGGGCTGGCTGGCGATAAGATCCATGTAGGCGATGTGCGCGTCCTTGGCCTTGTCGCCCAAGGTGGCCTTTGCCCAGGAGCCGATAAGCTCGCCGGCCTTGAAATTGTCGGTCGCAAACGTCGCATCCGCGGCGTCGGCAGGCTCGAGCTGGGTGTCCAGAGCGATCACCAGCACCCCTGCATCACGCGCTTTCTTCACCGCCGGCACGATGGCCGCAGTGTCGGTGGCGGTGATCAAAATGCCCTTGGCGCCGTCGGCGATGCAGGATTCGATCGCCGCAACCTGGCCCTCATTGTCACCTTCCGCCTTGCCGGCGTAGGCCTTCAGATCGACACCAATTTCCTTGGCTTTCGCGGCGGCACCTTCCTTCATCTTGACGAAGAAGGGATTGGTGTCGGTCTTGGTGATCAAGCAGGCGCCGACCCCGGCGGCCGATGCCGTTGACGCAAAGGCCATCAGGCTCAGTCCGGCCGCGGCAAACACGGTGGATTTCAACAGTTTTGACGTGGTCACGATTTTCCTCCCATGGAACCATTTAGGATGCCGGCCAACCGGCACCTGCAGCGCGTCCGACGAAATCTCCCAGTGTCGACGCCGATCTCAAGAGACACCAGTCCGCCAGCACTGTCAATAATTAAATCACTCTTATTTATTATTGACATCGCAGGATTGTTCACCCACTCTAGACCAAAAGCATTGAGGGGAAACGACGGGAGGAACAGGGGTGGAGACCGGCGTTACGAGGCACGGTTCGCCCGATGCGGCCGAAAGCCGTCTGCACCGCGGCACCAATCAAAGCGGCATGCGGGACCACAATGAGCGGCTGGTGCTGTCGCTGGTGCGTCAGCACGGCAGCCTGGCCAAATCCGATATTGCGCGCATGACGGGCCTTTCGGCGCAGACAGTGTCCGTCATCATGCGCGAGCTGGAGGAGGACGACCTGCTCGTCCGCCAGGCGCCGTTGCGCGGCAAGATCGGCCAGCCCTCGATACCCATGGCGCTCAATCCCGACGGCGCCTATTTCATCGGCCTGAAGATCGGCCGCCGCAGCGCCGAGCTGGTGCTGATCGATTTCCTCGGCAATGTGCGCTCGATGCTGCAGCATTCGTACCGCTATCCGGCGCCGCGCGAGACGGTGGAATTCGTCACGAGCGGCATGAAGAAGATGCGCGGCGAACTCACCCCTGCGCAGGACAAACGCATCGCCGGGCTTGGCATCGCCATGCCGTTCGAATTGTGGAACTGGGCCGATACCGCCGGCGCGCCGCGTGAAATCATGGACGAATGGCGCCATCGCGACATCCGCGCCGACATCCAGGCGCAATGCGAATTTCCAGTCTATCTGCAGAACGATGCCACCTCGGCCTGCGGCGCCGAGCTCGTGTTCGGCCACGCGGCGGGCGCGGCGCGCGATTTCGTCTATTTCTACATCGGCGCCTTTGCCGGCGGCGGCATCGTGCTGAACGGCCGGCTGTTTGGCGGCCCAACCGGCAATGCCGGCGCGCTGGGCTCAATGCCGGTGCCCGGGCCTGACGGCAAGCCGACGCAGTTGATTGACGTGGCGTCGATCGCCATGCTGGAGAAGGCGCTCAACGCACGCGGCGTCGAGGCCTCGCATCTGTGGACCTCACCGGGGGACTGGGGCGAGATCGGTGCCGAGCTTGACGACTGGATCGCCAGCGCCTCGCAGGCGCTCGCCTATGCCATCGTTGCGGCGTCGTCCGTCATCGATTTCGAAGCCGCGGTGATCGACGGATGGATGCCGCTCGGCGTGCGCAGGCGGCTTGTCGATGCCGTCATCCAGGCGATCGGCAGGATCGACGGCGAAGGCCTGAGGCTGCCGGCCGTTCGCGAGGGAACGGTCGGCATCCATGCGCGGGCGCTGGGTGGCGCCAGCCTGCCGCTGTCGGAGCGCTTCCTCATCGGCTCGACCACGATTTCCCGGAGCTTCTGAGCATGCTGATCGGTATCCCGGCGCTGCTCGGCCCGGAGCTTCTGGCGATGTTGCGCGCCATGGGCCATGGCGACGAGATCGCGCTGGTCGACGGCAACTACCCGGCCGAACAGCAGGCACAGCGGCTGATCCGCGCCGACGGTCATCATCTCGTCCCGGTGCTCGATGCGGTATTGAGCGTATTGCCTGTCGACGACGCCGTGCCGCAGGCGCTGTTTCGCGCCTCGGCCAAAGGCGATCCCCTGCTCGCCGATCCGGTTCACCATGAGATGGAAGCGATCTGCGCCAGACGTGCGCCGGGCCGCAAGGTGGTTGCGCTTGCCGGCGCCGACTTCTATGCACGGGTCAAGGCCGCGCACGCGATCGTCGCGACAAGCGAGCCGCGGCTCTATGCCAACATCATCATTCGCAAGGGCGTGATCTATCCGCCGGAAAGCAAGACTTCATGATTCTCTGCTGCGGCGAAGCCCTGATCGACATGCTGCCGCGCACCACGACGGAGGGCGAGCCGGCCTTTGCGCCCTATGTCGGCGGTGCCGTCTTCAACTCGGCAATTGCGCTTGGCCGGCTCGGCGGGCCCGCTGCCTTTTTCTCCGGCCTGTCGTCGGATCTGTTCGGGGGCCAGTTCAGAGAGGCGCTGGAGGCCAGCAAGGTCAGTTCCACCTATGCGCACACCTCGCCGCGTCCGACCACGCTCGCCTTCGTGCGGCTCACCAACGGCCAGGCGACCTATACATTCTATGACGAGAACACCGCCGGACGCATGCTGACCATCGAGGACCTGCCGGAACTCGGCAGCGAGATCGAGGCCATGCTGTTCGGCGCCATCAGCCTGATCTCGGAGCCAGCCGGGTCGGCCTATGAAGAGTTCATGCGACGCGAGCATGAGCGCCGCGTGATGATGCTCGACCCCAACATCCGGCCAAACTTCATTCCGGACAAGGCCAAGCACCTCAGGCGCATCCGCAACATGATGGCGATGGCCGACATCGTGAAACTGTCGGACGAGGATCTGAACTGGTTCGGCGAAGCCGGCTCGCATGAGGACGTCGTCCGGAACTGGCTGGAGCGCGGTCCGAAGCTGATCGTCGTCACCCATGGTAGCGAGGGCGCGGTCGGTTACAGCAGCCAGCACCGGGTCACCGTCGTGCCGGACAAGGTCGAGGTGGTCGATACGGTCGGCGCCGGCGACACATTCAATGCCGGCATTCTTGCCTCCTTGCACGAGCAGGGTCTGCTCTCGAAGACGGCAATCGCCAGCTTGCCGGAAGAAGCCATCCACAAGGCGCTGACGCTCGGCGCCAAAGCCGCGGCGGTGACGGTATCGCGGGCCGGCGCCAACCCGCCATGGCGGCATGAAATCGCCTGACCGGCTGGCAACAGCCTCGCGGACCGCTTGCCGGCGATCACTTTATGTTTCGCCCAGCCAGTGGGGCGGGATACAAAGGCCACATCAAGCATGCCGAAGCCCGGATTTCCTCGCGTTTAAGAGGGCAGATCGGAAACCAGAGGTAACAGGCTGCGACACTTGAGCAATTCAGGGTTTTGCCCTGCGGCTTTCTCGGCCGTGCCAAGTCTGCTACCAGCGGCCGGTTACCTGGCTAAACCGTTTGAGGCCGACATGCAGTTCATCGATCTTGGCGCGCAGCGCGAACGCATCCGCGACAGGCTGAAAGCGGCAATCGACCGGGTCGTCGACGAAGGCCGCTATATTCTCGGACCTCAGGTCACCGAATTCGAAAACAAGCTCGCCGCCTATATCGGCACCAAGCATGTGGTCGCTTGCGCCAACGGCACCGATGCGCTGCTGCTGCCGCTGTTTGCCGCCGGCATCGGCCAGGGCGACGCGGTGTTCGTGCCGAGCTTCACCTTCGCCGCCACGGCCGAAGTGGTGGCGCTGACCAAGGCCGAACCGGTGTTCGTCGACGTCGATGCCGACAGCTACAACATCGACGTCGCCAGCCTCGAGGCGGCGATTGCCATGATCAAGGCGGAAGGCCGGCTGAGGCCGAAGGCAATCATTCCCGTCGACCTGTTCGGCCTCGCCGCCGATTACGAGGCGATCATGGCCATCGCCAACCGCGAAGGCCTGATGGTCATCGAGGATGCGGCGCAGGCGACCGGCGGCTCGGCTGACGGCAAGATGTGCGGCTCGTTCGGCACCGTCGGCTCGACCAGCTTCTATCCGGCAAAACCGCTCGGCTGCTATGGCGACGGCGGTGCGATGTTCACCAATGACGATGCGCTGGCCGAACAGTTGCGCTCGTTCGCCTTCCACGGCAAGGGCGAAACGCAATACGACAATGTCCGCGTCGGCATCAACTCGCGGCTCGACACGCTGCAGGCGGCGATCCTGATCGAGAAGCTGGCCATCCTCGAGGACGAGATGGTGGCGCGGCAAGCGGTCGCCAATCGCTATGCCGAAGGTCTCGGCGATATCGTCAAGGCGGCGCGCAATCTGGGCGGCGGCCGCTCGGCCTGGGCGCAATACGCCATCGAAACGCCGAAACGCGACGGGCTCAAGGCACATCTCGGTGAAAAGGGCATTCCGTCGGTTATCTACTATGTGAAACCGCTGCACAGCCAGATTGCCTATCGCGATTATCCGCGCACGCCGACCGGCCTTGCCGTTTCGGAAGAGTTGCCGAAGCGCATCCTGTGCCTGCCGATGCATCCCTATCTGAGCGAGGCTGACCAGGACCGGATCATCGAAACGATCCGTAACTATATCGGCTCGAATTCGGCGCATGTAGCGGCGGCATAAATTCGAAAGTTTCGAAGCGTGGTCGCGGAGTACATCGACGAGTTCATCATGTTCTGCGCCGGGTTGTGGATGGCTGGCGTCGGCTTCGGATTTCTCGCGGACCCGTTCCAAGCTCGCCCGGGCCAGCAGCAAGCATGGTGGACCAACTTTGGGGTTCACTTCAAATGGATGGGACCGCTGTTGATCCTCATCGCGATATTGCTCGCGTTCGCGGCACCTTCCTAGACTCGCGTCCGACGGCAGCTCGGCACGGTCGGCATCGTTGATCAACAACCGCCGATTCAAGCTTTGCGCGTCAAGGCAGGCGATCATCGGCACCGATTTTGCGATGCTTTGCTGCGCGCCGCAGCATAGTCTGCACCTGGCTCCCCTTTAGGCTGGTTCTCATGAAGAAGATTGGTTTCCTCTCGTTCGGGCACTGGACGCCCTCGCCGCAATCGCAGACGCGGACGGCATCCGACGCGCTTTTGCAGTCCGTCGAGCTGGCCGTCGCGGCCGAGGAGCTGGGTGCGGACGGCGCGTATTTCCGCGTGCATCATTTCGCCCGTCAGCTCGCCTCGCCCTTTCCGCTGCTGGCAGCGGTTGGGGCGAAGACCAGCCGAATCGAGATCGGCACGGCGGTGATCGACATGCGCTATGAGAACCCGCTCTACATGGCCGAGGACGCCGGCGCCGCCGACCTAATCGCCGGAGGGCGTCTGCAGCTGGGCATCAGCCGCGGCTCGCCGGAGCAGGTAATCGAGGGATGGCGCTACTTCGGCTATGCCCCGCAAGAGGGCGAGAGCGATGCCGACATGGCACGCAGACACACCGAAGTGCTGCTCGAAGTGTTGCTGGGCAAAGGCTTTGCGCAGCCCAATCCGCGGCCGATGTTTCCCAACCCGCCCGGCCTGCTTCGCGTTGAACCACACTCGGAGGGCCTGCGCGACCGCATCTGGTGGGGCGCCGCCACCAACGCCACGGCGGAATGGGCGGCGAAGCTGGGGATGAACCTGCAAAGCTCCACGCTCAAATTCGATGAAGGCGGAAAGCCGTTTCACATCCAGCAGGCCGAACAGATCCGGGCTTTTCGTGAGGCCTGGAAGACGGCCGGACACACGCGCGAGCCGCGGGTGTCGGTCAGCCGGAGCATTTTTGCCTTGGTCGACGATCGCGACCGCGCCTATTTCGGCGGCAATGAGAGCGGAGATCAGTTCGGTTACATCGAGGCAGACAGGCGCGCCGTCTTCGGCCGCTCCTATGCCGCCGAGCCGGACATCCTCATCGAGCAGCTAAAGGGCGACGAAGCCATCGCCGAGGCCGATACGCTGCTGCTTACCGTCCCCAACCAGCTCGGGGTCGACTACAACGCCCATGTCATCGAGGCGATTCTGACCCATGTCGCCCCAGGCTTGGCCTGGCGCTGACGAGTTTGAACAATCGACGCCACAGGCAGGAACCTGCCCCTCCTGACCTGCTCAGGAGCCGAACAGGCGACTGTCCCAATATACGGGTTGATGCAGGCTGGCTGTGATCAAGGCAAACTCCGGATGGGTCGGATTGATCAACACGTTGTTGTCGAGGCGAGCCACGACGCTTGGCACGATCAAGATCGCGCTGCGGCGCTCGACATACCACGTCTCGCCGAATTCCTTGCTCACCTTTGCCGGCATCATATCCCACCCCGGCAGCGACGGCTGCGAAAATATCTCGTAGCTTAGCCCGCGCGGAACCATGATCTGGACGTAGTGCTGGTTGGGCGGCAGTCTGCCGCTGCCGTGCACCAGCTTTTCCAGCAACGCTGTCGAATAGTGCTCGCTGGTGTAAATCACTGGGCTGCCAGGCGTGTTCCAGCGGCCGGGCGCGATCGTCGAGCCCGTCGCGTCAAAGAACGGATGGATGCCGGCAGGATCGCCGATCCTGAAGCACGGCAGCGTCCGATCGAGTATCTGCGCCGTCAAGCGGCAGTGCCGTATTTCAGGCCTGCAAGGATATCGATCACCAGCTCGGCGCCGATCTCGTTTCGGATGACCATTTCGATCGGGCGTCGGTCTTCCAGCATGGGATGAGGTCGAAATAGAAAGTCACGAGCCTCATCTTCGATCTTCCAGACGTCGAGGGCCAAGTCCCATGCACGAGCCACCCGTGCCACCCGCATGCCCTCCTCCGAAGACAGTCGAAGAGCGCCCCTCTTGCGACGTTCATAGGTTGCCTTTGGAACGAGGCGGTATTTGAATTGGGCATCGGCCGGTGCCAGCAATTGTGAGACGCGTTCGAGCGCGCCGATGGGCAATCCGCCTTCAATTCGAGCCATCAGCCCGAATGGCGACCGTGCAGCCGTTTCCTTGGGCGACAGCCCCAGCACGTCGGCTATATTTCCAAATGCTAACATCTCTGCTTCCATTCATATGAAGCAGTATATAGCCTCACATGAGGCTGAATGCAAACGTTCTTGCGGTCTCACGGCTGGTTGCCGTCGGCTCGTTTAAGCATCGCAAATGCACGACTGATCCGTTGTAGCGCTGTGGCGTTGGCCAGCACTGCGTACAGCGCGAACCCACCCGCCAGAATCCAGGGCGAAGCCGCGCCCATGGCGGTCGCGACTCCGTCCGCGGCGAGCAGCACGCAAATGAACACCAGACGTTCCATCCGCTCGAAGAAATCCGGCCAACCATGGTTTTCTACGGGAATTTCCAGCGCCGTCCGTGCCTTGGCGTAACTTGTGAGTATCCCGCCGGCGAACGCGAACATTGCGATCGCCCACAGATCGGCGACCCAGCCGATTGCCGCAAAGACGGCCAATTCCTGATAACGGTCGACGACGGCATCGAAATAGCCACCGGCCTTGGTGCTCATATTTGTCCGGCGGGCTACCGCACCGTCCAGCGCATCGAAGGTGAAGGCAAACGCCAGGCAAAGGCCAAAGGCAAGACTTGAATGGTGATAGACATAGGCGGCCGACGACAAAGCGACGAGCACGAGCCCGCTAGCCGTAACCTGGTTCGGCGTCATGCCGATCCCGATCAGCGGAGAGGCGGCCTGCTCCCATAGCGGGTCGATGCGACTTTTCATGAGACCGGCGATCATGGCGGCTCCTCTGATGATGTCGTTTCACCGAGCTTTACCAGCAATTTGCGGGTTTGTTCCACCGTCGCTACCGTTCCAATTGGTCAAAGCGGGCCGAGACCGGGCTCAGCAACATTCTCAACTCGCCGCAACAGCGATTTCTTTTTGGCGAATGCGGCCGGCGGAATAAGGCGCTCGCCAAGCTGACGGAGCAAATCGAACGGCAGTCTGGCGGCAGCACCCGAACGATGTGACTATGATCGCTTGCGATCCGTGGGAAGCCGGCCGAAACTCGATGCATAAATTTCCACCCAAGTTCGCCTACCTGCTCGCGACCTCTGTCGGCGCGGGATTATCTCCAATATGGCCGGGCACGGTCGGCGCAATAGTTGGAGTGGCTGTTGCCGCAGCTCTGATACCTGCATCGCCTTGGCTGACCGTGCTTGCCTATGCGGCCCTGTTCGCCGTTGGCGTATGGGCGTCATCGCATGTTATCTCCCGTACCGGGGCGGAGGATCCGCAGATCGTCGTCATCGATGAGACCTTCGGCGCCGCCGCGACACTTTCCATGCTTCCGATCGACCCACTCTGGTGGGCAGCAGGCTTCCTTGCTTTCCGGTTTTTCGACGTCGTCAAGCCTTGGCCCATCCGTATCATGCATGACAAGGTAAGGGGTGGGGCCGGCATTATGCTGGACGACGCGGCCGCGGCTGTCGTCGCTGGGGCGTTGCTGCTCCTGCTGAACGGTTTGATTGACCATTTGCGGTAACGGCGACATTCGGTCTGCCAAGGCCACGGTGGTTCATCGGAGTTTAGCGCCACAAGGGAAGACCGGACCGATGCGAAGCCACAGGATCGCGGCCATTCCAGGCGATGGGATCGGCAAGGGAGTCGTAGCGGCCGGGCTTCGTGCGCTGGCCGTCTGCGCCCTTGGCATCGCCCGCATTCCCGGCGACGACATCGGCGTGCCAGAACGCAGGAGGCATCCGCACTCGCCGCCGCTCACCGATGGTGTTCGTGTGCCTGCGTGCGGAAACCAAACCCGTCAAGCGTTTCGATCAGCACCTGTACGGGATCAGGCACACCGTGCGATGACCGCCA
The DNA here is from genome assembly GCF_040320585.1 of Mesorhizobium sp. M0663. NCBI lineage: Bacteria > Pseudomonadati > Pseudomonadota > Alphaproteobacteria > Hyphomicrobiales > Phyllobacteriaceae > Mesorhizobium > Mesorhizobium sp. M0663. Next base: position 61,817 of record NZ_JAMYPX010000020.1, read on the forward strand.
CGCGACAAAGCCGTCCGGCCTGACCAAGGCGGCACCGCCGCTTTCAACCCCGAGCGCGGAAGGCCACCGATGGTCCAAGTCAATCAGATCGTCATTGGCACCCAAGGCGTGGCAGGTCAGCGGCATTCCGAGGCGTTGGCTTATCGCGTCAGCGGCCTGACACCATGCTTCGTCAGCGCAGAGGAGAAGAAGATCGCGATCGCACAAATCGAGACTCGAAATCCGCCGGCCGGCGCGCCCGACCGCGAAATGCGGTAAACGCGTGCCAGGGCGACCCGACAGCTTGGCGGATTTTTGGAACGGGTGATCGTCCGGTGTGGATTCCCGAGCCACGATGCCTGCAGTGTAGCGTTGGCCAAATACCACGTCGTAATCCTCGACGATCGCAACAGGAGGAGGCAACCGCTTCGACGGATCGTCGAACCATTTCTGTAGGCGGGCGAGCGCTTGCGCCAACGTAGCCTCGATGACCGGCCTGCGCTCCATGTCATAGCTATCCAGCAACGAGGGATCGGCATGCCCGCGTGCTACCATCGCAAGCTTCCAGGCAAACAGGCTGGCAAGTCCGAGGGTTGATTACGTCCCCCCGGAGGGGCGGCGCCCGTGCACTACATCGAGTAGCAGGCGATAAGCGTCCCCGGCGCCGCTCGAAAGCATCTACAAAGTCAGTAGGCCATGCGTGCCGACAAGCGGCATCATGGTATCTACCTCGATCATGGGGAGTCGCCGACGGTCAGCGGCCATTGCCTATGCCGCGTAGTGGGATATCGGCGGCGGTGCGATGAACCTGCTATCTGCGCCAGCGCACTGCCAGGCAGTCCTGAGCTCGCGCGATCGAATTCAGGTCCATGGAACATCGCCTCATCCGACGACCACTTTACGACCGTGCTGATCCTCGCCGGTTGGTCGCCTGGCAAGTACCAGGCGACTTGGCGACGTGGTCCATACGATTACGCTGGCATCAGCGGCTTGACGCGGTCGACAATGGCGGCGACCGCTTCCTTCGGGTTCTTGCGACCGAGGACGGCGAGCTGAACCTCCTCGAGAAACGTCGACTGAGCGCGAGCGGCTTCGGGAAAAGCCGGGAAGGCTGGTCTCGCCTTGGCAAGGGCGGCAGCCTCGACCTTCGCCTGCGGCTGCGACCCGGCGAACGACGGCTCGGCATAGGTCGATGAGCGGACGGGGCCATTGCCGTTGCGCGCCATATCGAGTGTAGCCGCCTTGCTCGCTACGAAGCGGAGATAGCTCCAGGAGAGTTTCTTGTCCGCCGAATTGGCGGGAATGGCCATAGCCCAGGATTCGACGACCGGGTGCATTTCCTGACCGCTGCCGAGGGTCTTGGAGCCGGGGAACTCGATCGCCTTGATCTTTCCCGGCGCGGTCGACTGTTCCTTGTTGTTGAGCTGCGCGTAGCGGGCGAAAGGCAGCACCGCGAAGGCTGCGCGTCCCTGCTGCATCCAAGTCACCATATCGTCATTGCGCGTCGTGGCGTAGCTGCGGGGGAGCGCCCCGGCCTTGAAGAGGTCGGCGAGCACGGACAGGCCTTTTTCCATCGCCTCCGGATCGGGAACCACCCGGAACTGCTTGTCGATAAAATCGCCGCCAAAGGCGCGGGCGAACATGACCGGGAAGACGGCGAGGTCGCTCGCAAGGATCATGCCGACGACCGGCGTACTGGACTTGGAGGTGAAGGTCAGCTTCTTCGCCTGCTCGACCAGCTCCTCCAGCGTGTCCGGTGGCGCCGAAATGCCGGCCTCCTGAAGCAGCTCCTCGTTGTAGAAAAGCCCCTGCGTGGCATGGCGCACCGGGATGCCGACGAGCTTGCCGCCGACGGTCATCGACTGGCGCAGGCCCTCGACGATATCGTCGAAATCCTCGATCGGCTCGGCTTTCCGGAGGTCGTCGAGCGGCTCGAAGAGCGAGGCGATCTGCGATGTCATGCGGTTGTCGATAGCCGACGTTGAAATCGGTCTCGCTCAGGCTCGCCTCCCGGAATAGCCGGTCCTGGAGCGGATTGCTGTCGAGCGTCGTCCAGGAGATCTGGGCGTTGTTCTTGTCCTCCCAGGGCTTGATGACATTGCCGGCGGCGCCGGTCGTCAGGTTGGTTTGGTGGACGCGATGGCAAAGCACGTTCAGCGTCTTTACCTGAGCATGGGCCAACCGGCCAAATGCGCCCGTCGCGCCGGCGGCCATCGCGGTCGTCAGCAGGGCTCTGCGTGTCATGTGCAAAGGCATTGTCTTCCTCCCTTTCTCGGTGACGTCGTCACCCCTTGGTCGCGCCGGCGGTCAACCCGGCGACAAGAAACCGGTTCATCAGGACCACGAAGACGAGAACCGGCAGCAATTGGACGGTAGAGGCCGCAAAGAGCACGCCCCAGTCGACGCCATCGATCGAGCTGATCATCTCAGAAAGGACCAAAGGCGCAGTCTTGGCGTGGTTGGCGGTGAAGATATAGGCGAACAGAAACTCGTTCCACGCGAAGACGACGACGAAGACGGCGACGGCGAGCATGCCGGGCGCTACGAGCGGCAAGATGATCTTCACAAGGATCGTCAGCGGCCGCGCGCCGTCGAGGACAGCCGCCTCGTCGAGTTCGCGCGGCACCTGGTCAATGAACGTGCGCATCAGGAGCGTGCCGAGCGAGACGAAGAAGGTCGCGTAGAGCAGGATCAGCACCAGATGGGTGTCGTTGAGCCCGAGCCGATTGACGATCGGGAACAGTGGCAGCGTCACGACGATCGGCGGGATCAGCCGCGATCCGATCAGAAACATCACCGATCCCTCCAGGAAACGGACGCCTCGATAGCGCGAGTAGGCGAAACCAGCGAGCAAACTTGCCATGACGGCAAGCGCCGTTGCCCCGGTGGTGATGATCAGGCTGTTGACGAGCCCGTCGAAAAAGGCCGGCCAGCGCTGCCATAACGAGGCGTAGTGCTCGAAGGTCGGTTCGAAGAAGAGCTCTGGTGGAACCGCGAAAATCTCGCGACCGGGTTTGAACGACGAGAGCACGATGAAACCGATCGGAAACAGCGACCAGACGACGATTGCCGCAACAGCGAGCGTCTTTCCGGCACCGATGGCGAGACGCTTAGAACGCATTGGCCACGGATTCCTTGCGCAGCCGCCATACATAGCCAGTCGCAAGCAGCAGCGAGATGACGACCATCATCCACGCCGTCGCGGCCGCCGTGCCGAACGAGTTGTAGCGGAAGCCTTCCTGATAGAGATAAACGGAAACGACCTCGGTCGTGCGCGCCGGGCCGCCCTGGGTCAGGAGCCAGACCTCGGAAAAGAGGCGGAAGGCGAAGATGTAGCGGAAGAGCAGCGCGATCAGGATCGCTGGCGCCAGAAGCGGTAGCGTGATGTTGCGGAAGAGCTGGAACGCGTTGGCCCCGTCGGTGCGCCCAGCCTCGTAGAGCTCCTTCGGAACCGCGAGCCGTGCCGCATAGAGAATGATGAATGTGAATGGCAGGTGCAGCCAGATTGTCAGCAGGCCGACGAGGATGAGGCCATGGGAAGGGATGAACGTCCAGTCGAGCGTCGGCAGCCCGGTGTATCGCAGCATCAGCGTGATCGGCCCGACGTCTGGATCGAACAGGAAGCGCCACATTGCGACCGCCGTCACCTCGCTGATAGCGTAAGGAGCGAGCACCACGACGAGCATGACACGCTGGAAGGGAAGCCCGGAGGCGAAAAGCAGAGCCAGGCCGAGACCGAGCAGAAGTTCGATATGAACCGCGACGGCGACGACGAGGACCGTGTTCCAGATCGAACCCCAAAAATATGGATCGGTGAGGACGCGGATATAGTTATCGAGCCCAACGAAGCTTGCCGATTGGCCGAATGACGAGGCCTCGAAACTCAGCCACAGGACGAAGATGGAGGGCAGCACGATGATCCCAAGCACCAGGAGGTGCACGGGCGTCGCATAGAGATAGGCAGGCGAAAACGCGAAGCGCCGCCTCTTGGTCTCGCCAGCCGCTTCCGCCGCCCCTTCCCCTCTGTGGCCGACGGACGCCTCGGAACCAAATGCCATTGCTCCTCCCTGAGCGGTTGCGCGTCAGCCGTCCCTGGCGGCAAGTGGAACGGTGCCCTCCACCGTCGTTCGGTACATCACCCGGCGATATCCGGGATAATCGTTGATGGCAGTGTGCAGGACGTGGGGATTGTTCCACATGCCGAGCGTCTTCGGTTCCCAACGCAGCCTGCAGTTGAACTCGGGCCGGACAGCCCGCGCCATCAGGAAGTCGATCATCGGCTTGCTTTCTTCCTCCGTCATCCCCTTAAAATTGGTCATCACGCTGCTGACGAAGACATAGCGCCGGCCAGTCTCGGGGTGCCGACAGATCACAGGGTGCTCGACGACGGCATTCTCGATCGCCTCGACATCGGCCTTGACGCCCAGCCGACTGTGGGCCGCGTTGATGGCGAAGACCCCGCGGCCGCTATGGACGCCCGTCAGCCCTTGCAGGATTTCGACCAGCCGCGGCGAAAGCGAGTCATATGCCTTCTCGAGGCTTGAGAAGCATGTGTCGCCGCCGACCGGCGGCACCTCTTCACCGTAGAGGATCGTAATGCCTGGCGGCTTTGGTAGCCAGGCGAGGTCCATGTGCCAGTCCTCGCCGATCACCTTGCCCGTGTCGTCCGGCTCGCGCACGAAGCGCACGATATCGTCGAAGCCGTCGATCGGCGTGTGCACCGGATTGCCGCTAAATGGCCCGAACCGGCGCGCGACCTTGTGGACGCCAGCGGCGTCAAGCTCCTGATCGCGCACGGCGAGCGCATGATACTGGTAGAGCGCGCGGCGAACGTCTTCGAAAGCATCCTCGCTCGCGCCCGCCAGATCGATCCCGCGGATTTCTGCACCGAGCGCTCCAGTGAAGGGGCTGACCTCGAAACGGGTGAATTCGTCATCGCGTAGCACGTGATCCTCCCTTGTACGCGCCTCGTCGCCGCCACGGGCTGACTTACCTGTAAGTAAGTAACCCGGAGGCTAACATCTGTCAACTCGCCCTCGCTTTGATCCACTGGATGTCTAGCCTCGGCGCGAGCCCTTCCCCGCATCCTGCCAAGCTGCGCGGATGATCGCCGCCAGTGCTGCGAAGGTCCTAGCGACCTCGTCGAAGCTTCCGGTGTCCTGCGTCATCGGTGGACAGGACAGAAGGGTAATGCGCAGCATGTGCACGAGTTCGTCCCTGAGCGTGTCGGGAGAAAGTTCTCCATCCTTCACAGCCTGGTCCACCGCATGGCGTAGGCTCTGTTCATAGACCCGGTTGACACGCTCCAGGGCATGTTCGGCTGGTTCGCCGAGAACTGGGAGGTCGTGGCGAAGGCGCGAAAGCGGGCTCCACATATTGCGGGCTCCCGTCTCAGCGTTGAAACGTTCATAGAAGCGGCGCAGATCCTCGAGCTGCATATCGAGACGGTCGAAGAACCGGATATCGGGGGTCGTCCAGAAGCGCTTGATGCGGGCCTCGGCGTTGGCGGCGAAGTCCGCGATCAATTCCTCCATCAGCTGACGCTTGTTGCCGAAGTGATGATGGATGTTGGCGCGCGTCGTGCCGATTGCCGTCGCTATATCGCCGAAGCTGAAACCATCGTGGCCGCGCAGGACATAGAACTCGGCCGCGACCTCTTTGATTCTGCTGCGGGTAGAGTGCGCCTCATCGCCGGGAGATCCTGAAGTGTTGGCTCTCATATCCCTTCCGAAATTCATGCCGCCGTTGGACGATCAGTATACGGGAGCGAGCTGCCCCCCCGTTTCATACATGGATATTCTTCTACGCACGAGTGGAAGTAATTTGCGCCAGGTGCAGACATTCGCGAAGCATCTTGGCGGCAGCGATTAGCTCGGTGCGGCGGGTGAGTAGATACGGGATGCGTGTATCGAACTTCAATCGGGTTCGCGCCCTTGACTAGAATTCCGGGTCAAGCAGGGCAGTCAGCTTGCCGGGGGCACGCCGCAACTCAGGCAGTGAATAGCGGCTGCGCATCCGCTGCGCCGACCACTTCCCGCATTGTCACGATGGTGCGGAACGCCCTCACGTTCGAATTGGCGTGGAAGACTTCCCGCGCGAAGACATCGTACGCCTCCATCCCCGGCAATTGCAGGAGGAGTACGAAATCGGCTTCACCGGTGACATACCAGGCCTGACGAACCTCCGAGCGCCCGCGGAGCTTGCCGATGAAGGCGTCCAACTCGACAGCGCTCTCCCGTTCCAGGGAAACGAGCACATGGATGGTTAGCGGCAGGCCCACGGCCGCCGGCAGAACGACGGCAATATCCGCCGCGATCACGCCATCCTTCCGCAGCCGGCGCAGGCGGCGCAGGACCGCGCTCTGGGAAAGCCCGACCTGCTCGGCGAGACGCCGCGCCGGGATCTGATTGTCGCGCTGAACCAGCGACAGCAGCACATGGTCGAAGCGATCGAGGGCGGCGGTTTTCGTCATTTGGACAGGCATCTATGACGAAATCAGGCAGCTGGGCAACGACAATAGGCGCCAAGCGCCATCGTTTCCGGAATAGAATTTCGCCTCATGACCACGGACACACAGCCGGGCTTTGGCTCCGATCTCATTGCAGCGCTGTTACAGCGCCTGTCGCCGTTTTATGCACCGACACCGCTGCTCGACCTGCCAAATCTGGCTGCGAGCCTGGATGTGACCCAGGTGCTTGCCAAGAACGAGGGCCACCGTGCCCTGGGCAGCTTCAAGTCCCTCGGCGGCACGTATGCCGGTCTGTGCGCTCTCGCTCGCACTACCGAGATGGATATCGATGAACTGCTCGATCCAGAGCGGGCCCAGACGCCGCTGCCGGCGCTAATCACGGCCAGCGCCGGCAATCACGGACTTGCCGTCGCCGCGGCGGCGAAGTTTGCCGGCGGGAGGGCGAGGATATACCTCCACACGGGCGTTCCTGCGGCGCGGGTGCGGCGTATCGAGTCCCAAGGCGCCGAAATCGTGTGGGTCGACGGCACCTATGACGATGCCGTCGATCGGGCCTCTGCGGCAGCCCGCGCCGGAGAAGGTATTCTGGTGGCCGATACCTCGAGCGACCCGGATGATCCAGCGGTCGCTGATGTCGTCGCTGGCTATGGCGTGATTGCTGCGGAAATCCGTCGCCAAGTCGACGAGATTGGCCATCTGAGGCCAACCCACCTTTTCGTGCAGGCCGGTGTCGGTGGACTTGCCGCCGCCCTGACGACTGGGCTGAAGGACTGGCTGATGCCTCCGGCGATGATCGTCGTGGTAGAACCAGAGGCCGCAGCCTGCGTCGCGGCCGCGCTGTCGCAAGCACGGTCAGTTCGGATATCCGGCGATCTCAAGACGTCGGCAGACATGCTCGCCTGTGGCGAAGCAGCCGCATCGGCGCTCGACGTACTCCGCCAAGGCAACGCTCGGGTCATAACCGTGTCCGAAGCGGCGCTTGCCGACGCGAAGAGCCGGCTTCGTGAGGCAAACGGTCCAGGCACAACCCCGTCGGGTGCCGCCGGCCTCGCCGGCCTCGCCACCGCCGTCGCGGCTTCCGGCCTGTCGCAGGAGCTTGCGCTCGACGGATCAAGCCGGGTGCTGATCATCGTGACCGAGGCCGAACTGGAGAAGGACGCATGACGATGGCACCGGACCCGGGATCATTGAACAGAAGAGCGGCTGGGCCACGGACTGCTCGATATGCCCGCATTCCAGACCCAACGCAGAACGGGTCCATGAAACTCATCTACCAGACCCACTCCCCCTACGCGCGCAAGGTTCTGGTCTTTGCCCACGAGGCGGGGCTTGCCGGACGTCTGCGCGTCATTCATCAGGAGACGAGCCCCATCAATCGCAACGATGATGTGTTTGCGATCAATCCGCTTGGCAAGGTGCCCGTTCTCGTTCTCGACGACGGCTATGCGATCTTCGATTCGGGCGTAATCTGCGACTATCTCGACAATCTCGAAAGCAGTCGTCGGCTCATCCCCGAAACAGGGCGGGCCAAATGGTCCGCCCTGCGCCTCCAGGCGCTTGCCGGCGGCATGTGCGGCGCAGGCATTTCCATTCGCTGGGAAAACGAGCGCCGCCCTGAACATCTGCGTTATCCCGCCTTGGGCGCAGGCATGACGATGAAGCTTATCGAATCCTATGACTTCGTGGAACGTGAGGTCGAATTCGACGCGCCGCTCCATGTCGGCCACATCGCGCTAGCCACTTCTCTAAGCTGGCTGGAATTCCGCGGACTGCCCGACTTCCTGCAGGGAAGGCCACGACTGGCACAATGGTATAGATCCTTCGTGGAACGCCCTTCAATGCGTGCCACACCCTACGACGGCGACACGCGAGATTGATATCGATCGCCAGGCTTTCGAATCCAGTATGTGTCGGTCATCAGCCAAGCATTCTCGAAGCCAAGAGAAAGCCTGCGCTGCAGCCGGCCAGGACCGCGGCTGCGATCCGCGCGCGCGGATCGGGGAAATTTCGGACGCAATGATGTTTCGGACTGCTCCCGACGGCATAGATCGCTCGTGGAACGCCGTGCCGCACGCTACGACGGTGACACGCAAGATCGATATCGATCTCTAGGCTTTCGAAATCCAGTATGTGTCGGTCACCAACCAAGCGTTCTCGATGCCATTTTTTGGTCGCCCTCGGTGATATTGCGCGAGACGGGTGACCTTGCCTCGCGCAGCCTTGAGGGCAGCCTTCAAGGCCTTTTCTTCGTCACTGCGCCTGGCTCCGCTGCAGGGGTAAAACCCGCATGGCACAAGTGATCGTACGGGAAACGTATCGCCAGCCCTTTCCAGAAGCATCATGAAACCTCGTCGGTCTTCACCCGTGAACGGCAATGCCATCCGGCCAGCGTCGGACAAATTTGAAAGCCACCGTTCCGGCACGTGCGTCACTCCGGCAAAGGCGATCACGACATCGAGGTCTGGCAGATCAACCGCCTGCGTTGCATCACCCGACGTCACTTCGACGTGCGCATAATGAGCAAGATTGCCTTGCGCGCGCCGAGCTAGTTCTTCGTCGATCTCATATGCAATCACGCGTCCTTCAGAACCCGTCAGTTCAGCGAGGATGGCGGTGAAATAGCCGACACCGGCGCCGACCTGAAGGACAGTCTGACCGGGAGCGATGTTCACATGGTCGAAAACCAATGCCCAAAGCGACGGCAAGCCGCTGTTTAGTCCGCGTTTTTCGTCAAGCAAGACCAGAACGTCGTGGTAAATCTCATGAAGTGCATCTGAAGGGCTGGTATGGACCGCCCCGATTTGCAATCTCGAATGGATACGCCATGGCCCGTCGCCAAGATACTGTTCGCGCGGAACCTTTGCGAAGGCCTCGATGACCGCAGGGTTGTGCAAGACAGGTGATGCGACACGCAGGTCTTCGGCAAACCACCGGCGCGCTTCACTAGCATCGGTTCTGGTCGGCATGGAATATCGGCTCCCGGATTGCGCGTACCCGAGTCATGCTCTCAGAAAACCGAACGGCGGCAAAGGGCGCCTATCCTCGCGTCCGCCCTGCAGTCGAAGTGATTCGGAGCCGTTGGATCACGCAAGCTCCGACTTGAGCACGATCATTGCAAGCTCGCGCCAAGTTCGAAATTAGGCCGAGACAGCGCTCGTGCATCCACGTCGGTGATCAGCATATGGCCCGACGAGACTGTGATGGAGATCGCGGGTTCGGCACGAGCAAGAGCGTCTTGGGCGGTCAGGCTGCTCGCCCAGAATACAGGGATCTCCCCGTCCAAGACTTCGACGGCATCACCCCAGTCGGGAGCCATCAAATTTCGGATGCCGACCGTCGTGGGCTCTCGGACATGGATGGGAGACCCGTGCGCATGCGGAAAGCGCGCGGTGAGCACGCGAACCTTGTCGACTTCGCTATGCCGTATCGGACGCATGGAGACGACCATTTCGCCACCGAACGGTCCGACTTGGGACGTCTCGATCTTGGTGCGGAACTTGGGGGCGGTTTTTCCACGGCCGATACGCCGGAGTTTCACGCCTCGTTCGACAAGTGCGGCCTCGACGGTCAGCGAACTGCCGAGCGCGAAGGCCGCAAAGTCATCTCGCCACAGGTCGATGATGTCTGTGGTCTGGCGGATCATCTCGCCGAAGTGATAGATGCTGTACTGTGGTGCATCGGTCCGGATATCGATATCGCCCAGCGCAGTCAGAAATGGGCTGCCCGCACGGCTCACACCGACCAAAGGGCAGGGTTTCGGATTGCGGACACAAAACTGATAGAAATCGGCGGCAAAGCTGCGCGGCACAATCACGACGTTGGCCTGGAGCTTGCCGCGCGCAAGCCCTCCTGTATGCCCTTCATAGGCACCCATCCTGACGAGTCTGCGCAATCTGCCCGCATCGACCATTCGCAAATCCTCGTAGATCGGTAAAGTGATCGGGCGAGCCATGGCTTCCAACGGATGCGCGTTTCAACGACACGTCGAGAGCGCGTAAGATCATCGGCGGGTCTGCCGCTTGTCAAATCATCAGAATCTTTCCTCATTGATAAATCGTATTTATTGGCCGGCGAAGGATGGCGCTTTTTATTAGCTTTTGCTCATATTTATTCTCATTGACACTCGCGGCAGCCGATCGTTTCTATCCGTCGGCTTGCCTCATGCAGGAAACCAAGATCGCGGTTCATGACTTAGGCGGGCTGACATCGGAAGCCAAATCGGCAGGCTACGTCCTGGCGTGCTGCAGCCGCCCGCAAGGCGACGTTTTGCTTGACCTGTAATTGCCATCCGCATCGCGGGTCAGCTTTTGCGTTCCATAGCCAAGCCATAGTGTTGCGACCGCAATGTGATTAGCGTTTCGGAGCCTGTTGTCCGGCTGCACGGGAGAGTTCACCGCCGCTGAACCCCTTAAATTAATTGCAGTTTACCTCATTCAAACAGACGAGGACAGTATGCAACCCCGCCCCTAGGGTAAGAGGTCGTTCTGTCGATTTGTTCGGGAGAAACTATTGCAAGTCGTGTGGAACCAGAAGCAAGTTCGCGATTCTTCATGCAGACACTATTGGAGTTCATGTGCTCGCATCCCATAGGGGGAACGTTGTCGAAGGACGAGTGGGGGAACAACGATTTTCTCGGTGTTACCGCAAAAATCTATAAACCCCATTCGGTGATATGCCGGCAGGAGGACGACAACAGTGAGATATTCATTGTAAAATCGGGCTGGGGCATACTTTATCAGGCACTGCCGGACGGAGAGCGGCAGATCATAGACACTCCCCTCAAGGGGGATGTCGTCGGTTTCCGTGGCTTGGACGGACCCCGTCTTGCGTCGCTGGCGTCCATAACCGAACTAGCTGTTTATGAAATTTCCAGTAAGGAACTGGTCGAGGCCATCCTGTCGGAAGGCCGAATCGGGAAGAAGATCGCCTGCTCCCTGGCGCGCCTGAACGCCATCCTTGCCGAACATCTCATGAATACCGGGCGGCGGAACGCGATGAGGCGTACCGCCCACTTCCTGCTAGAGTTGGAGGTGAGGCTCTCCAGGGTTGGGCTGTCGGCGCATGGAAGGTATGAGTGTCCTCTTGCCCAGCATGAACTGGCCGACATACTCGGCATGACCACGGTTCACGTCAACCGAACGTTAAGGGAGCTCCGCAAGGCCGATCTCGTCTCTTTCAAGTCAGGCCATGTAGAGGTGATCAATCGCAAGAAGCTGGTCGAAACAGCCGGATTCGACAGCGAGTATCTCAGGTAGCGGCTATCTCTCTTGAAGAGATTATCATGACGGGCGGCAACTCGGCCTGTCGCACCGAGGCCGGTGTGTTGCTGAAATATGCGCGGAGCCCCTTTTACTGCGGCAGATCCACGGGTGGGGCTCAAGCTAAATTGTTGAGCCATGGCTATCAGCGCGGTGCGCTAACCATGTCAACGGCACCTTCAGGAGTTCTGGTCTACCGCGGGAATCGCCGCAGGTACCAGCCGATCAACATTCGGCTGCCTGCTAGGTGAGATGGCCAAGTGGTCCTGTGCATGCGTCTTCAGGCGGATTGCAGCCCTTTTGGTCCGGCTTGGCGCCGGTTCCCTGAAAATTATGAAAAAAGCAACCTATGTTAGAGACTGCTTATAAATAAACCCTACACTTACCCAAGTTGGGTGTCTGCTGGGTCGGGAACTAAACAGGACGCAAATGGAGTAATCGAGCCTCGACGTTTCACAAGGCGCAATACCAAGTTTTTCAATGCCAGAGAATGCGGAAACCATATCGGCCGGCGCAAGGCGGCTTGTGTGGAAGAGCGGGTATTGATATGGGCTCCACAGCAGGACTGCACAATTACACTTCGGCAAATCGATCCGGAGTCCCGTCCGGTGGAACGGAAACCGTCCGCGGGCAGACAGGCAGGGAATGCCTCCTCATTCTGGACGGAAGGGCACTAGACCGCGAGTGTCTCGCATCGGCTCTCGTGGACCACGAACTCGGTATGGATGTCACCGCGTGGCGTTCCGTCGAGGAATGGCGCGTCGGAAAGAGCTCTGCCCCTCCCCTTGCAGCCATACTCTTCAACCTTGGCAGTCGGAAGGTTACAGATTATGGCCTCGCTGACGAGATCAGGCACATTTCATCCGAGTTCAAATCGGTCCCTGTGGTCGTCCTGGCCGAGACAGAAGACCTTGCCCAGATACTGACCGCTCTCGAATGCGGTGCACGCGGCTACATTCCGACCTCTGTTGGAATCGATGTCTGTGTCGAGGCAATCAACCTCGCGGCAGCGGGAGGCATCTTCGTGCCGGCGAGCAGTGTCCTTGCTATGCGGCACCTGATAGAGTCGGGCCGCCGCGACACGCAGCCTTTGGCGGGCATTTTCACGCTTAGGCAGGCCGAGGTTGCGCTAGCGCTCCGGCGCGGCAAGGCGAACAAGATCATCGCCTACGAACTGAATTTGCGCGAAAGCACGGTGAAGGTCCACATCCGCAATATCATGAAGAAGCTAAAGGCGACCAACCGCACGGAAGTCGCCTGCAAGGTCAACGATCTTCTCTCAGAAGGAACTCTGCCTGAAGAGTGAGCCCAAGTATAACACTGCCCACCTTGGGTGAATCCTGTGGCCATGTTCGGCTATTCGCCTTATCAAACATGTACTGTGAAAGTCGAAGGGCGGAATCGGCGGCTAATCGGCTGTCTAAGCAGGCTCGGGGAAGGTGTGTCTTCCTACCCATCCTATGGCCTCCTCGATCGTATCGAAATTCTTGTGCTGCCCGCTCAGCAGCCCGAATCCCGTTTCGAGGAACCATTTGCCTTTCGTGGAATATGCTTCCTCGTCGATTTGGGTAAGGACCGCCACCAATTGGTCGCGTTTCCACACCAGCACCCCGGATTCTCCGCCTTCAACCGTTCCGATCCGGACTTCGCTGAATGACAATCCAGAAACAGTCTTCGCTTGGCCCATTTTGATGAATTCCTCAGATTCAAAATGGCAATAAAATCCGTGAGCTTTGCAATTTGTTATCAAATCACGCAGTGAGTTCGCGCCGTTTGAGGCGATCTAATTCGGCAATCGACGCTATCGAGTACAGGCGACAACGCGTAAGGAAACCGGATCTGAGACGACCGCCGCCAATACAAAGGGCCGGGTCGTGGTCACATCGGCGCCGTCCACATGATGCGTGCGGTCTCCACCGCGCTCCTTCGCCCAGCCCGGGAACGATTTGAGCCCTATGCCTTGTTGATCGGCAACGAAGTCTGGCACATGGATGCGCCAGCCCGAACGAAGATCTATCGCAGGTCATATTGGATGATCATCATCGAGAAAGAGGTATCCGTTTTGTGCTTCAGGCAGGTCATGCGGATGGTGAGCTGACTGAGGTTCTATCGTGTCGTTCCCCGTCGGGCCGTCGCCAGACGCTGGAGTAAGCATACCATGGTTCATTGCCCAAACTGCGGCCTGTGTTCGGTTGCGAACCCGAATCTTTCGAAGGATGGCCTTGACGTGTACCTTCACTGTAGCCTCGGCGATATTAATCTCGCGCGCGATGACTTTGTTGGATTCCCCTCCGATCAAGCGACGCAGAATGGACTTCTCCCGATTTGACAAAATCACTAGTTCTTCACCTTCAATCTCCACTTTAACTGCAGCGCTCGGTAACTCAGCAGCTACAGCATCATTTCTCAACCCTTGTCTGATATCTTCAATTACCATCGAAGTTTCCGTAGGCAACACGATTTGCCCTAGCGTAACCAATTCGAGAGCTTTAATGAACGTGTCGTAAGCAGCGACCTTTGTCAGATACCCGTTAGCCCCGGCACGAAAAGCTGAGATTATATTGGTCGTTCGACAGTGATCGGCTAGCGCAACGACATGGCTGGTCGGGTAGATCGCCTTAAAGTCTGCAATTTGTGCGAACTCAGCATCCGCATCAGTATCGCCGACATCTATGATGAGCAAGATGGAACGGTGCTGGGGTAGCGGCTTCTGCAGAAGATCGTGAACAGTCGCCGCGGAGAAAAGAATACGAAAATTTGCCGCATTCAGGGTTCGACTAAGCGCTTCTCGAAGCAACTCGCTCGGCTCGACAAGCACGGTTATGAAAGATTTTCTTGTCATCATCGCATTCTCGCTCGGCGCGATTGGGATACACATGTCGATTGGGATGCTCCAAAGCGCCAGCCGCACAGTTTCTTTTATTCTTAATGTTACGCTCGGAACCCTTACACCCAAATACCATCTTTAGGCGTAGGGCAGCATCATCGAGGCGTATCCGAATTCTTCAACCTGGGGCTTTTGGTCAAGGGCACGAGCTCTTGGTTTCAGCAGCTCAGGGAGGCGGCCATCGTAGCAAAGGACTGCGCGGCCGTGAGGATTGCCAGGGCTTATTTTCCGGTGGGCGTGGTGGTGCCCCCGATCTGGCGGGAGAGCGTCGCGGTTTATGCGGCGAGCGGCGGGCTCAGGCGAGCCGCCCCGCGGCAGTCGACCACTCGGGGATGTCGCGCAGGGCCGGGTGAAGCCGACACTGACGCGGGCACGCTGATCTGAGCAAACGCCGCACACGCCGAGCTTCAGCAGCTGAGGCAATGCGTGCCGCGGCCGGCCGTGGCGAAGCGAACTGGGTGTGAGTCAAGCGCGCGACGCAGCACTGACACACAGCGCAGATGCTTTTCGGCTTAAAAAATGGGGAAGTCTGCCAAGTCGCTCCTTTGCAGCACCCCTGCGGCCCGCAATGGACGCGTTGCCTGCCGCGGCCGATTTAGGGTAACGCTGCAAGGGATCTTGCTTTGTCGGGGCCGGAATTCTAGCCAGACGTGAGAGCCGACGAAAGAAACGCGATGCGGCCAGTTTCGCTATGATTACCCGATAGGATTGCCAAGACTGACGGCTTCGTCGCGTCGTTCTTCTGGGCCCGGACAACATAGCGGGAAACGGCCCAGCTATCCTGCCAATGCATGTCGGAGCCACAGAGACGCACGTCGGCAAACCAAGTTTCCGGCCCTCCGTTTCGTTCGATCGCGTTTGTCCTGTCACCATCGAGGAAGCTCTCCTGGAGCGCAGCAATCCGGTTGGACGAGTTTGCCCCAGATTCTCCTTTATCCGAATGGAGTGCCCACAAAGGGACAGTTGTGCTGCCGGCGGTGAAGGGTCACGATCCGGTCGAGCCTTGCTCGACCGGATCGGACGCATCGGGCGGGCGGGATGGCCACCATCGAAAGAGAAAGCCACACGCCATGGCCGTTAATACAGAATTCAATTGCGAGCCCGTCGCTCCCTCGTCACAGGCGGCCCAGCGCAGGGGATTGAAGGCCATCCTGCTTGTCTTCGGGCTCTCCGGGGTCGCCGCCTTGGGCGGGGCCGCGGCCAAAAACTTAGGGGCACTAGAGATTGTTTCCAGAGCCGTGGCACAGGTCAAGGAAGTCTCCCGACCCGTGATGCAGCCCGTGAGACAGAAGGTCGAAGATGCCTCCGCAGCCGTGATACAAAACGTCGAGGCGGCCTCCGCAGCCGTGGCGCAGAAGGTCGAGGCTGCCTCCGCAGCCGTGGTACAAAACGTCGAGGCTGCCTCCGCAGCCGTGGCGCAGAAGGTCGAGGAAGTCTCCGCAACCGTTGTGCAGAGGGTCGAGGATGTCTCCGGGGCCATGATGGAGACGGCCGACGATGTTTCCGGAGCCGTGATGCAGAAGGCCGAGGATGTCTCCGGAGCCGCGGGAGCCGTGATGCAGAAGGTATCTGCTGTCATCAATGGCTGGCAAGAACAACCGGTTCAAGCCATGGCCGAACCTTCCCGTGCGATCGCGTCAGGACCGAATGCGGCGGGCGTGGCGTCAGTCGAACGGAGTGTCGAAACCAATGCCGAACTCCCCAAAACCCGCAGCAAGGCACCAAGCGTGCCAACCGGATACCTGTTTGGCGTCGGCGATCGCCTCAAGGTCGCGTTCTACGAGCGCGTCGAGGTCGAGGAAGACAAGTGGGGGCGCGCGCCCTCGGCCTTGCGCGGCATCCTGCAGCGTCCGGAACTGAGCGGCGAATATATTATCCAAGAGGACGGCACGATTTCCGTGCCCTTGCTTGGCTCCATTCCGGTCGCCAACAGGTCTACGCAACAGGTACAGGCCGACCTGGTGGAAACCTTCAATCAACTGCTGGGGCGCGAGGGACTGGTCAACGTCCTGCCGCTGGAACGCCCGCCCATCTACGTGCTGGGGCCGGTCAAGAATCCAGGCTCGTTCAAGTACGCGGCCGGCATGACCGTCCTGCACGCGATCGCGCTAGCAGGCGGACTGGACCGGGCCGAGGGCGAGCCGTGGCAGAAGATCGAAGCCGTACGCGAGATCCAGAAGCGGAGCGGGGCAATCGACGCCATGTTGAAGTTGCTCGCGCGCGCGGCCGTGCTGAAGGCCGAGCGCGACGGTACGAGACCCACAATCCCGCGCCAGTTGCTGGAGCTGGCCGGCGCGACCGAAGCTGCCAAACTCGTCAACGAGCAGAGCGACCGGCGCAAGGCCGTCGCCACGGCCCGCAAGGATCGTGAGCGCGCGACCCTGCGTGCGCTGGACGCGGCCAAGCAGGACGTTGTCGCGTATGGGCGCATGGAGTCGCTCAACGAACTCATCAAGCTGCGCCAGGAGCGCGTCAACAGCATGCGCACGCTCGTGGACCGCAAAGTTGTCAGCATGACCGTGATGGATCAAGTCCAGGGCGAATTGTCCGACGCGGAACAGCGCCGGCAGGACGCCCTCAACCAGTACGCGGCCGCCAAGCAGCGCCTCGCTTCGCTGGAGTCTGAGGTGTTGCGGACCAGGGCCGACCTCAGGATCGATCTGGAGGTCGAGATCGAGACCATGGAGAGTCAGATCGCGGCCAATCAGCGCGACTTGAACGCCAGCGAAGGCGTCCTGTACACGTTGCCGGTGACCCGCGCCCAGTTTGCGAAGGACGCAAACAGCGTAACTTATCAAATCGTGCGGCAATCGGCTGCCGGGCCGGTCAGCATCGAGACCGTTGGGATGACCCTGTTAAAGCCAGGCGACCTCGTCAACATCATCATAGGCGAAAGCGAGCCAAGAGAGCCGGCCGGTTCGTCGGTCCCAACCGTGTCGCCGAGCTGCGAGAGCTTGCCGGCAGCGTGCAATCCCAACGATGTCGAGCCTGCCCGCGTGGTGAGGGAGGAGAGGATCGGTCCGAATTGACGCCCGGCAAGGACATTGGTCTGCATGGCTGGTCTGCGTGGATGAACTCGTCGGCACGAAGTGGGAAGCGCGAACCGACGACTCGCCGTCGCCGACAGCTTGAACCGATTCATGATCGAGCATGTCCGCCTCCGCTTGCATGTCCGCCTCCGCTCAGGAGTTCGGATCACTGACAAAGTTGCAGTGAGATGACATCGAACGGGATGCAGGTGCCAATCAAGGGGGATTGGTCAAAGATCTCGGAATTTTGTCACGACGCGCGTGCGCCCGAGCGAAATTTGCGCACTATCAAATCGAGAAGGCTCTGGCTACTCAGCTGCTGAATTCAGATCAAGACGCTCGGCTCAGCCTCCATGGTAAAGTGTACAGCAAGCTTTTTTGTCCAGAAAGGCGCGCGTTTCGGCGAATTGGGGGCCAGTATTGTAAGCTTAGCCTTAGCATGTGCAATAATTGCTCATCAGATGCAATCGACGTAACTGACGCGTTACCGCCACCTGGGAGAAGCCTGCCAATTTTCAATTTGCCAAGATCGATGGTATCCATCCACCTTTCGCCGATAATAGTCTTGATTTTGTGTTTAGTGGTCGGTTGATGGAGCACCTCCACCCCGACGACGCAGTAAGGCAGCTTTCGCAGCTATACCGTGTTCTTGTACCTGGCGGTGCCTACTACTGCATCACTACACACGCGGTCACGGGTCCTCACGACATTCGGTACACTTTGACAAAGTTGCATGTGGATTCCACCTGAAGGAATATAGCTATCGTGAGCTGTCACGCGCGTTTACGGGGATTGGCCTCGAAAGCAGGCTGTGCTGTTCGGCCATGGGGCGTTAATGAGCTCGTTGCTGCCAACAACGCTGTCGATACCGCCAAGTTCAGCCTGCTCCCCAACGAACTGCGCTTGCCGCCAAGCGAAGTTGTGGGATCGAGATTCCCATCATGTCGAGACCAATCCTGCCCATCCGACGAATACGCCATAAAAGCGTTGTATCGGACGCCAGTGATCGGTTGTAAGATGCTTCAGCAAGCGACCATTCATCACAGGCAACTTTGACGGGGTCATTGTAGTATGTCCGGATTTTCTCGACCCCCATTCCGGGTGTGGCTAACCATGTCGGAATATGATGGCGTAACCGATCAACGTCGGTTAGCACTTTATTGAGACCGGTACCCGCCGCCGGATCGCTGGTAGCAAAACTGTCACCAGCCAATACCAGACCGGGTTGCTGTTCGTGATTCTGCGCGGCGTAAAGATCAACGGGTCGAATCTGAATATCGCTTGACACGACAGCATCACCAAGGAGACGCTTCAATCGGGGCATTACCGCATACAATGCAGATAACGGCGATGTGCGCACTTCCTGACACCACGGATGGCGTATATCACCATGGTAGACGAACACATTGGCGCGCATTCTTGAACCAATCGGAAACATGCTCACATAACCCATGGGCCCTGGCTTTTCCGCAAAATACGTTAAAGCTTGAAATTTGAAACCAGCTTTAGAAGTGAGATCAAAACCAACACTGATCGAGTGGCATTTACTGATCTCGGATCGCGTGATCGCACCCCGGACGACATTGTTTAAGCCGGTCGCCACCACAATCAATCGGGTCGACCATGTGTCACCATTTGACAGGGTAACTTTCTGCCGGTCGGAGCTCGTCATTATTTTGGTCACTTTAGCGCAGATGAATTGGACACTATCTGGAATCTGGCGGCGAATAACATTTACCAAATCCTGATAAGCCATCCCATATTCGCAAGGCTCGCCGTGTTTCCCATGCTTTTTACCGATGACATAACCGTGACGGGCCACCGATATCTCAGTCATCGGTGTCGCAGCCGCCAATACGGCATCCGCCAGCCCGGTTTTTTTGAGCAAGTCGACTTGATCGTCATCGAGTTTTTCGCAGCGAAACTCCACTGGATAGACTTGATGGATATCAACAAGGATGGTCGAAATCTCCATCCGGCCAAGCATCGCAGCGGCTAACGAGCCGGCGGTACCACCCCCGAGGACCGCTACATCAATATTATTCAATTCCCGCTCCTCCGCTCACCACTTCATTGACAGCACGATCATGACGGCACCAAACGGTGTCGAAGAAAATTCAAGACTCCGTCTTTTGCTGCAAAACCAAACTAGCGCGCTTGTTTATCACGCGACCAAACCGCGCAATCCACAGTTCGGTAAACAGCTTTGACGCAATCCCCTCCATCGACCCGCCAGTCTCGCGAAGCAACTTGAAGTGCTTCTCCTCAATTTTCTCGCAGCAAAAATCCTCCGCACAGGGATGATGCACGTCGATCAGGACGATCGAAATCCGGCTCGCCCGAGCGTCGCGGCGGCGATAGAGCCGCCCCAGACCGCCTCCTACAATCCCAATATCTGCACTATACATCATCGTCTCCCGCAGATAAACCGCATTATACCATACTTTTTCGCGAAGCGCTATGATGTATCCCACACCGAGTTCAAACTCACGATAGTCCAGTCAGAGAAACATGCGATGCAAGGATCGTCTTGTCTTGCGAAAAACCTGCCGTAGCGGCGGCTTTACTAACGGCGTTTTGGCATACCATGTATCTATATAATGGATCGCCATTCGCACCGCAACGACAGTACGACCGAGCAAAGTTCTGCTGTCAAAATGGAAAAACAGAAGCAAATTGATATCGGACCACGAAAGCTTATAAGGCTCGTCGCCGATCGTGAAATCGAATTTCTGAATCTTCCGGCCAATGGCATATTGCATCATTTCCTGAATATGCTGACGCCCGGGACTGTATTTGGCAAACTCCTCCAGATAACTCGACATCACCAGTGAATAACTGGAATTGAACCGGAGACCCAGACCCGTCGCCACCGGAATCCCATCCACATCCAGCCGCGTGACATGGATGACCTCGCGCAACCGAGGATTGGCGACAATCGCCAAATAAAATTCGCGAAAACCCGGACGTTCGAACATATCATGAACACCCATTCGGGCATAGCTGCTCCGTTTTTGTTCGATCAGCTTTGCAATGGTGCACTCGATCTCGGCCTGATCTTGCACGTCTACAAAGCGAATCGCGCCGCCACCTTGCTTGGCGAGATTTTTGGCCTTGCGCCGGTGGGTATGCAGCGTCGAATTCGAAAACTTTGACGCATAAAACCGATTCCAGTTCGCTTCCGGGAGGGTTGCGACATGTCCGGCGCAATTAGCCAGCAAGACCGGCAACTCGAGAAAGGGATTAGGTTGAGAGCCGACAACACCGGGCATATTGTAAAATTCAACAGTGTCGAAACGAAGTCGAGGATAGTCTTGAATCGCCCGAATTATGTCTTTCCACAGGCGGCCGAATCGCCCAGGTTTCACGTGATCGCTAAAATTTATCGCCAGAATGGGCGAATTATAATCGCACAATTCCGATCCAAACCAGACCAGCCGGCGGATCAGACTATGGCGTTCGATCGCCAATGGCAGAATAAAAACCGCCACGCCGGTATCGTCGAGACCCAGCACGATCACCGGGATCAGTCTCTCTTTGGAGCCGATGTGGTGATACCATTCCATCTGCCAATCAAACAATTGGAATACGGTACAATCCGCATGCTGCTCTAATGTTCTCCATTGAGCTTCCACCGCGTCCATATCGGTGAAAATTTGCAGAGCAATATTCGCCGTCGTCATTGGGTGTGCCTATGTAACAAAGGTTTAGCCAGTCCTGCTGCTAGAGAATGTTCTGCTTGAAATCCCAAAAGGTAGCGTGCCTTGTCCGGGTCGCCGATCGAATTATAGGGAAGAACTTGCGGATGACTTCGCCCGCAGGCTGCTCCAGTCTGAAGAAGCCACTCAAAATGAAGAACAGTTGGACCCGCAGCGCTCCCGCCCCGATGCGGAAGTGCGTTTTGACCCACGGCCAGCCGAAGTGCTCGACGCCGACGAGTCCGATCGCGATGGCCCACCGGCCATCCAATTGCAGTCGACAATCCAGCGCCATAATCGGTGTCTCCTCAAGTCTGGAGCGGCGACGCGGTCGGTCGGTCGTGCGCGGGGCCGGCCGCAGAATCCAGTTTCATCGCGAAGGCCAAAATCAGGGCGGCACATGCACCCTCGATGCTGACCGCGAGCGTCCAGCCTAGGACCAGGCCTTGAAGTCCATCAAGCTTCGCCCCCGCGACCACGAAGCACAGCTCCAGCAATCCGCCAAGCGCGAACCAGCGAGATGCCTTGCGCATCCTGTCGCCCAACCGCGCCAGCGTACAGGCATGAAATTTGAGCGTTGATCCCAACAGGCTGAAGCCGAGGAAGTGTAGGCTCGAACCGGCGATCTCAGGATAGACCGGATTGAAGACCGCAAGGATCTCCTGCGAATAGGTAAAGACGAAGACGGCACAGGCCAGCGAGAAGAGCAATGACGCCGACAGCGACACAAGGATGTCGTGTCTGGATTGTTTCGGGCTTGTTCTGATCACAGGGAACAGGATCGTGGCCATGGCTGCTGGAATCAACGAGGCCGTGAAGACCAGCATCCACAACGGCATGAGGGCGGCATTTGTGATCGGCGACAGGAGAACCAGCACAAGGTAGGGCATGATGACGACTGGTGCCTGCGAGGCGACATCGAGCGCGTAGTGGTCGAAGACCTTGCTTCGGAGCGTATGGAGCAGCTGGAAATCGGGAGGCCCAACGAGGCGACGCGCACCGCCCCGGGTCAAGAGATCGACGCCGATACAGGACGCCACCAGGCTGGCCACCCAGCTCAGAAGAAGCGCGGCATTGGAGGTGTAGCCAGCGGCAGCGGCGACGGCGATCAGCATCAGCTTGAACGTGGAGAACAGCACCTGCCGGATCATCCTGCCGGTGCTGCGCAGGTTGCCGACGAGCGCCAGATCGACCATCGCGCAGAGTACGGTCAGGCAGCAGCCGAGGACGAACGTAACACCCTCGAACCAGCCGCCGATCGGCCCGGTCGAGCTGTTGAGGTACGCCTCCCCGAAGACAAACAACAAGGCCAGGCCGACCGCCAGCGCCACCCCGACGGATGCTGCAGCGGCCACGAGGCCGCGCCCCTTGCCGGGGTGCCGTACGATTTCACCCATCAGCAGGGTCCCGAGCCCGGCTTCGCCCAGCAGGCCGACGAGCGCCATCACGGACAGGAGGGCGGAGGCCTTGCCGATCACCTCCGGCGGAAACAGCCGGGCCGCGAGCCACCAATAGACAAACCCAAGACCGGCCGTTGCAATCGTTCCGATCGCCACAGCGCCGGAATTCAGAACGAGCGCGGCGCTCTTTTGAAGCTCTCGCCGGACGCGAATAATGGCTGTCCCCACGAGACCTATTGGCATGATGGCTCCCCCGAACCTTGCTGCGCCGGTACCGCTGACCTGCTAGCGGCTGGGCACACGACGTCCCGGTAGACCTGCTCGATCCGAGTCACGACCGCTCCTGCCTTGAGGCGCCCGACTCGGGCGAGGCTTGTCGCCTCCAGGCGAGCGAGCAAGGCGCGGTCCTGCAGAAGGGTCTGCATTGCGTGGGCAAGGACGTGCGCATCACCGGGCGGCACGAGAAGCCCGGTTTCGCCATGATCGACGAGATCCGGCATGCCGCCCACGCCGGTTGCGACGACCGCCTTGCCGGAAGCCATCGCTTCCATGATGACCGTCGCGCAGGCTTCGGGCCCGACCGACGGCAGCACCCCGAACAGTGAGCGCCGCCACGCATGCATGATGGCGGAATGCGGCCATGCATTGAAGACGCGAACGCTCGGCGGAAACTCTGTTGGCGTATCGGCGACCCGGCGCCCGATCAGGACCAGCTGCGGCGCCCGTTCCAGGCCGGCATAGGCTTGCAGGAGAACGTCAATGCCCTTGAGGCGCATCATATCACCGACGAACAGGATGAATTCACCCCGGGGTAGTTCACGCAGACAGGGATGTTCCGGGCCAAGCATCGCAACATCATCGGGCACAAAGTTGGGGATGATCTCGTAGGGGGCGCGGCCTTCGGTCAGTCCGGTGTGGCGCGCCACCGCGTGGCTCACCGCGATGAAACGGTCCACCGCGCGCCGAGCGGCAAAACTCGACGCCCAGTTGCCCAAAGTGGTCGCGACTGCCTTCACCGCCCCGTAATGTCCTGCGGCGCAGGGCAGGCACTTGGCCGGCGCTGGGCCACTGCAGAGACGGGCGCCCAAATGCATGAAGTTCTTCTTGGCGCAGACAAGGCCGTAATCGTGGAGCGTAACCACGAGGCGCGCCCTACTCCAACCTTTGAGCAGCAGGAAGGACGCGTAGATCCAGTTATGGGCGTGGACTATGTCCGGCTCCTCCCGAGCGACCAGCCGCCTCAGGGCAAGCACCAATTCGGGATCTGGAAAGGGCGGTGCATGGCGCCGCTCGGGATCGGTGTGAAGGCCCGACAGGCGCTGGAGCGTTCCCTGCAGGCGATGCACGCGGACCGCGCCGTCCAGCTCGGTTTCAGGCGATCCAGGATGCATCAAAGTCCCGACGCTGACATGATGGCCCCGCTGCGCCAGCGCCGCGCCGAGATTGCGGACGTGCCGCTCCTCTCCCCCGATCACCGGAGGATAGAACTGTGATAGCAGCAGGATGCGCATGGTCCAGCCTCGTTCTAGATGCGCGGCACCATCGTCGAAACGCTGCGATAGAGCCGGTTGTCTTCCGGTCGATAGAGCCGCGCCTCGGCCGTCTGGCGAGTTCCCAAGACGGGCACCGAGATTTTCCGTGTCCAGGTGTCGCCCGGCGCGATGGTGAGCGATCGGAAGATGGCGAACGGCTGCCCATCAAGGGTGATTTCCAGGTCGAATCGCTGAGGTTGGGTCTCGGCGCTCCTGATGCCGACGGTGATCTGGCCGGACTCGCCACTGGCCGACGGCAACAACCAGAACGCGGTGTATTTGAATTCCCGGTAGGCCGCTTCGTCCCAGACAGCAACCGCGTAGGCTCCGGTCGCCACAAGCAGCGCTAGCATGAGCGCGGCCCCCTGCCAGAACCGGATCCGCGCTGGTGCCGGCCAGGCTGGCAGATCGGGAGTGTCGCGGCGCCCGGCCGCCAGCAGCGCCGCGGCGGCCGTCACGGCCCAGAACCACAGCGCCCACCCGAGCGGTGTAAGGAAGCCTACGGCGTTCAGGGCAAAGCCCCCGGCAATGCCGGCGGCGAGGCTTGCTCCGACCGCGTAGACCAGGTGTTGCAAGGCGGAGGTGGTCCTGACACCCATGGCCCGCAGCACCACGTGGCCCGAGACGAAAAACACCATGGGCGCGCCCAGGGCAGTACGCAGGAGCAAGCTGTCGCTAACCGAAACGGCAGCCACTGCGGCCCCCGCCCACAGGCACGCGGCCAGAAGGTCCCACTTGCTACCAATTCTCATGCAATCCTCTCACATCGTAGATGACGATCCAGCCGTTGTCGTAGATGCGGGTGACGCCCTTGACGTCATTGAACTTGAGCAGCGCTGCGCCCGAGAGCGGAGTTCCCTGCTGGGCTTGCCACGGCTGAAAGTAAAAGCCGAGCACCGGCGGAGCCGTGGTCAGGCGAAGGTCAATGAGCAGGAAATCGATGTCGCTTCGCGCCAACGCCCAAAACTCGTCGGGCCCCAATGTCTCGGCATCGAATATGCGCGCGGGATCGATCCCTTTGACGATGGTGACTCTGACGTCCTGCCGGCCGTAACCCGCAAGCAGAAGACGGTTGATACGGTCGGTGGTGAACCGGTTGCCGGCACCGAGCCATTCCCTGGCCCAGAGTGCCGTTTCGATCCCCATCGGCTCGATCGATTCCTGATCTGCACCCACCCTGTAGCGCCCATGGATCGGATTAATCGAAGAACTCGTCACGCCGCCTAGGACCATGATCACCAAGGCAACGGCAGGCGCGATGCGGCGCCACCCGCGTGGCGCGCGACCCTGCCAGAAGTGGACGATGCTCACCGCGACGACCAGTCCAACGCCGATGAACACGAACGTTCCCATGCGGTTGCCGATTTCCCAGCCGGCGACGGTCAGTCGGAAGGCCACCGAGACTGGGAGGCCGAAGGCCAGCAAGCTGAGCAGCACGAGGCGGCTGTCGCGCCAGCGGCGTTTGAGAATGCCGTGGATGGGACGCCAACCGGATCGCGCACCGCTCGGCGCTGCCAGGGCCAGCGACCGAAAGAATCCCGTTGCCAGTCCGAGCGCCACCAGCAGGAGCGCCAGCAAAGTGGTGAGCCGCATGTAGAGGGCCTTGTCCGGCGCTCCGAGGTGCTCCGACGGCGGGGTGGGCGCGCCTCGGATCTTCCCGAGCAATGTGTCGAAGCCGGACTCGATCACCGGACCGAGGTAGCCTGTGAGAGGGACGTCACGGGCCTGCACCCACAGGATCGGCAGGGCTATGGCGAGGATGGCGGCGAGACCCACGGCAATGCTGGTCTTGATCCGAAGGGAGTCTTGCCGGCGCAAAGCCTCGAGGGCCGCTAGCGCTCCGAAATAGATGGCGGCGAAGGCGGCCGAGAGGTGATGCGTGACCGCGAGGCTTGCCAACAGCAATGCAATCAACCCGAGCGACTTCAGCCTCGGTTGCCCGACGAGATCCTTGGACGCTGCTTCAACCGCGAAAGTCAGCAGGCACAGCACCATGCCGAGGCTCTCGTAAGAGAACATCGAGTCGAACAGGAAGAAGGTTGAGCAACCCATATAGGCCAGACAGGCGACGGCCGAGATACGCGGCGATCCGGCGATGCTTTCAAGGAACAGAAACAGTGCACCGATGAACGTGCCCTTAAGGATGACCAACAAGAGCGCTCCCGCCACAAACAAGGGCAGTCCCGTCAAATCGACGATCGCGGTCGTCAGGATTTCCAGGCCGGGGTAGCTTGACCCGATAGGAAAAAGCGGGTTGGACAGGAACAGCCGCCGGGCCGTGATGAGATCCTCGGCCGCGATCCAGTGCAAAACCTCGTCGTAACCGCTGAAGCTTGTCGGGGAATAGACTACCTTGCAGTAGAACAGGGCTTCGGCAAGCAGGAACAGGAGCACCAGGCGCTCACCCCTGGCTGTTGTCGGCCAGGCGATGCGAAGGCTGATCGGAGCGACCAGGAGAACGACACCGGACCAGAAGAGCGGCGCCGCCACGTCATAGTCCCGGCGCCCGGCTGCGTGCCCGGCCACGACCAGGAGTAGAGCCGCGGCGATCGTTAGGCATAGAGCCGCGATCCATCCGGAACTGGCGCGTTGCGATGGGGCATCGGCGCTGCCGTCGCGAAGGTCGGGACCGACAACGGCCAAGACGAATCGGATCCCGACCTGGAGCGGGTTGATCCTGGTTCCTGCGGTGAAATGAGCTGGCAACATCAGCATCATACTCTCCTCGCAGGAGACCAGGATGTCAGGCCACCGGGGGGCAAGGGGACAGTGGATCGGTTGCCGAGGACATCATAATAGACGTCGCTAAGCGCGTGCGCGCAAGCATCCCAGTCGGGCAGCGCCAAATCCGGGACCTCCCGACGGGACTCGAGTTCCTCGGCCATGGCGGCGGCCAGCTCTCCCGGACCGGCGTTGCACGGGATCGCCCGGCACAGGCCTTTGGTGGCCAGCTCCCGCAGACCGGACGTGTCGCTGACGAGGACCGGACGGCGAAGTGAAAGGGCTTCCATCACGGCGACCGGATGGGCTTCGTATTCGCTGAACAGTATGAAGAGCGCGGCGCTCGCCAGGAGGTCTGCCATTTTCTGCCGCTCGGATCCGGGGATTCCCGCAATGGTGACCCGCTTTTCGAGGCCGAGCGTCGCGACGAGGCGTCGTAATTCTCCCTCGTACGGGCCTCTTCCGACGATGTGCAGTCGGGCATCCGGTACCCGGCGGATCAGTTCGGGCAAGGCCGCAATCGCCCGGTGATGGCCCTTGTAACGCTCCAACCTGCCGCCCGAGACGATCAGGTGCGGATCGACCTTGACGCCGGGGCTCGCAACCGGCATCGCGGCACCGTTCGGGATGACCACAAACCGTTCCCGCGGCACGCCCATCCTCGCGCTGAAGAAGCTGGCTTCGAATTCGGAGACGCCAATCAGCCGCGCGGCCCGGGCCACTAGCGGCCGGAGCAGCGCGTGCTGCGTGCCGCGCATGGCGTTGCGCAGCCGGGAGGAATGCCCGCCGCTGTGGAAGGTCAGGATGAACGGAAGGTCCCCGCGGACGGCCGCCAGCAGCCCGATCGGCGCCACGAAGCTGTTGTAACCTTGGAAATGGATCAGATCCCAAACCCCGCGCCGGATGGCGGTATAAATGCGGGGCGCCACGTAGAGGTCCAGCTCCCTCGGCCAGGCCGGCACGCGCTGCACGCGCATGCCGCGCATCTCCTCCTCAACCGGCAACTCCCCCGAGGGATCGGTGGTGAGCACGTCGACCGAGTGGCTACGCGCCACCAAGCGGGCACCGACTTCCTGGATGTGAGTTTCGATGCCGCCTATGAGAGGATAGCAGCGGGCGGCAACCATCAGGATTCGCATCGGGTTTGTCCACCGTCATCACAGGCTGTGGCGCTCCGCCTGTGCTGTGGGTGCACCCTCTCGCGCAAGATGGTTTTCACGACGCGCCAGCCGTCCGGGATGGCGCGCAGATGGCTCACACCGCTGATGCGCGGAGCCTCGAAACTCGCCACCTCGACGATATTGAGGTGGTTCTTCAAGGCTCGCACGTTGATGAGGGTCTCGATCTCGAACCCGTCGCAATCGCAGTTCAGCGTGGCGACATGCTTGGTCCAGAAAGCTATGTATCCGTAGCATAGATCGGAGAACCAACCGCCATAGAGCAGCCGCACGAACAGGGTCAGCCCCGTGTTGCCGAACATCCGGAACAGCGACATGTCACCGGTGCCGGCGCCCTGGATAAAGCGTGAACCCTTAACGAGATCCGCGCCGGCCATCAGCGCACTGACAAACACGATCGCCTCCTCCGGGACCATGGAGCCGTCGGCGTCCAGCATGACGATGATGTCGCCTGTGGCGGCCAGGAATCCCGCTTGCAGTGCAGCGCCCTTGCCCCGACGGGGCTCCATGACAACCTTCACGTCCTCACGCAGGCGGCGCGCGACCGCGACCGTGTCGTCGGTCGAACGACCATCCACGATAATGATCTCATGCGCCCAGTTGGGGATGCGCGGCAGAAGCCAAGGGAGGTTCTTGGCTTCATTGAGCGTCGGGACGACGAAGCTGACTCGGGGCAGACTCAACGATCGCCGCAGCGCGAAATTGATCGGGTCAGGCGGCGATGCGGCACCGATGGGGGCGACAATGCTGGAAAGACGGGCGTTCATGGCAGCGCTTTGAGGTCGTACGATGGGACCCAGGGGGCGGGCTGAAAGCGCGCCAGGACTGCCGATAGGTATCGGGCGAGATGATGGGCCGGGTGATACGTCCGGTGCTCCGCATCACGCGCAAGCAAATGCGCGGCTAGCGACAAGCCGTGAGGGCCAGCTCCAATGACCGCCACATCCACGGATGCGCTTGATCCAACCATATGCGGACTCCCGGCCATAATAAAATGAAGATGAGATGAAAGAAGATCGGTACGCTTGCAGCCTCCCCCTAATCTTAGTTATGCGAGCATTACTGATGCAGATCTGAAATGGAAGGACGATGGATGGTTAGGAAAAGACAATAGATGATTAGCTCTTTTGGGGTATCCCTTCAGGTATTTCCAGCCCATACCACCTGCGCGGATAGTGCGGCAGCGGCACCGATCATCTTCAGCAGCTGTGTTGGCAGCATTGCCAAACCCGTTTAGACCTCTGGGGCCACCTTCAACGCCAGCGAGGACATCCATCGACCCGCGGCCGGCACTAGCTCACAAGCGACAATTTCTACTGAGCGAGCCGTGCAGAAGGCAGCGAAGGTCGTCGGCGCGAAGAAATGAACGTCCAGACAACGCTGACATTGCCACTGGCCAGAAGCTGCAATGTGCAGGTGGGCTCGCTCCTTCACTCGGCCGTGATTTCCGAGCTTATTCTGTGCCCGAGAAGGGTCGGGCGCGCCCGGCCCTTCTCAGGCGGGGTACCTTGCGCTCGACCACCTGGCTACGGGTGGCTGACCCGGACGAGACCGCCCAAGAGAGGGACTGCCCACGCGGTCCCGAGACCGGCGCGTCGGGTACCAGCAAACGATAGGAGGTCGTGACCTCTCGCAAACCCCGGATATGCCCGAACAGGTCGATCACCTCCAAGCCAGACCGGCGGTTGTAGGTGTGACACCCCAACGCTCCGGACCAAATGCGACCGACCGGGGTCTGGGCAAACTCCGACGCCCCGAGCGCATCGATCTGGCAGAACGTCACCGCGCTGCCATAGCCGCGCGCGCAGTCTTGGACCGGGCGTAGCGTGCGTCCGCCGTGTCGGATGACGGCGCCTGCGGGGCGGCTGAGCCTGGCATCGATCAGGACCGGGTTGGCGGCATGGGGCGTCCAAGACCCGGTCAGGCTCTCGGCACGGTAGAGGCTGAGGACATCCCAAGACGTGGACCTCCACCGCCTTGGGCTGACGAAAAACCAAAAGCCGCCCTCATGGCAGAGAGGCGTGGTATCGTAGCCCTCGATCCCCTCGATGAGGCAGGCCTCCCGCGTCCACCGGTAAGGGAATTCCACTGCCCTGTAGAGGCTAACATTCCTGGCCGTCCCCGATTCGGGGATCATCCAGATCTGCCCGTCCTGCTCGAACACGAACGGGTATGAGAGGTGATGCGGTTCCTCCAAGACGATCTGGGGTGCGCCGACGGTCCCGTCCCGGTCCGCTGCCACGACCGCAATGCACCCCCGGTTCTTCGAGTAGAGGTACTGTTCGACAAAAATGAAATCCTGCCCCTGGCGCCGGAACGGGAACGGGTCGGCAAGGTAGCTGTCGGTGCTTCCGGTGAGCACCGAGAAGGTTGCTTCGCCTTTGTCGAGCAGGCTCGCCGATTCATCGAAGCGCCAGCCAACCCCCCACATCCTGCCGCCTCTTGCCAGGACGTCCAAAAACCTGATCGCTTTCGATGCCACCGTGCCGGTCGCCCTTGCAAGGGCCGAGGATGCGCCAAGTGAAGGCACGGCCGTCCGTGAACCGGGGACACCGGACGCAGCTGAACCGGTTTCCTCGCGCAAGGCTTTGAGGATCAGCAGCACAGCGCAGGAGAGGACGCTGTCTAGACTCGCTGAGAACACTCCACGGTCTACACTGGCCGGACGGGCCATCCACGGCCGCAACGGGCGCGCCGTGTCGTGCAGGTCGACGAGAAGGTCCTGATCATTCGCCACGGCCGCCATGACGCCGATCTCGCCGGGTACGCCGTTGAAGAGCGGCGTCAGCACCCGCAGCCCCGCCGGGCGCGTCTCCTCTCCGCTCAAATCGATCACCACGTCCACTTGGTCGGACGGAGGCGGCGGCAGGGACCGCAGCGCCGCCTCGACGGAGTCAGTGGCGCCGTTCCCGCGAAAGCCATAGACCAGTCGTTCGAGTTCGAGCAGCAGACGGCAGGTCAACGGCAGCGGGCGGCGACCGGCCGCCAAAGCGCAGGAGACCTCGTTGCCGGGCACTTCAGCAAGCGCTTCTGCCAGCCAGAGGTGCCACCGAAGTAGCCGCGATGGATCGAGACTCAGGCAAATGCGCATTGTTGTTCTGACCGCGGATTTCAAAAGGACGCCGGCTCACAGCTTGACGAGAACCGCCTGCGGCGATCCGCCTTACCAAGACTCCGCCGCGGGCCCGCGGGCCAGGGAGGTAGATGGAAAGCGATGGCGCGTGTCACAGCGCGAGAATATTTCCCACCTATTACTACCGCGGGGACTCGCCAATAAGAGGAGCCGAACTCTTGGTTGGGAGCGATGTCTGACAGCACGGGTCCATACTCGAGCGACCGGAATCGGCCAAGCACCACTATGCCCGAACGACGCCCGGGCTGTGCGAGGTCAGAGGAGGTAATCCCTCGGGGCTGTTGCACTCGGCGCCCGGCGAGAGCCACATGCCCGGGTGATTGTTGGCTGGCAACGAGTGAAAAATAGGCTGCGCAACGCCGGACTGCGGGTGCTGGTGTGCGCGTTGCTGTCCGTTCCGGCAGTCGTGAGCGCCGCGGATGACCCGTCGGCAACGTCCTTCATCAAGACTTCCGGAACGAACTTCACCTTGGACGGCAAGCCCTTCTTCGTGACTGGCGTAAACAACCACTATCTGACCTACGGGTCGCCGGATGAGGTCACCCGCGTTCTCGATGACGCGGTGGCGATGGGCGCCAATGTGGTCCGCACCTTCCTCCAGCCGGTGATCGGGTCGCTCGACGGAAGCAAGCCTACGATCTGGGATTGGCGGCTTGAAGGCGAAGCCAGCAATCTCGCGGTCAAGGGCACGTACCTGCTCTACTGGGACCCGAGCCAAAACAGGATGGCGATCAATGACGGCGCCGACGGCATGCAGAAGGTTGATTTCCTCATCGCCGAGGCCGGCAAGCGACGCCTGAGGCTGATCATCGCCGTCCTGGATTTCTGGGCCTTCACAGGCGGCGCCCAGCAGATGCGGGCCTGGTATGGGAGCCGGGACGCCCCAGGCGTGCAGAGCCAGTACGACACCGACCTCAGCAAAGAGAAGTCGGAGTTTTTCTTCCAGGATCCGCGCACGAAGCGCGACTACAGGACCTGGGTCAGCCACATCGTGCAGCGAGTCAACCCGCTCACCGGGCTCGCCTACCGGGATGATCCGACCATCATGGCCTGGGAGCTAATGAACGAAGGCAATGCGCAGCCGGAGGCCTTACGATTGGCTTGGACCACCGAAATGACGGCTTACGTGAAGTCGCTCGATCCGAACCATCTCGTCACCTCAGGGCACGCTAACGTCGAGTCGAAGCTATCGGATCTGACGATCCCGACTCTCGATTTCGGGACCTGGCACGGCTACCCGCTCTATTACAAGCTCACCGTCCAGCAGTTCGACAGCTTGATCACCGAGTTCTGCCGGTTGGCAGTTCGCGCCGGCAAGCCGGTGCTTCTGGAGGAGTTCGGCTATGCCCGCTCCAATCAGAACTTTGCCCAGGCTTACGCGATGTGGCTCGACACGCTGACGCGCGAGCGCAACTGCGCCGGCTGGATGGTGTGGCGGCTGGTGTCGCGGCAGGACAGCGGACGCTATCCCGTCGACGAATATGACAAGTTCGATATTCACAACGACGGAGGTCCGCTCTGGAACATCCTCAAAGCCGCCACGGCTCGGGCGACGCAGACACGCGAAACCAGCCCGGCCTCAGACACCAGCCGGCAGTTGCCATGACCGAAGCCTCCGTCGTGATCTGCGCCGACACACTCGATCGCTGGGACGATTTGAACGCGGCCATCGCGTCGGTGCGCCGCCAGACCTGCCCGGCCCGCGAGATCGTCCTCGTCGTCGACAACGATGAGGCGCTCTTGGAGCGCGCCCGGCGCGAGATCGAGGGTGTCGTCGTCACACCTAATACCAACGTGCGTGGACTGTGCGGCGGTCGCACGACGGGAGCCGGATTGGCGCCCGCGCCGGTCGTGGCGTTTCTCGATGACGATGCGATCGCCGATGAGCGCTGGCTGGACGAGTTGCTGATGCCCTACGCCGACCCGCGCGTGCTTGGCGTCGGCGGCCGCCTCGAGCCTCTGTGGCGCAAACCTCGGCCCTCGTGGTTTCTTTATGCTGAGAGCCGGCTTCCGGGTAAGCCGAAT
This sequence comes from Mesorhizobium sp. M0663, assembly GCF_040320585.1. Taxonomy (NCBI): domain Bacteria; kingdom Pseudomonadati; phylum Pseudomonadota; class Alphaproteobacteria; order Hyphomicrobiales; family Phyllobacteriaceae; genus Mesorhizobium; species Mesorhizobium sp. M0663. The sequence goes on from NZ_JAMYPX010000020.1 coordinate 95,126, forward strand.
CCAGCGCGTGGAAGTCTGGCTTTATCGCATCGTCTATCGAAGAGCTTGGGGCAGACATTGGCAGTTCAAGTCGGGAGAATTCCTAGATGCGTATTCTGATGCTTGCGCAATCCTGTACGCCGATTGGCGTTGGCCAGCGGGGCCACGTCCGGAACCTAAGTATCGGTTTCGCCCGCCGCGGTAATGACGTTGCCGTTGCCACAACCGGTCAGCCTGGATCGAAAACCGGGCAGACCGAGCATGGCGTCACCAGCGAACGCCGGCAGGTCCCGCGCCCCCCCACGATCTCGGTGATTATCTGTGCCTACACCGAGGACAGATGGGAGCTGATGCTTCAGTCGGTGGCCTCGGTTCAGGAGCAGACCTTGCAACCCTGCGAGATCATCGTATGCATCGACCACAATGAAATCCTGTTTCACCGTTGTGCCGCGTACTGGGCTGGCTTCGCCGCATCCACCCCTCCGATACGGGTGATCCAGAACAAGTACGACGGGCACCTGGGGTCGGCCCGAAACACGGCAGCCGAGACAGCTGCGGGAGACATTCTGGCGTTCTTGGATGACGATGCAGCGGCCGACAAGGACTGGCTCGGGATTCTCACAGACCCGTACCGGGATGAGCGCATCGGCGCCGTCGGCGGGCGCCCCCTACCGGTTTTCGAGTCTAGCCGCCCGGCCTGGTTTCCCGTGCAGTTCGACTGGGTGTTCGGATGCGCTTATGACGGTCTTCCGACAAGCCGAGGCCCCTTGGCTCATCTTATAGGTGCCAACATGTCGGTGCGGCGAACCCTCCTTGAGCAGGTGGGAGGGTTCCACTCCGACAATCACGACGACATGGACATGTGCCACCGCGTGGCGCAGATCAAGGGTAGTGAGGCTGTCATCTACGAACCGGCAGCGACCGTCCGCCACTTTGTACCCGCCTCACGGCCGAGTTGGAAGTACTTCTGGCGCCGCTGCTTCTTCGTCAACAAGGGGAAGATCGAGGCTCTTGCCCAGATGGGCGACGCCGCAACTCTGGGTGCGGAAACCCGCTTCGTCTGGTACGCGCTGACCAAGGGCGTACCGCGAGGGATTTGGCAAGCCGCCAAGGGTGACCCCCACGGGCTGGTCCGGTCCTCGGCCATAATCATTGGCATAGGTCTGGCCGCGGCAGGCCACGCCGCCGGTCATGTCGAGCGGGCGCGGCGATTGCGCCGGCAGCGCCGACAGGCCACCAGGCAGGTATTTAACACAGCCGCGCGAGCCAATGGGCGAGAGAAGTGAATGCCTTCTTCGATAATCATTGGTTCGGGTCCGGCTGCAGCCGCCGCCGTGTTGGCGCTGTCCGGGAAGTCTGACGAGAAGATAACTGTGTTCGATCCGGGCACCGTGCTGGACGTCCAGACGCAAGAGGTAATCTCCAGGCTGTCCAAGCTGCGTGTCGGCGACTGGGATGAGGAGGACGTCCGCCGGATCGGATTGCAACCCAAGCGCGTACAGTCGGATTCGCTCCCTGAAAAGAGAAGCTACGGATCCGATTTTCCGTTTGTCAACAAGGGCCAACTCGACGGAGTCCACTCCCAGGGTAGAGTCAACTCTGCTGTGATCTCATGCGCCTACGGAGGGTTCAGCAACGTCTGGGGGGCCCAGATCATGCCCTTCAGCGCTGCCACATTCAAGAGATGGCCGTTCGGTTTCTCGGATATGGAAGAGCACTATCGGACGATCCTTGGTCACATTCCGTTCGCCGGAGAGTCCGACGATCTCGATGAGTGGTTTCCGCTCATCGGATCTCCGCACCCGCTTCCGCCGCTGGCACCGCGGACGCAGATGGTGCTGGCCAACTACGACCGGCACCGCGATCGTGTACGCTCCACCGGAATAACCATAGGGCGCGCGCGGCTCGCCTTCTCGGCGCCCGAATGCCAGCCCTGCGGCCTGTGCATGACTGGGTGCCCGCGGTCGCTGATCTACTCGGCCTCGCACAGCTTCGACCGCTTCAGGCGCAGCGGGAGGATCGACTACCACAGCGGGCTGCTCGCGGTTCGAGTCGGCCAGGAGGCCGACACGGCAGTCGTGGAGGCTCGGGAGCTATCCAGCGGCCGGATCCAGCGATTCGCAGCCGACCGGGTCTTCGTGGGTTGCGGAGCTATCGGCACCACTCGGCTGATCCTGGGCTCGCTCGGATCGGACCAGCCGGTCCATCTTTCGGAATCGGCTCAGTTCGTTCTTCCAATGATGTCCGTGAAGCCGACTCCCGACCCACGTACAAGGCGCGAGTTCACACTCAACCAGTTCAACATGGTCATCGGCCGGGACGACGAAGGCTTCGACGTCTCACAGGTTCACTTTTACCCGTTCAACCACGCATACTACGATGCGCTGCCCGGCTTCCTCCAACATCCCGCCGCCGCCTTCGCGACAGATCGGCTGCTGAGCCGATTGACGGTAGGCCTCGGCTATTTGCCATCCTGGGCGTCACCCAAGATACGGATCACAGCCCAGGTGCCCGCAGCTCCTGATGAGCTACCCCGGATTACCCTTACTTCCGAGGGGTTCAGCGAGACCAGCGTCAGGGGCAAAGACGTGCCTCCGACGCTGCCTGACGTAATAAAGCGCATCTATAGGGCAGCACCTTACCTTGATTTGTGGCCGGTCACGTCGCAAATGCTGTGGTCGGGTGGGGCCAAGAGCTACCACTTTGGCGGCAGCTTTCCCCACGCTAGTGAGCGGGACGCCCGGAGTGCGACGACAGACCGCGTCGGGCGGCTGGCGCGTTGGGACCGGATTCATCTTATCGACGGTTCGGTTTTCCCAAATGTTCCGGCGACTACCTTTACGCTGACTGTGATGGCCAATTCTCATCGCATCGCCTGCGAGGCGATGGAACTGACGGGGTGAGCATCAATGCGGGTCGGCATCACCGGAGCGACTGGGTATGTCGGGTCCATCCTGCGTGCTACCTTCGCCCAGCAAGGGCATGAGGTCATCGCGTTCGCCCGCCCGAACCGGGCGACCTCCGCATCTGCCGCCGCAATGGCCGGCGTCGCCGAATGGCGCCCATATGAGATTAAGCGCCCGCCGTCGGGGCCCGCATTCAGCGACCTAGATGTGCTCATACATAGTGCATGGGACCTGAGTCTCATCAGTGCCGGCGATGTATGGGGTGTCAATGTGTCCGGCTCGCAGCACCTCCTCCGCAATGCCGCCGACGCAGGGGTTCGCCGGGTCATTTTCATCTCCTCGATGTCCGCTTACAAGGGAACCCGACAGTTGTACGGCCAGGCCAAGCTGGCGTGTGAGCGCACAGCCAGCAGTCTGGGAGGCGTCTCCACCCGCCTCGGACTGGTTTACGGCCCCGGTTGGGCCGGGATGGCCGGCGCGCTGCGCAAACTCACCAAACTGCCGGTTACACCTCTCATCGGGGCGCGCTCCCATCAGTTCACCGTGCATGAGGCAGACATGGCAGCCGCCATGGTGCGTATTGCCGAGTCGGACATGCCCCTGCCGGAACCGGTAGGGCTGGCCAACCCCGAACCGGTGCCGTTCCGACGGCTCATGAACGAGATCGCCGCGTCACAAGGCAGAACACTGCGTGCCGTCCCGGTGCCCTCGCAGCTTGTCAGTTGCATGCTCCGGGCAGGAGAGGCCCTGCACGTCCCCCTACCCTTCCGATCCGACTCCATCCTGGGGCTCGTGCACCCGGCGGCAGAGGTTCCCGGGGTAGGGCAGCTCAAGCAGCTCGGAATCAGGTTTCGAAGCTTCTCGCTGGACGGAGATCGACGTTAAAAATATGGGAGATTTGCCCGGCCCTGCGGGTGACAGCATTTTGACACTTCCCGGGCACTGCAACTTTCACCTTCGTGAGCCTCCAGCACACAAAGGTCGGTTCGCGCTCGACGCGCACGAACACCACCTCAGCTCGTGAGGACGATCAACGAGGCGCCGCCGAGTAAGCGCACCGACAGGTCCTCTCCGGCCATAGTCCGGACAATGCCTCGGGCGGCATTACCGAGGATGGCTGTAGTGGTTCTCCATTCGGGATGGATCTGCAGAATATCTTCCGCGGTCCTAGTGTACTGTGCGTCAATAATTTTAAAATCTGTGTCGCGCAGAGTCGCTAGCGCCGTTGCCTGATCAAAGTAATGCAGGTGACCAACCTCCTTGCGTTGCTTAAGATGCTGACCACGTAGAAGTCCTACGACATTCATGTCAAGTGGAATATGAAAAGTATAGTATCTTGATCGTCCTCTTAGTCTTCGAAGGAAGCCAATATAATCATCAACGTGCTCGAAAACATCGATGCACAAAAGAAGATCGCAATTCTCGCCGGTCTGAAAGAAGTCGCCGCAGTGAAATTTGAGGTTGTTTTTTTCTCGGTGTTTGGCCAAATTTATAGCGTAGGGAGCGATATCGTAGCCGATGGCTGTTGAATCACGGAAGATATCATGCCGAAGAAGAGCATCCAGAACGCCTCCCGTCCCACAACCTGTATCGACGATTTTCTGGCAACTGATGTTGTTGGCGCGCACGATCTTGGCGATGTTCTCGGCCTTAACACCGCCATCTTCGTCATGCCAAGTCGGATTAGCAGCGGCATAATCTATTCCGGTATAGAGGTCATTACTTGACATCATCTCTGCCATCTTTTGTGGTTGAGCCAGATTAAGTTGCCTCAAATATTTCGGTGTTACTAATAGTTTCTTTTGGCTTGAAATCGACCAGCGATCGAGGTCGCTGCATGGCCACAAGGCCAGGTCCAGAAGGGGATCCTAAGTCGTCCTGTCGATCGCACTTCACATTTCGGGAATGGACGAATGTTAGGGAGCCGCACCGGTCTTGAGGTCGCTCAGGGTTCCTCCGTTGCCTCGGGGCTACACGCTACATGCGAACCGCGCATCTCAGTGGGCGCAACCGGATAAAAACAAAACCTAGCCATTACAAATGTAACGACACTCTCGATGGCGTCAAGCCGCCGGCGGCGAAGCTTCCGGGGAGGTCCCGTAAGGCACGCGGCCCATCTGAGGTAGCTCATGGGAATCCAACTCCTCTCGGCCCACAGCGAGGCTGACTGGCAGAAATTTTCGCCGATCAGGGACAAGCGATGCCGCATTGTCGGCTTTGCGTTCTGAACGACGGTCAACCTGCATAGACGACCATGCAGCAAAAGAGCACGCTAATCGACTGTGCCCCAGGTGGAGCTTTGGCCACTGGCTGCGCGGTTCAGACTCGTGGCAGGCGCCACGCGGCGAGAACGCGCCGCGCCATAGGGGTCAAGTATCAGCCACTTCAACAAGCCGCTTAAGCGATCGCACTTCCCCTGGATGCGGTTGCAGGTTCGGCGCGTTACATGCAGGCACGCTGGCGTTTCGATTGAACGGCCTGTCGGCGCTGTAGGGCCTGCACTCGATAGCAGGGCCAGCTCTCACCTTCGATCATTGAAGGCAGATCATGTGGGACATCGCCGCCGTGGCGCTGGCGAGATCCCTCAGCAATACGTGTAGAGACTGCATCGGCCGCGCAAACGGCACGGTCGAACATCGGACCGGCAGCGCCAGCCATAGGTTCGACGGCTCGTCCGCCACGCAACTCGGAAGACATCCCGGCCATCCTTGTCGACGACCTCACATGCGAACGACCCCGCGAACACATGCGCTCAAACCGGCGCAACATTTCAGCCGACGGACACGGTTTTGGTAGGACGTCCGGAAGGGCGCTTCGGTGCGGCCGTTCGACACACGTCCTACATTAGAATGTGTTAATAAGTTCTCACTGAGCCTCATTCTCGCCGCAAATGGCAGTAAGCTCGTGTTAGCTCGATACATCGTCCTCGGATTAATCACTTCCTGATAGTATAAGACGGTAAGCGGGATAAGTCCAACGAGCGGAAATGCCTGCGTTTTACTTAGGGCGCAGGCGTAATTACAACAAAAAAACACAACTAACCAAGGATACACCGTGTTTTTACTAAACAGCTCGGCGGTGCCGGAAGAGCTGCGCTCGACTTCAATTTGGCTGCGGCTGGAACCGCCGAACAGCTTGCGTGCGCGGCAGCACCCTCGACAAAATTCGTCTTCGGATGGCGAGTTCAACGTTCAGCTTGCTCGACAATAATGTCCGGGCGAGGACTTCCAAATCTCCGCTACTTTGAAACTCCGTTCGCAGTGCCCAACTGCGAGCATGCGATCTGCCGCGCGCCTTGGCGATGCGCGGCAGTGGAATTCCCTGTTTTCAACACCAAAGAGGATCACTGAATGACTCTTTCCGCCCCCGCAGGCTTTGCCTCTAGCGATCTCGTCTTCGAGGAAAACTTCTCCGGTACGGCGCTCGACAGCGACTGGCATACCTACATCACCAGCAATGCCGCCAATGGCTGGCCATGGAATAGCAATGGATCAGGAGGAAGCAACGCAGGCTCGCAATATTATGCCGACTACGATGTGCCGAGCCAAGTCTCCGTGAGCAACGGGGCCTTGGATCTCACGGCGATCAAGCAGCCCATCAGCGGCATAAATCAGGGGACCACACAGACATACCCTGTCACGTCCGGCGCGGTCAGCAGCTACGGCAACTTCGAATTCAATGGCGGCTACCTTCAGATCAGCATGAAGGCGCCAAGCGGCGATGGCGCATGGCCGGCCCTTTGGCTGTTGCCCGGCCATGGCGCCGGCAGCAGCGGCGACAATTTCGAGATCGACATGCAGGAGGGCGGATTTACCGGTTCGGGGCCGGCGGACCAGATGTTCTCCTGGCACCTCCACTCGCCGTCAGGGTGGGTAGGAAACAGCATTGATACGGGGACCGACCTCACGGCCGGCTTCCACACGTACGGCATCAACTGGGTGCCCGGTCAATCGATCACCTGGTATCTCGACGGGCATCAGATGGCGCAAGTGACCAGCGCACAGGCGCCGATCCCGGATGAACCGATGGAATTGATCATGAACAATGGGGTCGCGAATTCGAACGTGACCGGATGGCATACGGCTCTGGATGGTTCGACTCCTTCGTCGATGCAGATGCAAGTCGATCAGATTCAGCTTTACCAGAAGGCAGGCAGCGGTGACACGGTGACGGGTGCCAACGTCACTCCCCCAATCACTGGCTCGACCGGGACCGAGCCCGTGTCTGGCACCGGGACGGTTCCTTCTTCCGGCAGCACCAGCGATGGCACCTTGTACGGCACCAGCGACGCCGATGTATTACACGGAACCAGCGGCCACACGATGATTGGCTATGGCGGCAACGACACCTATTATGTCGATAATGCCAACGAGAAGGTGGTTGAGGCGGTGGGCGGCGGCAACGACAGTGTGCTCGCCTCGGTGAGCTATGCGCTTTCCGCCGGCTCGGAGATCGAGCTCCTCGCTACCAATAACGCGTCAGGCACGAAAGCAATGACCCTCGCCGGCAACGAGTTCGCCCAGACCATCCAGGGCAATGCCGGCAACAATGTCATTAACGGCGGCCTCGGCGCCGACGTCTTGACCGGCTACGGAGGCCACGATGCCTTCTCGTTCAATACTGCTCTTGGAGCCGGTAATGTCGACAAGATCACCGACTTCAAGCGCTCCCAGGATACGTTCCATCTCAGCGATACCGTTTTTGCCGGGCTTCAGCCGGGAGGGCTTCCATCCAAAGCTTTCTTTATTGGTGCAGCCGCGCATGACAGCTCCGATCACATCATCTACGACAGTGCAACCGGGGCGCTCTCTTTCGACAGTGACGGGGCCGGCGGCGCATCTCAAATACAGTTCGCCAGCCTTTCCCCACATCTGTCGCTCAGCGCAGCCTCGTTCTATGTGACCTGAAGGACTACGCGGGGCTGCCATGGCCAAATAAGGACTGGATGAACAGCACCTCAAAGCCATGGTGCCGAACCGAAGTCAGCGTACCAAAGGCGGGAGCCCGGTTTTCGGCGATGATCTGCTCAAGCAAAAGAGATGCGGTTCCATCCCGATGCCATCGGGATGGAACCGCTCTAGTTGTGAGCTTTGCGCAGGTTGTCCATTCGGACCGAACCGAGGAGACTGGAGTTACCAAGCTTCGGGTCCGAATGAACATCCCAGACTGGCATGCGCAGCATCATCAGCTACTTTCTCTCGCCAATGATGCGATACAAGCAGGAAACACTGCGAGAGCGGTAAGAAGCCGGTTTGCAGCCGACGAAAGTTCGCCCTCCGGCTTCAACTCGAGAGCGCCGCAATCTTGTCGAGGCGATAGGTCAAAGGCGGGAAGCGGTCGGCTCGAAGCTGGATGACCATAGCCGGTTGTGGAAGGTCGAACTGCAACAACTCACTCGCGAGACAGGCCTTGCGCTCCACATTGCATCACCATCCGACGGGCACATCGACGTGGCGCAACATCGAACACCCCTGTTCTGCCGCATCACGCAAAGCTGGCGCGGACGGCGCCTCCTCAATCGCGTGGCCCTGGTCGAGCTGATCGCAGTCACGACAACCAAGCGGACCCGAAGCGGGCGCGCGGTCGATTCCGCGACCGACGAAAGGTATCAAATGAACGATGTCGAGATGGAGGCGCTCGCCATCTAAGGCGACGCATTCATCCGGAATGGAACTGCACCATCCGCCCGAGATCAGTGGCAATTCGGAGCAGTTGACGGGTCCTAGCCCGAGCTCCCTTCCCTGCGCAATAAAGACCAATGCTTGCAGGTGACGCCAATTTGGGAAACTATTGAGCCCGCGAGGCCTCTCACGCGGTTGATTTGGTCCAGGCTGCCGCAACTGAATTCGTGGCGATCTCTAAAACCGACCTCGTTGTGCTGGGAAATACAAGTGCTGACGTCGCGGCGCTCATTCCTGAAGCTCTTTGGCGCCGTGTCGCTCGCGGCATTCGGTCTGGCGAGTTATGCCATCGCGATTGAGCCTCGGTTTCGACTGAGTGTCACGCACTACAAGCTCCTTCCGCCGCGCTGGCCGACCACTGCCAAGCCCCTGCGCATCGTCGTGGTCGCTGACATCCATGCCTGCGAGCCTTGGATGCCGGTTTCCAGGATCGACGAGATCGTTGGTGTTTCGAATAGCCTGCAGCCCGACATCATCCTTCTCCTTGGCGACTACGTGATGGGCGTGCTGCCACGCTATGCCACCGGGATCGTGCCCGACACTGTTTGGGGGAATTCTCTTTCGAAACTTTCGGCGCCACTCGGCTGCCACGCCATTCTCGGCAACCACGACTGGTGGCACGGTGTCGATAGTGTCCGCAGAGCCCTCGTCGACAATGGCATTCCGGTCCTCGAGAACACCGCCACGCTTATCCGTCAGCAGGATGGCCCAGCATTCTGGCTCGCGGGTCTTGGCGACCAGTGGGCCATGCAGTTTTCTCGCGGCGTGTACAAGGGCGTCGACGATCTGCCTGGAACAATGGCCGGAATACCCAACCACGGCAATCCGATATTGCTCCTTGCGCATGAACCGGACATCTTCATTACTGTCCCTGACCGTGTCAGCCTGACGTTATGCGGCCATACACATGGCGGACAGGTGCGCTTGCCATTCGTTGGCCCCCCCATCATCAATTCAGCCTACGGACAGCGCTTCGCTTATGGGCATGTCGTCGAGGGTGGGAGGCACATGATCGTATCCGGGGGTTTGGGCGTATCATGGCTGCCGGTGCGCTTCGGCGTGTCGCCGGAGATCATGGTCGTCGATATCGGCCCGAAAACGTCCTCTCGTCCTGTAGACGAACCATCCGCTGTATCACGAGACCTGCCGTCCGCCGTTGATCGTTCGCACGAGGGTATTGATGGTTGTGTACATGCCGTATTCCAATCGCATCCAAGACGAACGCGGCACAGTCTATCATCCCTTTCTCCGACGGGCGGAGTCGGCGGATAGCTCTCGATCCACTAGAATGCCTTTAAGAAGCTGAGCCAGGCGTTCCGAAACACCTTTCTTCGACACATTCTCGGGGAAGGGAAAACCTGAATGGGTACGGCATCTTGTAGCCCCCTGCTTGTCGTTGGCGCCCGAGCAGAACGCATCTTGGAGCATGCAAATGGCCCTGGTTGCACGAGATCTCCTTTGGGCCATCGGCGAGCATACTCCTATTGGATGAGGCGGCGCGAACCAGCGTTTCAGGACTACTCAAATTCCTGAAGGGGCCTGCGCCCGGCAGCATGCTAGGACTGTTGCACGCAATAGCGGATCAAAACCGTGATCCTGGACATAGTCGGCCGAACCACGCCGAACACATTCCTCTTTGAAATCCAGCGTTCCGCGGTGGGCTGTCATTCAGCCGAGCCGAGCCGCAGATGGCCGATGGCGTGTAGGCAAGCGAAGAAACATACGGCAGGTCAATATCCCTGTATGGCATCGACCTCGATATAGAGAGGGGTTGCAATTCAGCCCCAGCTATAGACCGTTGCGGCCGGATCAGACGGGCTCGCGGGTGAGATAAACCGCAATTGAATTGCGCTCCACCAAGCGGGCCGCAAGGACACGGTGCTCGAAAGGTAACGTGGCCTCCGCCAGCCTCTTCAAGAGAAGCTCCGCTGCCGCCGCTCCAATCAAATGTGCCGGCTGCGCGATGGCTGTGATACCCTGGGCCACGAACTGCATCCAGTCGAGATCGTCGAAGCAGAGCAGCGAAACGTCTCCTGGAATCGCAAGCTTCAATGCGGAAATGGCCTCCAGAACCCCTGTCGACATCACACCATCGGCCGTAAACAGAGCGGACGGTGCATTGCGCATTGTCAGCAGATCGAGCGCCTCCTTGCGGGCTGCCTCGCTAGAATAGAGCGCCACGCGACGGATCAATTGCGGATCCGGCGTAATGCCCGCGGCGCGATGGGCTTCGAGATAACCCAATAGCCTCTGCCAGCTTGGATGATGGTAGCGAAGATCAGCGCTGGAGAGATCAACGTTTGCCACAAACGAGCCAACATCGTCGCGTTGGCCCGGCCCGAGTTCCGCCAATATTCCGATGCGGCTGTGTCCGGCCGCTATCATCGCCGCGATGCTGCTATGCGTTACAGAAACGTTGTCGACCACGACTGAATCAGTTTCCAGGCCCGCCATCATGCGGTCGAACTGCACGACGGGACAGCGAGCCGCGACTGCTTCACGAAGGTGATCCGGCTCGTCCACGAAGGTCGATGAGACAATTAAACCGTCGACCTGCTTTTCCAGCAGCAGTTGCACCGCCTCTTGCTCGAGTTCGGCATTTTCATCACTGTTCGTAACGATAACCCCGAAGCCGCCGCGGCGCGCGACATCCCCTATTCCGCGCAGCACGCTGGCGTAGAATGGGCTTTCGATGTCGCCAACCACTACGCCGATAGTCTGCGTTTTACCGGTGATCAGACCTTTGGCAAGGCGATTGGGGCGGTAGCCCAGCTCAACTGCTGCGGCGCGCACCTTCTCCTGAACCTCGGGGCTGCTGTAGCCGTAGTCACCAAGCACGCGCCCAGCCGTGGCAGAGCTCACTCCAGCCCGGCGAGCGACTTCGATGATAGTTGCGTTTTTGGATCTTTGAGTCACCCAGCAAGTCCCGCCGACCATGCAACGTCGTGGCGACGAACTAGCGGCAGTTAGGCACGCCCCGCAAGGCCGAACACCGTAGAACCCGCCGCTGCGCACACCATTTGAATCACAGCACCTCCGACAGAAAGCGTCGAAGACGAGGGCTCTGCGGATTGTCGAATAGGTCTTCTGGTCGGCCTGCCTCGACGATCCGGCCCTCGTCCATGAACACGACCTGGTTCGCGACCTTGCGAGCGAAATTCATCTCGTGTGTAACGACCACCATCGTCATCCCGCCCCGCCCGAGGTCGGCCATCAAGTTCAGGACACCTTTGACCAATTCTGGATCGAGGGCGCTGGTGACTTCGTCGAACAGCATAATTTCGGGTTCGAGAGCCAGGGCGCGCGCGATGGCCACCCGCTGCTGTTGCCCGCCCGAGAGATTGGCCGGCCGATGGTCTTTGCGCTCCAGCAGTCCGACTTCATGCAGCCTCGCCAAGGCCGCGCTCTCAGCCTCCTCGCGCGACATGCGTTTAACTTTGCGCAGCGCCAGGGTGATGTTGGCGAGGGCGCTGCGGTCGGGAAACAGATTGAACTGCTGGAAAACCATGCCGACGCGCCGCCGGAGTTGGTCAGGGGTCTGTTTGTAGATGCTTTCGCCATCGAGCAGAATGTCACCGGCTCGACACTCTACGAGGCGGTTGAGGCAACGCAGCAAGGTCGACTTGCCCGAGCCGGACGGACCGACGAGGCAGGTGACGGTCCCGGGCTCGACCTTCAGACTGACGTCATGAAGCACCTGGACGGCGCCGTAGGCCATGTCGATGTTCTTGACCTCGATGCCACCGCCCTTGAAGCGCGCGGGCGCCGCTGCGGGCAATTTCGCAGCGCCCGGCACGACCGCCTCGGCAAGCTCGGCGACTTCCTTGAGGCCGCTCTGCACAGCGGTGATACGTTTGCCGACGCGCATGCGCGCGTCGATATAATTGACGAGGTGGGTCAGCGGCACCGTGATCACGAGATAGAACACGCCGGCCAGCAACAGCGGCGACAGGTTGCCGGTCAGCACGGCCTGGTCCTGGCCAACGCGGAACAGTTCGCGTTCGGAGGCGAGCAGACCAAGGAAATAGACCAGGCTGGAGTCTTTGACGTTGCCAATGAACTGGTTGACCAGTGCAGGCAGGACGCGGCGGATGCCTTGCGGGATCACCACCAGGCGCATGCCTTGGCCATACGTCATACCGAGAGTGCGGGTGGCGTCGATCTGGCCCCGCTCGACGCTCTGAATGCCGGCGCGGAAAATCTCTCCGATATAGGCGCCGGCGATCAGGCTGAGCGCCAGAATGCCCAGCGGATAAGGCGATGGACCGAACAGATCTCGGCCCAACCGCGCGAAGCCTTGGCCAATGATCAGGATCGTGACAATAGCAGGAAGCCCGCGGAAGATATCGGTGTAGACCCGCGCAAGGAGTTTCAGCGGCCGGTTCTCTGAAATCCCCATGACTGCGAGGACGATACCGATCAGCGTCCCGAAAAACGTCGAGGCAAGGGCCAGGATCAAAGTGTTCTTGAGGCCGACCATCACCATATTTGGCAGAACTTCTGCCATCGCCTGGAAATCAAGGAAGCTGCGGGCGAAGGTATCGAACCAGCTCATATCAAGTCCATCTATAACTCGGCCGGGCACCGTTGCTCACGGGCCCGGCCGGAAACGAAAATGAATACGCGCGAATTTACTTCTTGGGCAGATATTGATCCGGCATCGGAGTGCCCGGGAACCACTTCTCATGCAGCCGTTTCCAGGTGCCATCGTCCATGGCCTCGCGCAGCGCCTTGTTGAGCGCCTCGCGGAAGGCATCGTTGCCCTTCTTGACCACGAACCCGGCCGGCGCATCGAAGGACGGCACATTCATTGTTATCTTCAGGTTCTTATAGCGCTCCACATACTGCTTGGCCGACTCATAGTCAGTGAAATGGCCATCGATCGTCCCGTTATTCAGCGCCGCCACCGCAGTGTTGTTGTCGGGGAATTTGACGATGTCGCCCTTCAGATTCTTCTCGGCATAGATTTCCTGCAGCGTTCCCTGGATCACGCCGATGCGCTTTCCGGCGGTACTCTCATTGCTCGTCAGAGCCGGATCAGCCGAAATGATCGACAGGTAGCCGGCGAGATAGCCGTCGCCAAAATCCACGGTCTTCTTGCGCTCCGCGGTCGTGCCGATGGCGGCGACAGCGACGTCGAAGCGGCCGTTGGCAACCGACGGCAGCAGCGCCGAGAATTCCTGGCCGGTGAAAACGACCTGCTCCTCCTTGAACCCGAGCCGGCGCGCCACATCGCGGAAGAGTTCAGCGTCGAAGCCGGTGAAGTTGCCGTTGGCGTCGGTGAAGACATAGGGTTTCGCATCGCCCATGGTTCCGACGCTGATCATCGTCGGGTCAATGAGGTTGTAGGGGTTGTCGGCCGCTTTTGCCTGCGTTGATGCGGCCAACGTGCCAAGTCCTGTCACCAGCGCGATCGTCAGCGCCAGACCGGATTTCACAAATTGGCGCCTGCTCGAATTCGTTTGCATGTCTTCTCCTCTTACGATTGGCCGAAGTCGGCCTGCGGTCCCACTCGACGACTCATCCATCAAAACGCTCTTTAGGTGGCGTTTTGGTCAGATAGGTGAGAACGTTATCATTTCCTCTAGCATTGTCCATTTCTCGCGTCAATTGTTTCGGAGAATTTCGCTGCTAGACGGTTTTCCAGTCTTGAGCGTGCCGAGCTCCGCGAAGGATCTCCGGCGTCATCTTTCCTAACTCGATTGCTGTCGCATGGCCGATCGCCCCGTAGTACTGGCAGGTAGCGGCCGCCGCCTCCGCGGCTTGGCCGAGAATGTCTTGAGGCGCCTCTTCCTTAAGCAGGCCGAATAGCGTTCTGGCGATGAAGGTGTCGCCCGCGCCCAGGGTGTCGACTGGTTCGACCAGCCGCGCCTGGGTGCGGTAAGAGGCGGTGTCGCTGTGAAGCACCGCGCCGGCTCGGCCACGAGTCACAAGGACCCACTTTGAACCATATCCAAGGAGTTCGGCTGCGATTGCGGCCAATTCGTTGTCGTCGAGACCGTCACCCGAGACGGAAGCCAGATAGCAATAGGGCCCAATCTCGCGTCGATGTCCCGGTGCCCGCCGCGTAGAAAAGTCGTAAGACAGCAGGGACTTACTCGATACAGCGGCAACCCACGGGTCTAACCCGCTGGACTGGCCGATGTGGACGGCCTGAAAGCCCGAGAGAAAATCCAGATCTTCTTGCGTCGGCGTAAACACCGAAACGCCGAGATCGAAGTCCAGGAAAATCCGATCGGCGTTGCGGTGACCTATGAGGCAGTAGGCGGTCGGCCCTTCAAGGCGCCGCAATCGGGTGACGTCCACGCGCTCGGACTTGAGTGCGGCGTGAATCAAGTCCCCTGCCCGGCCTTTGCCGATCGCCCCAACATAGGCCGACTGCCCGCCGAAGCGGCTGACATAGACCGAGACATTGAGGCAATTTCCGCCAGGATACATCTCGCCGCGAGCGAGATAACAATCGACCACGTTGTCGCCCATCGCGGCAATCTTGACCATCGCAGGACTTTCAGTTTAAAGGGTGTGATAACGTTCGCACAATGGCCCGCCATTGTCAATTGTGCGCCGGCCCAAGCTCTGTCAACGAGAAGAGGAACCTCATGATTTTCGCCCTCCCCGCCGACGTTGAACGCGCCCTGACCGCTACGGCGGGCAGGCAGTTTTCGCACCTATTCCTCGTGGCGTGCGGCGGCTCGCTCTCGATCATGATGGCAGGCAAATACTTCGTCGACCGTCACAGCGGCACATTCGCCTGCGACATCTACAACGCGGATGAGTTCGTCTGCCGAGACCCGCGACGGCTGGGACCCGACGCGCTCGTTGTCCTTTGCTCGCAGACCGGCACCACCCACGAAACTGTGCGAGCGGCCAATCATGCAAAGGATCGAGGCGCAACGACAATCGGCATGACGCTCGACCAGATATCGCCCCTCGCGCGGGCGGTTGACCACGCCGTCGCCTACCAGGCCTCCTACACGACAGGCAAAGTAATCGATTCAGCCTGCAGCAACTACGGCGTGCTCTATATGTTGCTCGCCGGCCTGATCGATGCTCGGGAGGATGCCGGGCTAACTGCCGATGTGCTGATGAGCCTGAGCCATCTTCAGCCGGCGATAGAGCGTGCGCACCGGACCTATGCCGACCGGTTTCAGGCCTTCGCCCCCCGTTTCGCGCCGCGCAATGCGATCTACACACTGGCCAGCGGTGCCAGCTATGGTGCGGCCTATTCGTACGCCATCTGCGTGTTGATGGAGATGCAGTGGTACGACTCGCAGGCCATACACGCCAACGAGTTCTTTCACGGCCCATTTGAGGTGGTGGACCGGGATGCTTGCTTCGTGGTCTTGCTGGGTTTGGACGAAACGCGGAGCCTATCCGAACGCGCCCGCGACTTCCTTTTCAAACATGGAAGCCGGGAAAACATCCTGGTGCTAGATGGAGCGGAACTCGACCTCAGCGGTATGTCCGATGACATCAAACCCTATCTCGTGCCCTTGGTCTTTTTCGACACTCTATGGCGTTTTGCCTATGAGCTGGCCGGCCTGCGTGGCCGGCCGATGCTCGATGGCCGGCGCTACATGAAGAAGCTAACGGACTACTAGTTCCGCCGCGCTCTGCAGCGATCCAACAACTCCCAGCCCGGCTTCTGCGTAAAAGGATTTCCCTATGACTGCATCTGCAAAACCGCGCCAAGTCGTCGTTGTCGGCGCAGGCATCTTCGGCACCTCTTCCGCGCTGCACCTCGCTCGTCTTGGCTTTGATGTAACCATTGTCAATGACGGCGCGCCGGCCAACGGTGCATCCGGCCGTTCACTTTCCTGGCTGAACTCAGCGCGACGTGCCGACACTGCCTATCACCGCTTGAGGCTTGCAGGCATCGACCGTTATCGGACCCTGGCGGCCACAAGGCCGGAAACCGCGTCGTGGCTTCGCTTTGACGGCGGCCTCACCTGGGATGCGGATGATGAGGCGAACCAGATCGCGTCCATCTGCCAGCTGGAGCAGGAAATTGGTTATGACGCGCTTCTGCTCGGCCCTGCCGAAGTTGGTGCAATGACGCCCGGCGTCAATGCCAATGCAATCACCCCGCAGGGCGCAATCTTCAATCCTGGCGAAGGATGGGTCGACCTGCCCTGCCTGATCGATCTGCTGCTCAATGAATTCCGCTCCCGCGGCGGCAAGCTTATCCAGGACGCTGGACGCGTGCGGATAGATGCCACAGGTGGTCGCGCGCGTGGCGTCGTCACTGCCGATGGTGCGCCGATAAAGGCGGATGCAATGGTCCTTGCCGTTGGGCCAGCGACGCCTGTCATGCTTGCGGAGATCGGCGCCCATGTCCCCGACGCCACGCCGATTTCACTTCTTTTGAAGACCAAGCCGACCAAGACCGAGCTCCGTGCCGTGCTGAATACGCCGCGCGTGGCGGTGCGCCCGACGCCGGATGGCGCATTTGTTTTGGATTCGGCATGGTCGGAGGAAGAAGTCGTGGTCAACCCGGACGGCACCTACACCGTGCACGACAAGACCATCAAAGGACTGCTCGACGAGGCCAGTGCCGTGCTCGACGGCAATCCGCGGCTCCAACTCGCTACCTATGCTGTCGGCCCGAAGCCTATCCCCGGCGACGGCGAGCCGGTGCTTGGCTCCGTCGAGACCGTCGCCGGGCTTCACGTCGCCTTTAGCCACAGCGGCGCCACGCTTGGATTGATCGTCGGCGAATTGCTTGCCAAAGAAATCGCCTCAGGCAATCCGCATCCCATGCTTGCGACCTTCCGCCCTAATCGTTTCAGCTGAAAGGGCAATTGGGGCAAGGCCGAACTGTCCAGATGGGCAGCGGGCCTGGGGAAGAGATGGGTGACATGATCGTGTGATCGGGTTGTCGTCTTACGGCGACAGAGACGGCGACGAGTGTCAGCGCCGCGCGTCCAAGCGCGAACGCGCAGGGGAGAGATGAATGCCCCGCAAACTATGGTCAGATAGCCGCTCGCGATCCACTGGAGTGCGCTGAGCGCGACAAGTTGCGGAATCCTCAATTCAAAGCCAAGAAGATCGAAAGGCAGACTGCACCGAAGAGCCCGGCGGTCTACCTTGTGGGAATCAGGTGCAGTGCAGACTTCCCGCCCTTCACGGCCGCCGCTGACAGCTTGCGGTCAAAGCTGGCAAGTTGGCCGCCACGCGCCTTGGCGAGCGCGAGAAGGTACGTATCCGTGACCTGTGCCGAGGTCAGGATTTTCGCTGCATCGATGTCGCCGGAGCCAACCAGGCTCACATCGTCGGGCCAGAAGCTGTGCCCGTGCAGAGCCCGCAACTTGGTAACGATTTGCGCAACGATGGCGGGCGAACCGGGAGAATTAGGATATCTTTGGTTGCCGACGATGCGCAGGACGCTGTTTTCGGTGATGGGACACGTAGCCCATGCGGCGTTACCGGTCACTTCGAACCAGCCATGCGCGTCGTCATGGGCGACGTGGCCAGGATCGATCAGCGCGACCAGCACATTGACATCGAGCAGGAACGTCAAAGCAGTTCGTCTCGCAAGGCATTGACCGTCTCAAGCGTGACAGGAGGTGCGTCCGGCCGAGGCGACAGAAGAGGAATCCCGTTACGCTCGCCGCCGGCTTGAGGCCGGCGCAGCGAGCGCCGTGCGAGATCGGTGATGACCTCGCCGAGGCTGCGATCCTGCTGCCGGGCCATGGCCTTGGCCGCGACCAGGACATCGTCATCGATCGCCAGTGTGGTTCTCATATCGCCCTCCTTGGCGCGCATCAAACATCACGCATCATATAGAATAGCGACGTCGAATACTCAAGCGGTGCGAATAGCCGGTGGACTTTGCATGGAACACGTTTTGTGCCGGAAGGATCGTCGCTCCGCGGCTTCAACCTTTGTATGCGACGAGAACTGCGCCCGCTGCAATCAGTGAAACGCCAAACCAGTTCGGCAGGGACAATTGTCACTGAGGAAAACCACGCCGAATACGTGTCAAGCGCGACGCTTAGCCTGGCGTCACCGAGCCACTCCCCCCTTCCTGATGCAGCACCAGGGCTGCGATGACATATCTTGATTGTGTTGCCGACGTCAGCCAGATCCCCCTACGTCGATAATGGCCTTGATCAGACCAGACTTCTGCTGCGCCCAGATCGCAATATCGCGTGGGCTGTCGCGCAGGGTGGTGCGGTGGGTGACGAGCTGGTCGATTGGTATTTTTCCAGCGCAGATCGAGGCAATGACGTGCTGGAAATCGCTACGCGTCGCGTTGCGACTGCCGATCAGCATCATTTCCCGTTTGTGGAACTCTGGATCGGAGAAGGTTATGTCGTCCGGCACGACGCTGACCATCACCATGACGCCGCCATGGGCAACATAGGCAAAGGCGGACTGGATCGAACGGCTGTTTCCCGTTGCGTCGAAGACGACGTCGAAACCTGTTCCCGCAGTGCGCTCCGCTATCGTTTCGATGATCGATCCCTTCGACCCGTCGATCACCAGGAAGCCCAATTGCCTTGCGGCAAAGGCCAGCCGCTCGGCATCGACGTCCATGACGGTCACGTTCTGTTGCGCTATGCGCGCAAAAAGCGCGGTGCCGAGGCCGATCGGCCCGGCTCCGATAACCAAGGTGCGAATGCCCGGCCCCGCCATGGACCTGCGCCGCGTGAGCACCAATGGCCAGAAACTCGACCGTGGCCGCCTCGACCGGTGACAGACCGGCCGCTGGAATCAAGTTCTGCGCCGGCACGAGAATCTGCTCACTCATGGCACCGTCACGGTGCACGCCAAGCACCTCAATCGCGATGCAGCAGTTCGGCTTGCCCTGGCGGCAGGCGCCACAATGTCCGCAGGAAAGATAGGGATTGACGAGGATTTGCTCTCCAACCGCCATATGCACGGGCGCGTTGATTGCCGCGATCGTTCCCGAAACCTCATGGCCCATGACGCGTGGATAGGCGAGGTAAGGATGCCTGCCCTCGAAGATGTGATAGTCGGTTCCGCATATCCCGATAAAGGCGACATTGACCAGTGCCCAGCCTTCGGACGGAGCGCCTGGTGCCTGCTGCTCCTCAAACACCAGTCTGCCGGGCTCGGCGCATCGCACGACTTTGATAGTGGGGTCCATGACTGCAATTCACCCCTTGCTAAGCTGGAGTCCGGCAGGAAGTGGTGCGGCGGGGGGAAACGCCCGGCCGCGGGTGGGTGACTCGCAGTGCGTGAAGTCGGTGTGTTTTAAACAAAATACGCGGCCGCCGAACAAGAAGGTGTTTATATAGGTGGTGG